>NZ_CP011968.1:316130-632260 GCF_001077535.1 Clostridioides difficile ATCC 9689 = DSM 1296
CTCAACACACCTTAAAATTGATTTAAATTCTTTTTCATACACAAAGTTATATGATATAATAAAAAAGTAAATATGTAACCCCAACACATCTTTACTAAGTCAAACATTATTATATAGAGCATTCTTCATTATGGAGAGTGCTTTTTCATTTCTTTGAATAATCATGTTGATTATTTATAATATTTTCATTTAATTTATCTTTATCTATCAAATTTAATGCACAATTAATACAAATGTTAGTTTTCATATGACTTTTCTTATGAAAAGTAATATACTTATTATCATCTTTATTTATTCCTTTATTACAGTAATCACATAATATAGTCTTAGTCATATTTTTATTCCTTTCATTTTATATTTTCCATAATTAAGTTTAACATATTTAGTATATACCTATGTATATATATTTAAAACAATGTTTTTTATTGCAATATAGAATATATTGTATAAATAAAAAAATATGGAGAATGGATATTTGATAATTGTAAAATTATGTTATAATTAAAATGCAAGAATAATCTTGTGGAACTACAATCTAAGGGCGAAAGTTTTCGGAAATCACCTTCGAACGAAAGGGGGTGAGTATATGAAAACACTTATGTTTATACTTGTTATAGCGTATTACATTACTATTGTAATAAAATCTATTACAACAATAGTAAAGTCTATAACAAGATTATTAGATTCTATAAGTAGATTAAAAGAATCTTTACATAAACTAAGAAATCGTCCTGACGGCAATCAAGACGATTTCAATGAATAAATCATTACTTAAATTATTTTGAATTTGAAACTTCGCTCTAGGCTAATAGATTGTAGTTTCTTTTTTTGTTTTTGATACGAATTTACATCTTTATTATATCGCATTTTAAGAAAAAATAAAACTATGAATATTATAAATCTATTTTAATTAATTTTTTATCATATCATTATTTAAAAGTAGATAAAACTAAAAAGGGTTCTCTAGAAATCAATGTCTATCTAATTATACTTACTTACCAATACCATCACTTGGTGTAAACAAGACTCTACTACATTTTCTCCGTACTCTAATATAAAATCATCTAGCTGTGTATCTATAAAATTACAATAATCATATGAACTACCAATATAAGCAGCAACATATGTGTACACTTATCTATTTTATTTCTAAACATATATATTATTATCCCCCTAAAAAACTTTCATAAAAACAAAAAGAAAACATCTTTTTGGCAACTGGCTAACATAACTCATAAGATATTTATATAAGTCTTAGTCCCTATAGCTTTGCGTCACTAAATTTCTCTAGTTTTGCCGATTTAGTTTTATTCTACAACTAAAATAATACAATAGAATTAGTTATTATTCAACAAGATTGTTTGAAAATTGAATAAATTTATAGGAATGAATAATATTTTTTATATATAAAAATGGACTAAATGTGTAGAATACTTGGTAAAACTTACCTGTATTAATTGCAATTAGAAGGTTCTATTATTAATTTAAATTAAAATTAATTCAAGGAAGTGACATAAATGGAACAACAAGATGTAATAGACAAACTACGTAGGGGCGAATTAATGCTAATGGAGTATTTGTGGAATAAAAAGTCTATTTTATCAAAAAAAGAAATAATAGAAGCAATGAAAAAGAGATATAAGTGGAGGAAAAGTACTACAGAAATTCTTTTAAAAAGATTGGTAAAGATGAAAACATTAAAAAAGAAGCGGATAGGTTTTCAGTTTAGCTATGAAGTATTAGTAACTAAAAAAGAATATTTAAATGCTAGAAAAGAAGAAAGAGATATAAGTAAATATGATAATTTTTTTGCACGAATATTCACAACTATACATAAAAGAGATAAGATGACAGAAGAACAACTAAAGGCATTTATAAAAAATATGGAAAAAATTGGAAAAAGATAATTTATATATATCAATTAATTTTAAATTAAATTTGTTATAATATTTATATATATTTTAATATACAGAAATTTACAAAAAAGGGGGTGCATATTATGGGATTTAAAAAATTACCTGATTCAGAATTAAAAGTAATGAAGTTTATCTGGGGATTAGAAAAAAAAGTAGCTTCAGGAGAAGTTGTAGAAGCTATGAAACAAACTTATGGTTGGAATAAAAATACAACACTAACAATATTGTCTAAACTTACAAATAAGAACTATCTATATGCACAAAAAACAAGCAGGTGTACTTTTTATACTATAGCTGTAAGGGAGAAAGACTATTTAAAAGTTGAAACAAAAAGATTTTTTAGTTTTTTTCATAATAATTCCCTTAAGAGTTTTTTTACTGCTCTTAATGATAACGAAGATTTCAGCGATGATAAATTAGATATATTAGAAGAATGGGTAAAAAATTGGGAAGAAGATGAATAAGTTAAACGTGATACTAAAATGATACTATTTTTATTAAAAAAAATAAAAATAAAATTGATAATAGAGATAATGTAGGTAATATGGATAATCTGAAACACTTGGAAACACTAGAGATAAAACTTACCCGATAGAATGGGAATAAAATATAGAATGCCAAAAATCCACATAAATACAGGATTTGAGGTCTATCTTACTTCTATGTTATACTGGTTTGATACTATCAATATTTGCCAGTATCTTATGGATTAATAAGTAAAAAACATCCTGCTGAATGATAAATTCAGCGGGGTGTTTTTATTTTGTTTTAGAACTCCTTTGCTCTGAAACTCGAAGTATTTAACACTGATGATTTTGTTATCTTTTAGTTCCTTTTGTGTCATGCTCTGAAAGACAAATTGATACAATAAAAAAGTAATTTCTTAATCATTGATGGAGATATGTATTTATGTTACTCTTGATGGTAATTTGAGTAATATTGTTCATAGCTTTTTATATTCACTTAATTAGAAAACCATTTGGTATAATCATAAATAAACTTGATGATATAATAGAAAAGATTTATACTTATTAGAAGTATATAAAAGTATTTTATGTCTATGAAATGTATGTCTATAAAACATATAGATGACTTTTGTATATTAATGTATGAATATTGATATTATAGAAGAATTGAGTTGTCAATGATACTAAATCAAATATTTATAGAAGCTGGAGGGATTATGAGAAATAAAATAATTATAGGAATTACTTTTTCACTTGTATTACTAATGTCTGGATGTGCTTCAAAACAAACCGCAGAAATAAACGTATTAGCAACTACTGATTTACATGGAGTTATACCTTATGAGTTAACTTCTTATGTAAAAGAAGAAAGAAAAAAAGATAAAAATCTAACTTTAGTAGATGCAGGAGATTTTTTTGATAGTGGAGAAGTGTTTGGTTCTAGCATGGATAGTTATTTTAGTGCTAGATATAAAGATGGTGATAATAACACTGAAAGTTATATTGAGACGCCTATTTCAAAAGATATGAAAGAGGTAGGTTATGATGTTGCAGTTCTTGGGAATCATGAATTTATATCCAACAATAAATTTTATCTAGATAATATGATATCTGATTTTGAGAAGCAAAAAATAAATATTTTATCGGCAAATACGTATAAAAAAAATGGAGACAGTTATACAAAACCATACATAATAAAAAATATTAATACACCTGAAGGAAACGTAAAACTAGGAATTTTAGGGCTTACTATAAAAGAAGTTGGTGAGAGGAAACAGTGGAAAGATGGAAAACTTGTTGACTCT
Source organism: Clostridioides difficile ATCC 9689 = DSM 1296 (assembly GCF_001077535.1). Taxonomy (GTDB): domain Bacteria; phylum Bacillota; class Clostridia; order Peptostreptococcales; family Peptostreptococcaceae; genus Clostridioides; species Clostridioides difficile. The sequence continues at coordinate 319,818 of NZ_CP011968.1, forward strand.
AAGTCTTTAGAACTAAAAGACCAAGAGGGCTACAATGGTGAATTGTATATGAATGATTTAGTAGAAGATGCTAAAAAGTGGGTTAGTATAATGGAAAAAGAGAAGCCTGACATTATAGTTGCTGTGGCACATACAGGTGAGAAACCTAAGAAACCTAGAAACCCAGGAAATAGAATACAAGACTTAGCTCAACAAGTTGATGGAATTGATGCTATAGTTGCAGGTCATAATCATGTTCAAATTGAGCAACATGATTATAAAAATAAATCAGGAGAAAATGTTATAGTTACTGAGCCAGGAAAGCATGGAGAATGTATTTCTAAGATTAATTTTAAATTAGAAAAAAACAATGATAAATGGAATATAGTTGACAAATCTAGTAAATTAATTAAATTTGAAAAAAATCAAGAAAGTGATAAATTTGGAGAATTTATTTCTTCAATTAATAAAGTAAGTAAAGATAAGAAAGAAATAAGATTATCAGAAGTAAAGACTCCTGAATGGGATAAAATATATGTTTTTAAATCTGGAACATCTGCAGATGATATATATAAAACGATAGGATATAAATGGAGAAATATATCATCTCCAAAGGGTGATGACATGGTGCAGATTGTTGTAATGAATAATAATAAGCCTGTTAGCTATGTATATGGTGAAGCTGAAGTTATGCCAATTAATATAAAATGTGATGAATCAGAGTATAAAGATAATGTTGTAACTATTTATCCTAATAAAAATGATAAATTTAAAATTGAAAAAGGTAAACAAGAATATAGTATTAATTTAAAACATATACAATAGAAACTTTTATCTTATTTAAGTTTAGATTGTACTTAAAATAAAGTGTGTATTATTTTAAAAATTGATGATAATTAAAATCACAACATTAAGGAATAGTACACACTTTTTATGCTAAAAAATAGAATGTTAAAAAATTAAACCTTTAAATTAAAGTACATTGCTTATATTATCCAATATTATTTTCAAAGGTTGTGTAATATTTTTATCTTTATGTAATATTGCTAACATTTTATTTTCCATATCTATCCCATCTAATTCAATCAATCGCAATTTTTTATGTAAGAGTGAATCTAATAATAAATTTTCTGGCAAAATGGTTATACCTAACCCTGCTTCTGCAGCTTTAATAAGTGCAAAAGAATTAACACTTTCCCAAACAGGATAAGCTTTTTGGTTTGAAAGAGATAATACACTGTCCAAAGTATCGCGAATGGCACTTCCTTGCTCACGTAACAATAACGGAAACGTGCATAACTGTCGTAGAGATAAGGCTTGTTTAGATAAAGGAAAAGTTGGAGCACATGCAACACATAACTTATAGGAACCTAATAAAATTGTACGGAATGCCCCCTGTGGTTCTATACCTTCCCAAAAGCATATATCAGCTTCTCCACTTTTTAAAATATCCATAGCTGAATTAGCACTTTCGACACGTACATTCACTTTAAGAGATGGGAATGAATTTTTTAGTCGACTTAAAATTGGTGGAAGTAAAAAAGAGGCAATTGTAATGCTAGAAACAATGTTTATAGGTGTACATTCCTCTAAATGACTGATTCTTTTGTCTAAATTACGACAAGCAGTTAAGATACTACGTGCTTCTTCTAAAAGAGAAATGCCACAGCGAGTAAGACATACCCCTCGTGGTAGTCTGTCAAATAATGCTGTTTCAGCTTGTTGTTCAAGTTCAGCTATAGCATGAGATACAGCAGATTGTGTGATATGTAATTTTTTTGCAGCACCTGTAAAAGTGCCTGTTTGTTCAATTGCTTCTAAAATCTCTAAATATCGTATGTTTATCATAATAAATATCCTCACTAGACATGAATAAAATTGATTAATTCCATTAAATTCTATCATTTTACAGATTGCAAAGCAACAGGTATACTGAATAATATGAAGTGAAAAGAAGGAGGAATATTTTGAATCAAAGCAGAAAAACATATTTTTGGCTTTTAATTATTAACTTGTTTATTAGCACATTCACTTTTGGTGGAGGGTATGTAGTTGTACCTATGATTAGACGTTATTTTGTAAATCAAAAGCAATTCTTTACAGAAGATGATTTGATGAGCATGGCAGCAGTTGCACAATCAACTCCTGGAGCTATTGCAATTAATTTATCTGCTTTGGCAGGTTATCGAGTAGCTGGTACTTTAGGGGTTGTCATTAGTTGTATAGCAGCTATAATACCTCCGCTCGTTATTCTTGGATTAGTATCAGCATTTTACACCACTTTTATATCTAATGCCATTGTAATTGCAGTATTAAAAGGAATGCAAGCTGGTGTTGCTGCACTAATTGTGGATTTGATTATTGACATGTGCTCTATGATATTAAAACAACGTTCTCTATTTTTATCAGCTATGATACCTATTGCTTTCTTTGCAAACTTTGTGATGAGTATAAATGTAATTTTTATATTATCTGTTTGCTGTTTTGTATGTGTAATGCAAGTTTTCTACAAGAAGAGGGAAAATAAATGAATACAATTTGGAATTTATTTTTTATATTTTTAAAAATAGGCTTGTTTAGTATTGGTGGTGGTTATGCAATCATACCTTTAATCCAAGAGAAAGTAGTAAATCAAACTGGATGGATAAGTGAGAAAATGTTTACAGATATTATAACTATTTCACAAATGACACCAGGGCCACTGGCTGTTAATACTTCTACTTTTGTTGGACTTCAAATTGGAGGGTTTTGGGGAGCAGTTGCAGCCACTTTAGGTTGTGTATTATGTGGTGTAGTAATATCTCTATTTTTATATAATTTTTTTCAAAAGCATCAGAACTCTACTTATATATTTGAAATATTAAATGGTCTAAAATCAGCTTCATTAGGTTTAATTATCTCAGCTGCGGCTACAATTATAATCCTTGCATTATTTGGGACGAATAAAGTGTACTTCAATTCTATATTTGAGATGCTAAACTGGACTGCACTAATAATCTTTTTTGTTACACTACTGATAGTACGTAAGTGGAAAATTAATCCTATTGTGATTATAATAATAAGTGGTATACTGGGAATATTTTTTTATTTATAAGTTTTTGCTAAGTAAAGGATATCTATTTTTTTATATCTTAAATCCAAATAGCCAATAAAGTAAGGCTATTTGGATTTTTAATAAATTCTGAAAAGATAATCAGAAACCCATATAACATTTAAATTATATCACTGGTTTTCTACAAACCAATCATAAGCTTCTTGGCAAAATTTCTCACTATCTATATAGTAACTATTATGAACATTATTAATTTCAACAAGTTTCTTTTTACATTTTAGTGAATTATAATAGCTATCAAAATATTGGGTTTTAAAATATCTATCATGAAGTGTTTTAAAGACAAGAGTAGGTATGTTGACTCCATCTTTTATCTTACTATCTTCTGCAATAAAGCATTCTAACATTGTATTAATTATCTTTGTACTATTTTTCCAAATATGAGGATTTTTCTTTTCAAATATTTTATAAAATTCATTATCATAGACTTCATTATAACCTTTATATTTAGGTGGTTTTACTGTTATGTGAAAATTAGGAAGAAACTTAAAGAAAAAATATAATAATTTTTATGTTCTGTTTTATATATTATTCATATTTTATCACAGATAATATACTAAAGTTAATTTTTTTATTGTACAACTATTATAATAATTCTTCTATAATATAAGACATTCTATAATTTTATATTTAAGTTCATGTGTATTTAATTGTTTTTATATAAAATGTCCAGTAATACTATTTGGATTTATTTTTATTTCATCAGGAGTTCCAGAAGCAACAATTTCCCCTCCATTTATTCCACTGTCTGGACCTATATCGATAATCCAATCAGAAGCACGTATAACCTCTGTATTGTGTTCAATAATTAAAAGTGAATGCTGTTCATTTACAAGTTTTCTAAAAGTAATTAACAAATTTTCTATATCTTTAAAATGAAGTCCAGTAGTAGGCTCATCCAATATGTACAGCATTCGTTTTTTAGTTTTTGTCCCTAATTCTTTTGCTAATTTTATCCTTTGAGATTCTCCTCCACTTAATCCTAATGTATTTTGTCCAAGCTTTAGATATCCAAGTCCCACTTCATCTAATAAGGAGAGTTTTCTATATATATCAGAGCAATCGCTAAAAAATGTTTTTGCTTCTGCTACTTCCATGTCAAGTATATCTGCAATTGTCTTTCCCTTGTATTGTATAGACAGTATTTCTTTTTGATATCTCTTACCTTGACATTTACTACAAGTTACCCATTGGTCTGCCATATATTGCAGAATAATTTTTGTTTTACCTAATCCTTGACAGTTTGGGCATTGCCCCTTTTTGCTATTAAAGCTAAAATAGCTTTCATCCAATAATTTTTGTTTTGCTTGTGGAGTTTCAGCAAATAGAGAACGAATTTCATCAAAAATATTGATATATGTAGCAGGTGTAGAACGGCTAGATTTTCCAATAGGTGTTTGGTCCATTAAGATAAAATCATCAATAGCATCAAATCCAGTAAATTCAGTATAATTTTTATCTGGGATAGATTTTTGTTTCAATTTTTCTTCTAGAGCAGGAAGTAAACTGTGAAATACAAGAGAGCTCTTACCAGAACCACTAACACCTGTAATAGAGCACATACAGTTTAAGGGAATTTCTACATCAATATTTTTTAAGTTATTTGCATGGCATCCTTTTAAGCTTAACCATTTACTTGGGATAATTTTATTTTGTGAACCTGTTTTATTGTATGTACTTAAATATTTACCTGTTATAGAGTTTGGATTTTTTATAATTTCTTGGGTTGTACCTTCTGCAATAATGAACCCCCCTTTTGTACCAGCACTTGGGCCTACATCAATAATATAATCAGCAGACAGTATTGTATCTTTATCGTGTTCCACAACTATAACAGTATTACCCTTATCTCTTAGCTCTTCTATCATTTTGATGATTAAATTATGGTCTCTTGGGTGTAAACCAATAGATGGTTCATCTAAAATGTAGGTTAAGCCTACTAATTCACTTCCTAGCTGACTTGATAATCGTACTCTCTGCAGTTCTCCTCCAGATAAAGTTGGAGCTGTTCTATCTGTTGATATATAGCTAAGACCTACCTTTAATAGATAACTAACTCGAATTTTTAATTCTGTTAAGATATCATTTACCAAAGAGAGCTCATTTTTTTGAAGTTGATTTGGTAATTCACACAACCAATTCCATAACTGTTCTATCGTCATTTTTGTTAGTTCAGGGAAGCGATAACCTTTGATTGTAGTGAATCTAGCCTCAATGCACAGCAATTCGCCACCACATGTATTGCAAGGAATTTTGTTCATATATTGATGCAAGGTATTATTTTCAGAACTAGATTCTCTAAAAAGTCTTTGAATGTGGTTGATTGCTCCTGAAGCAGGTCTTCTAATCTTTGATTCTCGTCCCTTTGATTCAAAGCTAAATTCATATATCTTATCGTCTGTACCATATAAGATTGCATCTATAAAATCTCTTGGTAATTCATTCCAAGGTATATCTAGGTCTATATTTTTATCTTTTGCTATTGCATATAATTCACCTACCATCCAATTACCATTTGGCTTTTTCCCCCTCAATTTTCCAAAATAGTAAGTGGCTCCATCTAATATTGAAATAGTTGGGTCTTTTACAATCAATTGAGGATTAACTTGATAGGTAAAACCTAATCCATTACAATCGTGACAAGCTCCAGTATGGGAGTTAGCATTGAAGGTTGAAGTATTTATCTTAGAAAAAATAGTTTGACAATGTGGACAATAATTTTTTGTATTATTCTTTTTTTCTAATGGAATTTTGCAATATGGACAGTAACTTTTTCCGATTGATACAAATAACATTCTTAAATAATCCCAAATGCTTGTAAGAGTACCAACAGTAGAGCGAGGATTTTGGCTTCCTTTTTTCTGTTCGATAGCTATAGTAGGGGTTAATCCCTGAAGTAAATCAAATTCCGGTTTTTGAAGCTGTTCTGAAAGTTTTGCTCCATTACTTAGATTTTCAAAATAACGTCTTTTTCCTTCTTCATAAATCGTATCGAAAGCTAAAGAAGATTTTCCACTACCACTTACACCTGTAATAACAGTTATTTGATTTTTTGGAATTGTAACCTCAACATCCTTTAAATTGTTTTGCCTTCCTCCTTTTAAATAGATAGAGCTTTTATTATGACAAAGTGAATTTTTAATTGATTTATTTATTGATTTTGTAAATTTGAATTTCTTTTCGAGTTCAAGAGGATTGCCTAATTCTTTTATTTCCGAAATGCCTAATATTTTTAACTGAGAAAAGATTGATTTCAAATAATCTTCAGGCAGTTTTTCTATTAACAAATTAAGGTCTTCTATTTTTATATTTCCGATTGATAATATTTCTGCCATTTCATCTAATAAATTTTTTTCTGCTCTTGTTAATTGATTGTATTTTTTGGAACTTAATTCTGTCCATAAATCCCATGGAAGCAATTCTAAACCAATCATATTATTAAAGTCATGTAGAAGATTACCCTTTACAGAATGCCAACCTTTCCAATTTTTATTATATCCAAAGTCATCTGGATGAGCATGTCCTTGCCGACATCTTATCCAGGCTTCTGAACCAGTTAAAAAACCATCTGTTTTTCCGACATCATGAGTGTCAAAATTAATTTGAAAATAATTTTTTTGTATGTCATCTATTTGTGCATCTATTCTTATCCATCTCTTTGTTAGAGTATCATAGTATTCTACAAGCCAGTGGTCTTCATAAGTAAGCTCACTTTCAAAATAATTAGCAAAACCTGCTCTCATTCTAGCCTCAAAACCTCGATATCTTAGGAGCGATACAAGAAGTAAAGAATAATCTCTGCACATTCCAACAAGCCTTTGTTTTGGGTTTCTTGGAATAGTTAGTGGGTTAGAATTTATTTCAAATATTCTTTTTAACATTTGAGGAATTGTACGAAGCAATTCCTCATCAGATTGTTGTTTATTAAAGGATATACCATATAATTTTCCTTGGTCTCCATGAATTACTAGGCTTTGAACCACTTTTAATAACTCAATTGGAGTCTTTGGTAAATCTTGATATTTATTTTCAAATTTTTTAGGATTTGTGATGATACTTTGATTTTTATAGTTATTTATTTTCATTTATATTTCACCTCTCTAAATGGATGATATACCCTGACATGGTGTCATATGCAAGGACAATTTAGATTTTTTGGCCAAAATTTAAAAATAAATAAAAAATGATACAGTGATAAATTGTAATACAAATATAGTTTCAAATTGCATATAATATAATTATTTAATAAAACCATTATCTATTGAATGTTAATGAAATGTTAAGATGGCATTCTTGAATATTAAGAAATAGAATACTATAATATAGTGTGAAGGATTTTTAGTAAAAAAATTTGTAAGTGTTAATATACATTAAAAAATAGGTTTATAATTTGGAGGAAAAAAATGAAATTATCAAGGTATAAGAAAAATAGTTTAGTTCTGTCTATAATTTTATGTTCACTTATTATTTCAATCCTTGTAATTACTGTTTTTAATACCGTAAAACTACACAATATATCTAATAAACAATCTAAAAACTATTTAAATGATGTATCTACACAGATTGTAATGAATGTTGATTCTAAAATCAAATTTATTTTATCCGACTTAAGAATAATGGCAGATTTTATTAAGCAATATGAAGGTGATAGTCGATATGAGTATTTATCTAAAAGAAAGACTAGTTATAAGTATTATGATGTTGGAATAATAGATTTAGAAGGTAAAGCTGAGTTTTTAAGTGGAAAAAAGTTTGACTTAAAGAATACTGTTTCCTATAAAAAAGGAATTGAAGGTAAAGAATACTCAGAAGTAATAGAGTCAATGGGTTTTGTTCTTTATAGTGTACCTATATTTAATGATAATCATGAAGTATCTAGTATTTTAATAGGTGTATCCAATAAAGAAAGTATGAATGAGATTCTTAATATAGATAACTTTAATGGAAAAGGAACTATTGAAATTATTAATAGTAAGGGAAAACCTCTTTTCATAGGAAAAAATACTGAATTAATAAAGGACCTTAGCCATAAATATAAGAGTTCTGGAGATGAACCTTGGGCACAAAAGATGCTTGAGGATTTTAAAAATGATAAATCAGGGAATATTACAATAACCTCATCAAAAGGTGTACAATGCTTATTAACTTATCATCCAATTACAAGAGGTTTAAATGATTGGCATTTTCTTCTCATAGTACCTGAAGATGCTGTACTTGGTGAACTTAATAAATTAAACTCTTTTACAATAACAATGACATTTATAATTACATGTATTATTGGAATTATAACATTAATTTTATATATTATAAGAAGAAAATATGTAAATCAAATAGAAAATATTGCATATTTAGATAGTATAACAAATGGTATAAATTCAACTAAGTTTAGTATGCTAGTCAAACCTTTAATTTCAGAATCACCTGATAGTACTTATATGATGATAGCAATGAATATAAAAGATTTTAAGCTAATAAATGATTGTTTCGGTAGTGAAAAGGGAAATATGACACTAAAACATCTTTACAATATTTTGTATAAAAACATTGATGAAAATGAAGAGTTTGTGTGCCGTCATGATGCAGACCTTTTCTATTTGCTTATTAAGAATAGACCAGTGTTAGAAGCCCTGGAGTTATTATATAAAATAGAAGCTGACACAAATTATTTTAATAAAAATAGGGAAAATCCATACTTTTTAAGACTATCAGTAGGTATTTACACAATTGAAAATCATAATGAAGATTTAATTACAATACAAGACCATGCAAATACAGCAAGAAAAAGCTTTAATAAAACTCATCAAAGTGATTTTTCTTTTTATAGTGATATAGAAAGAAAACGATTAATATCTGAAAAGGAAATTTCAAATTTAATGGAAAAAGCCCTTGAAAATAAAGAATTTTTTATGTGCTTACAACCTAAAATTGATATAAAAAGTGGAAAAATTAGTGGAGCAGAGTCTCTTGTGCGTTGGAAAAATTCAGAAAAGGGCATAATTTATCCAAGTGATTTTATTCCTCTTTTCGAAAAAAGTGGATTTATATGTAAGTTAGATTTATATATACTAGAAGAAACATGCAAATTGATTTCTAAGTGGATAAAAGAAGGTAAAGAAGTGTTGAGAATTTCTGTTAATGTATCACGTCAACATCTGAATGATAAATTGTTTTTAGAAAAATATAAGCATATATGCAATAAATACAATGTACCAACATGTCTGATAGATTTAGAACTTACTGAATCTATTTTCTTAGAAAATCCAGAAGCTATAGATATAATAGAGGATATTCATTCTAATGGATTTAAATGTTCTATAGACGATTTTGGATTTGGGTACTCATCATTAGGGATATTAAAGGATTTTAAAGTTGATATAATTAAGTTAGACCGTTCATTCTTTGTTAGCAAAAATAATATAGACCGTGGTAAGGTAGTTATTAAGTCTATTATTGAACTTAGCAAAAGGCTAGGTATGAAAGTAACTGCTGAAGGAATTGAAGAATTAGAACAAGTTGAGTTCCTAAAAAATGTGGGATGTGATTATATTCAAGGTTATGTTTTTTCAAAACCATTATTAATTTCTGACTTTGAAAATTTTGCATATGAAAATAATAAAATTAAAAATATCCATTATTAAATGTACAAGATAAAAAATTTAGGCAAGTTATATAATTAAAAATATAACTTGCCTTTTTTATTTATATATTTAATAAAAATATATTTGCAGATTTTGTAAAAATAATTTTCAAATGTTGTAAGTTGTGGCTAAAGCTTTATTGTATTATTCTGAATATAGAAAGATAGTTACTGTCTTAGATAAAAACTGAAACATACATAATAATATAAAATTTGCTATATTAATAACTCTAATTATTTTGGAAGGAGGGAAAATATGATAAGTGGGAGAATGTTACTCATCATGAATTTTCTAAAAGGAAAAAATAAGACAAGTTACAAGGATATTAGCAAACAACTTAGTATAGAAGAAAGAAAAGTTAGATATGATATAAATAATTTAAATATTGTTTTGCGTTCATTAAACAAGTCAGTAATACAAAAGATGAACAAAGGTGTGTTAATTATTCCTGATGACTTCCAAGTAGTATGTATAAATAATAACGAATATGTATTTTCCTTAACTGAGCGAGTATCTATTATGAAAATTATATCAATGTTTAAAATAGATAATCTAAACTTAGAAAAATTAAGTAAAGAATTTCAGGTTTCTAGAAGTTCAATTAAAAATGACCTTAATGTTTTGTCAAGTGAATTAGAAAGAAACCAAATAACTATTACTTATGATAAATCTTTTAAAATAAGTGGAGAAGAAGACATTATATATAAGCAAAGATTGAACATATTAAAATCGTATTCTTATCTTTTTGGTAAGGAAAAATCTGATTTAAGTGTATTTGAGAAGTATTTAGTGAATGTAATTGAAAAAATATTCAAAGGGATTTATTTGATTGATATATATAATTGGTCTATGAATTTATTATTGCAAATGGGATGGACTTTAAATGATGAATCTTTTACATGGTATGTGTCGAACATTTTCCTTTTTACATGGTATATACATTCAGATGAAAAACATCCTTTAGAATCTGCTTCATTAAGTGAGCCGTGTTTTGAAAATAAGTTTGACCAAGAATTTGAAACAATTATTCAAAAAAAGTTGACTAAGGAACAAATTTTTCTGTTAAAGAGTTTTGTATTTTTTACAAATAAATATGCAAGTTTAAACGAGGATATGGATTTGATTAGTACAGAAATTATAGTTCAAGACCTAATTTACAATATGTCAGAAATATTAGAGATTAGCTTTAAAGAAGATATGATTCTTTATAAAGGATTACTCAATCATATTGCTCCATTGATAGAGAGAATCAAGCAGAATATACAGATTTATGAGGAATTACTTCATGTAATACCAGATAAATATCAATATGTACTTGAAGCTACTAAGGTTTCTATTCAAAAAAACAGAGTTTTAAGTCAAATAAAGAATGAAAATGAAACAATACTTTTGGCAATACATTTTTTAGGAAGTATACATAGAAATGAGAGGAATAACTACAAAAATATATTGTTAGTTTGTGGATTTGGATATGGTGTAATTGCTATGTTAAAGGATAGTTTAGTAAATGATTACCAGATAAATATAGTAGAGAGTATTCCATCATATAAGTTACAAGATTATAAAGAATGGGAAAGTATTGACTTCATTATAACAACATCAAAGATAGTAATAGACTTGCCTAAAACAATTATTGAGATAAATCCATTTTTACAAGAAGAGGATTATTTGAAGTTTGAAGAAAAAGGGATAAAAAGAAAGAACGTCTTAACTAATTATATGTCAATAAAAAAAAGGTTGGACTTTTTAGAAGAAGATGCCCAAAAAAGAGTATTAAGTATTATATGTCAAGAACTTGGATACAGTGATGAGAGAATATTATTTAGACAACTTAATTTAAGTGATTTAATAGGGATTGATACCATAAGGATAATTGATGGAGATATGAAATGGGAAGATGCTGTAAAATTTAGTTCAAACATACTTGCTAATTGTGATTTTGTATCAGCACAATATGCTGAGAATATTATAGATATTTTAAAAAATGTGGGTTTTTATGCTGTAAAAGATAACGAATTTGCTTTACTACATGGCAATGATAGTTCATTAGTCAAAGTAAGTTCGATAAGTTTATTAATATGTAAAGAAGCAGTTAGTTTTGGAGATAAAAAGGTTAAAATCATATTTTGCCTAGCAAGCAGAGATAAAAAAGAGCAAATTCCTGCAATAATTAATCTAACTAAAATGGTTTATAAGACTAATTTTATTGCTATGTTAGAAAGTGCAAAGACAAAAGAAGAAGCAGAAGTTTTAATTCATAAATATGAGAAGGAGGTCACTGTATGAATAAATTAGTTAATGTAAAATGTTCATTTAAAATACATGTTAATTCAAAAGAAGAAGCCATTATATCGTTAGTTGATGTAGTGTCAAAAGAAGGATATTTAATAGATAAAAATCAATTTTTAAAAGATGTTTTAAAGAGAGAAGAAACATTGTCGACTTATATTGGACATGGTATAGGTCTTCCTCATAGTCAAAGTGTAGGTGTTAAAAACTCTTGTATTACAATAGGAAAGCTTGATACTCCTATTGAATGGACAGAAGAAGGAGAAAAAGTGGATTTAATATTTTTGATATCAGTAACAAAAGACAATGAAAATAATCTTCATTTAAAGATTTTATCAAAATTAGCACGTTTATTGATGCATGAAAGTTTTAGAAATCAAATTAGATGTTCAGATGAACAAACTGTTTATAATCTTATAAAAGAAAAAATAGAGGAGGAAGATTAAAATGAGAATTTTAAAGTTTTTGCAAAAACATCTTATGACAGCAACATCTTATATGATTCCATTTGTGGTTGCAGGAGGAATATTATTTGCTTTATCAGTAACTTTAAGTGGACAAGCTGCTGTTCCTGAAACAGGCTGGTTGGCTAAACTGAATCAAATTGGAGCTGCTGGCTTGGCTTTATTCATTCCTATATTAGGTGGATATATAGCATTTAGTATGGCAGATAAACCAGGATTAGCTCCAGGTATGATAGGTGCATATTTAGCAAAAGAAGTAAATGCAGGTTTTATAGGTGGTATCATAGCAGGATTTATAGCAGGATTTGTTGTTTTACAATTAAAGAAAATTAAATTAGCTCCTACAATGAGAACTTTAGGTTCTATATTTATTTATCCTTTAGTTGGTACATTGATTACAGGTGGTATAATTGTATTTTTAATTGGAGAACCTATAGCTTCTTTTATGACATGGATGACAAACTGGTTAAATGGAATGTCTGGTGTTTCTAAAATTCCTTTAGGTGGAATCTTAGGAGGAATGATAGCCTCAGATATGGGTGGCCCTATAAATAAGGTTGCTGCTACTTTTGCCCAAACTCAAGTTGACACACTTCCATATTTAATGGGTGGAGTTGGCGTTGCAATTTGTATACCTCCAATTGGTTTAGGATTAGCTACATTATTGTTTCCAAAAAAATTTAGCAAGGAAGAAAGAGATTCAGGTAAAGCTTCACTATTAATGGGATGTGTTGGAATTACAGAAGGAGCTATTCCATTTGCAACATCAGATCCAGTTAGAGTAATACCTTGTATTATGGCTGGGTCGATTGTAGGAAATATTATGGCTTTTTTATTAGGATGTTTAAATCATGCACCCTGGGGAGGTCTGATAGTGTTACCTGTAGTTGACAATAGGTTGGGGTATATTGCATCAGTATTAACTGGAGCAGTAGTTGTTGCGGTATTAATGAAATTAGTAAAAAAAGACGTGAAAGAAGATGAAGAAATTGAAGAAGATTTAGATGAATCAATTGAATTAATATTTGAAGAATTATAAATATAAATGGAAGGAATTTGTATAAAAAAGTAAATATAAAACTATAAATTTAAAGGAGATAAGAATATGAAAATTGTAGCAGTAACATCTTGTCCTAGTGGAGTAGCACATACTTACATGTCGGCTGAATCACTTGAATTATCAGCCAAAAAATTTGGTATAGAAATAAAGGTTGAGACTCAAGGAAGCTCTGGAATAGATAATGAATTGTCACTTAAAGATATTGATGAAGCAACTTGTGTAATATTGACTAATGATGTTGAGATTAGAAATATGGAACGTTTTAAAGGAAAGAAGGTAGTAAGAATGAGTGTATCTGAGATAATTAAGAAATCTGATGCATTAATTAAGAAAATAAAAGATACTTTTCAATAAAAATTGATTTATTTTACATATAACTCAAAGATGTTTTTAAAGAAATTTTTATTAAAAGCATCTTTGAAAATATCTTAAAAATAGAATAAAAGGAGATATAGTCATGAAAAAGTTACCAATAAAGACTGTCGTGCAAAGATTACTAAACTTACAAGAAGAGGGGAAAAGTGCAACTCTTTTAGGAATTGGTCCTATGTCACCAAACTTGTTACAAGCAAGTTTTGAACTAGCAAAAGATGATGATTTTCCTTTAATGTTTATCGCAAGTAGAAATCAAGTAGATGCAGATGAACTAGGTGGCGGTTATGTAAATGGTTGGAATCAGGAAACTTTTACAAAAGATATTAAGAAGGTTGCCGACAAAGTTGGATTTGATGGTTTATATTATTTATGTAGAGACCATGGTGGGCCATGGCAAAGAGATAAAGAGAGAAATGACCATTTGCCTGTTGATGAAGCAATGGAGTTAGGAAAAAAATCTTATTTAGCGGACATTGAAGCAGGTTTTGACCTATTGATGATTGACCCTACAAAAGACCCATTTGAAATTGGAAAAGTAATTCCACTAGATGTAGTACTAGAAAGAACTGTAGAATTAATTGAGTATTGTGAAAACGAGAGAAAAAGACTTAATCTACCAGACATAGGTTATGAGGTTGGTACAGAGGAAACCAATGGAGGTCTGACTTCAACTGAGACGTATGAAACATTTATAACTAGACTAAAGGTTGAACTCGATAATAGAGGTTTGCCAATGCCAACATTTATAGTTGGTCAAACTGGTACTTTAACTAGAAAGACAGAACAAGTAGGAACTTTTAATTTTAGAAATGCTTATGATTTAGCTCAAATGGCTAAGAAATATGGAGTTGGTTTAAAAGAGCATAATGGCGATTACTTAGATGATGTAACTTTATTAGAACATATACCATCTCAAATTATTGCTACAAATGTAGCTCCTCAATATGGTACTGAAGAAACTAGGGCATATTTAAAATTAGCAGAAGTTGAGTGTAAATTAGAAAAAGAGGGTTTAGTTGAGAAAACTTCTAATATCAGACATGTTCTTCTTGTTAATGCAATTGAATGTGGACGTTGGAGAAAATGGGTAGTAGGAGAACAAAAAAATCTAACTACTGAAGAGATATTTAAGGATGAAGTTTTATCTAATGAAATACTAGATATTGCAGGACATTATACATTTAATAATGATGATGTTAAAAAAGAAATAGAAGTGCTTTATGATAATTTAAGTAAGAATAATATTGATGGTCAAAGATTTGTTGTAGACCATATTAAACGTCCTTTGCGTGATTATGCAGAATGCTATAACTTAAAAGGTGTTACTACGAGGATTTTAAATAAATAATAGGACTTATAGTGGTGAGTATTGTTATACTAGGTATTTATAGTTATAATTATACTTACCACTATTAAATTTAGGAGGACTAATATTTTGATTAATTTAATTTTTGATGTAGATGATACTTTATATAATCAATTAACGCCTTTTTACACTGCATATAATAAAGTGTTTTCTTCAATAAAGGATATTTCTATTGAAGATTTATATATGAGTAGTAGAAAGTATAGTGATGAGGTATTTCATATGACTGAAAATGGAGAAATGCCAATCAAAGAAATGCATATTTATAGGATAATGAAAGCTTTTGAGGAGTTGGGAAATTCTATTACAGAAAAAGATGCACAAAGTTTTCAAGATGAGTATATATATCAACAATCACAAATTACACTAATACCAGAAGTTGAGAGGATTTTAAATTTTTCTAAAGAAAGAAATATTAATCTAGGAATTATAACTAATGGCCCATCAAACCATCAAAGAATGAAGTTAAAGCAGTTAAATATTGAAAACTGGGTTGATAAAAGTAATATTTTTATTTCTAGTGAGGTTGGATTTTCTAAGCCAGATACTAATATTTTTAGAGTAGCTGAGAATGTTATGAATTTAGATAGAGAAAATACATATTATGTGGGTGATTCTTATAGAAATGATGTATTAGGTGCTAAAAAAGCTGGTTGGAAGAGTATATGGTTGAACCATAGAGGACATGAGGTAGAAGAGTTGTTTTATAAACCTGATTTTGTAATTTTGGAACATAAGGATTTGATATCTTTATTTATAAAAATATGTAGTTATAAAAATATGTAGTAAAAAAATGTTAATAATAGAATTGTATAAAATAATTAATAATAACTATATAAAATTATATGTTTAGATTGTGAGCAATCTATTTTATGTTAAAAATAGATTATTTAGAAGAAGGGGAAATCTTAAAAAAATTTGAATATCCCCTTTTTATTATTTAATTAAAATGAAATAGTTAGAAATATATTTTATTTAGTTTAGTCAATAACATTTTGGGATTCTTTATAACTACATGTTAACTGTTGAATAGGTTTATCATATGGTTTAACCCATCCTTTATTAATACTTAATTCTGTAAGTGCTGTGTGACCTTCTACCATTTGAGTTAATGAAGCTGAATATATAGCTCTTAATTCAGGTGTACTACTTGTCAATGCAGAATTAAGATACATATTGGCAGATGCTTTAGCAGATGAAAGCATACTTAACATTATTACTTTATCGTCTATATAAGTATTGTTCTTAATTAGATTTTCTATCATATTTCTCATGTTATCTATACCTCCTCAGAAATTAGTATTTCATTTTCAACTATAAATTGTTGTATAGCTTTAATTCTTCCTTCTGTTGCTAATATACTAGATTCTGATTGTCTTTTTAGGTCTTCATCTGATATTAACATATTTATTGCTCTTTGCATAAGTAATCCGTCAGACTCCATTTTTATAATTGCTGCTAAAGATATTTTTTCAGTTTCTGAAAGTATTCTCATTTAATCATCTCCTATATTGTAATTTATGCTTTAATAGTATGTCTTTCTTTTCAAGGAAATAACCATTACACTTTTTTACAGTATTTTATATTCTCTTTATATCAAAATTTAGTCGACCTAATTAATATAATTTTGTAGGATATTTATCATTAAATATCTATAAAATAAATTATTTGAATATTCATAAAGCAAAATTTATTTGTATGTACTTCTTCAAGAGTCAATATGAGTTTTTTCAAAAAATTAATTTTTATGATAATCATTAAGGGCTATATTTTTCTTAAAGTTGTGATTATCATTATTAATTTACCTTAGAGGTTAATTAGGTGTTTAATCAAAGTTAATGCCTTTAGAATACAAATGTATTCTAAAGGCATTTTTACTATGTATTTTCATTTATATTACTAAACATTATCTATTTTTATATACATTTCTATGTATTTTATTTTCATCAAATCGGTCTATAAACTCATTTTTTTCTTCACTATATCCAATAGATATAAGTGCATAAGGAACTAATTTTAATGGTAAGTCTAAAGTTTGTCTAACTTTATTTACCACTTTATTTTTAGGAAATACTCCTGCCCAACAAGCAGCTAGACCTTGATTAGTAACTTCTAATAATAAATTTTGTGTGCAAGCACCTAAATCTTGTATCCATTTACCAGGTTTTAAGAATTTATCTCTATTTCCAAGCACTACTATACATAATGGTGCAAATTCTATATGCTTTGCTCTATGCTGTGACTTTGAGAGCTGTTTCAGCAGTTCCTTATCATCTACTATAATAAATTCCCAAGGTTGAGCATTTTTTGATGAAGGTGCTTGCATAGCTGATTTTAGTATTTCAGTTATTTTATCTTCTTCTATATTTTTATCTATATATGTTCTTATTGAACGTCTATTTTTTATAACTTCTAACATACAGATTCTCCTTTAAATAAAATTATTTCTATTTATATAATATCATTACTTTAAATTTTAGCTATTACTTATATAAAGAATAAACTTTGTGTTGGTTTTATCTAAGTAAAAGTAACATTCAGAACTAAAAAACAAGACTATAAATCCAAAGTATTAATTAAAAAAGAAGTAATAAAAAATAATATACAAGATTTAAAAAAGAGTATTGGGCTTAAAATTTAATTAGAAAACCAATTTTGAGATAATCTGTTTTTTATTTTAACAAAAAAACATAAATAAAGTTCGATACGTAGCGAATGAAAAAATTACAAGAAATATTTTTTTTAAAAAATTTCAAAAAAGAGTTGATAATATATGTATATTAATATAAAATTTAAGGTGTATAATTCGTATAATAATACGAATGATTTGTAGTGTAAAATAACTTATAAACGGAGAGGGGAAGTCTAATGAAAGTAGCAGTAGTTATGGGTTCAAAATCAGATTATCCAAAATTAGAAGAAGGGATAAAACTGCTTGAAAAATATGGAATAGAAGTTGTAGCAAGAGCATTATCAGCTCATAGAACACCAGAACAACTTTCAATATTCCTAAAAGAAATAGAAGATGATACTGATGTAATAATAGCAGCAGCAGGAAAAGCAGCACACTTACCAGGTGTAATAGCTTCACAAACATTAATTCCTGTAATAGGATTACCTATTAAATCATCAACTATGGATGGACTAGACTCACTTTTATCAATAGTTCAAATGCCAAAAGGAATCCCAGTTGCAACAGTTACAATAGACTTAGGTTTAAACGCAGCTTTATTGGCATTACAAATAATGACTTTAAAATACCCAAAATTAAAAGAGGATTTGAAATCATATAGAGAAGAGATGGCACAAAAGGTGTTAGAAGACGACAAGAATTTAAGGGGGTAGCAGAAATGTTATTATATGAAGGAAAAGCAAAACAAGTATATTCTACAGATAATGAAAATGAATATGTTGTTTATTATAAAGATGATGCAACAGCATTTAATGGAGAAAAAAAAGCAGAAATATCTTCAAAAGGTATACTAAATAATAAGATATCAACAATAATCTTTGAAATGTTAAAAGAAAATAATATAAATACTCACTTTATAAAAAGTTTATCAGATAGAGAAATGTTAGTTAAAAAAGTAGAGATTTTACCATTAGAAGTAATAGTAAGAAATATTGCTGCTGGTTCTATCTGTAAAAGAGTTGGTCTTGAAGAAGGTGTAGTTTTCGATGAGCCAATTTTTGAAATAAGCTACAAAAATGATGCTTATGGGGACCCAATGCTAAATGATGATTATGCAGTGGCAATGAAGTTAGCAACTAGAGAAGAGTTAAAATTCTTAAGAGAAGAAACTTTAAAAATAAATGAGTTACTAAAAGCATTTTTCTTAAAATTAAACCTAAAGTTAGTTGACTTTAAAATAGAATTTGGTAAGGATTCTGAAGGAAATATAATATTGGCAGATGAAGTATCACCAGACACTTGTAGACTTTGGGATGTAAATACAAATGAAAAGTTAGATAAGGACAGATTTAGAAAAGACCTTGGAGACCTTGTAGAAGGTTATACAGAAGTACTTTCAAGAATGAATAATAAATAGGAGGCAAATGTATGTGTGGAGTTTTAGGGATTTACTCTAATAAAGATGTAACTAAAGAACTATATTATTCTTTATATTCTATGCAACACAGGGGGCAAGAAAGCTGTGGTTTAGCTCTTTTAGATGATGGAGAAATTAAGTACAAAAAAGATATGGGATTAGTTGGAGATGTTTTTAAGGAAAATGAATTATCTAAGTTAAAAGGAAATATAGGGATTGGACATGTTAGATATTCAACAGCTGGAGGAAGTCATGTTTCTAATTGTCAACCTTTAGTTGGAAGTTGTAGAAAAAGACAATTAGCCATAGCTCATAATGGAAATCTAGTTAATGCAAATTATTTAAAAGATATGCTAGAAGAAGATGGATATATGTTCCAAACTAATTCAGATACAGAAGTGATTTTATATATACTTGCTAGATATTACAAAGGGGATATAGTAGAAAGTTTAAAAGTGACAATGGATTATATAAAAGGTGCATATGCTCTTGTAATAATGAGTCAAGAAGAATTGGTTGCAGTTAGAGACCCACATGGATTCAGACCTCTTGTACTTGGTAAAAAGGGTGATGAATATATATTTGCATCAGAAAATTGTGCAATAGATATACTTGGCGGAGAAGTTATAAGAGATGTAGAGCCAGGAGAGATAATAGTAGTCAAAGATGGAGAACTAAAATCATATTTTTATTCAGAAAATTATAAACCAGTTAAGAAAAGTTGTATATTTGAACACATATACTTTGCAAGAAATGATGCAACTATAGACAATGTAAATGCATATGAATTTAGAATTAAATGTGGTGAGAGATTAGCTCAGAATGAAACTGTAAAGGCAGATATGGTAGTTCCAGTTCCAGATTCAGGTTGGCCAGGAGCTATTGGTTATGCAAATGCTAGTGGATTAAAAATAAGTGAAGGCTTAGTTAAAAATAGATATGTAGGAAGAACATTTATAAAACCTACACAAGAAGAAAGAGAAATAGCAGTAAAAATAAAATTAAATCCTCTTTCAACAATAATAAAAGGAAAATCTATAATTTTAGTAGACGACTCAATTGTAAGAGGAACTACATCTAAACAATTAGTAAAATCTTTAAGAGAAGCAGGAGCAAAAGAAATTCATCTTAGAATAACTTCTCCTCCAGTAGCTTACTCTTGTTACTATGGAATAGATACTCCAAATCGCTCTAAATTAATTGCATCAAGTAACAACGTAGAAGAAATGAGAGAATATATTGGATGTGATAGTTTAAAATTCCTAGATATAGAAGGAATGTTAGATGCAACAGAACATAAGTCTACTTTCTGTAAAGCTTGTTTTGATGGAGAATACCCAGTTAAGAAAATTGATAAGGAGGAACTACTTTCATGTTAACATATAAAGAATCAGGTGTAGATATAGATGAAGGAAATAGAGCAGTAGACCTTATAAAAGGTAAAATAAAAGGAACTTATGATGGAAATGTAGTTGGAGATTTAGGTAACTTCAGTGGATTATACAGTTTAAAAGATTTTGTAGGTATGAAAGAACCAGTTTTGCTTGCATCTACAGATGGTGTTGGGACTAAGTTAAAAATAGCTCAGATGATGGACAAGCATGATACTGTTGGAATAGATTTAGTTGCAATGTGCGTGAATGATTTAATTTGTCAAGGAGCAAAACCATTATTCTTCCTTGACTATATAGCTCTTGGGAAATTAGTGCCTGAGCATATAGAAAAAATAGTTGGTGGAATTGCAGATGGTTGCAAAATGTCTGGTTGTGCACTAATTGGTGGAGAAACTGCTGAAATGCCTGGAATGTATGGAGAAGATGACTATGATTTAGCAGGATTTTCTGTGGGAATAGCAGACAAAGAAAAGATTGTTTCTGGAAACAATGTTAAATCAGGAGATGTATTGGTTGGTATATCTTCAAGTGGAGTACACAGCAATGGATTTTCTTTTATAAGAAAGATATTTTTAGAAACTTACAATTATAAAATGGAACAATATGTTGAAGAACTAGGAATGACAGTTGGAGAAGCACTTTTAACACCAACTAAAATATATGTTAAATTAGCTTTAGATGTATTAGCTAAACATGACATAAAAGCTATAGCTCACATAACTGGTGGAGGGCTTATAGAAAATATAACAAGAGTTATACCTAAAGGGTTAGGACTAGATATCAATAAAAAATCTTGGGAGAAGCCTCCTATATTTAAAATGATAGAAGGTTTTAATGCTGTTGATGAGAGAGAACTTCATAAGAGTTTTAACATGGGTATTGGGCTAGTTTTAATAGTAGATAAAGAAAATGCTGATGATGTTGTAAACTTTATAAATAATAGAGAAAATGACAATGCTGATTATGTAGATAAAAAATATAGTGAATTATTAGAAGATAAAGCTTATATAATTGGTGAAGTAGTAGATAGTCATGAAGGTGTAGAATTATGCTAAATATAGGAGTTTTAATATCTGGTGGGGGAACAAATTTACAAGCAGTTATAGATGGTACTGAGTCTGGAGAAATAAAAGGTCAGGTTAAAGTAGTTATCTCAAGTAAGCAAGGTGCTTATGGGCTAGAGAGAGCTAAAAATCATAACATAAAAGCAATTTGTGAAACTGATGAAGACAAGATAATAGAAATTCTTAAGGAAAATAAAATAGATTTAGTAGTTTTGGCTGGTTATTTAAAAATAATCAGCCCAAAGCTGGTTAATGAGTTTAGAAACAAAATGATAAACATACATCCATCATTAATTCCTTCATTTTGTGGAGCTGGATTCTATGGAGAAAAAGTTCATCAAGGTGTTATAGATTACGGAGCTAAAGTAACTGGTGCTACAGTTCATTTTGTTGATGAAGGTGCTGATACTGGACCAATCATAATGCAAGATGTAGTTAAGGTAAATCAAGATGATGATGCAAAGACACTTGCAAAAAGAGTGTTAGAAGTTGAACATAGGATTTTAAAAGAAAGTATAAGTCTTTTTTGTGAAAATAAAATAAAACTTCAAGGTAGGAGAGTGTTTATAAATGAGTAAGAGAGCTTTAATAAGTGTAACTGACAAGACTGGTGTAGTGGAATTTGCTAAAGAGTTAAATAAATTAGATTATGAAATTATATCTACAGGAAATACATTTAAAACATTAAAAGAAAATGGTGTTAATGTAATGCAAGTTGAAGATGTTACAAATTTTCCAGAAATATTAGATGGAAGAGTAAAAACATTAAATCCATATATACATGGTGGTATACTTTATAAAAGAGATAAAGAATCTCATGTAGAAACTGTAAATGAACACAAAATACATTCAATAGATTTAGTAGCTGTAAATCTATATGATTTTGAAGGAACTTTAAAAGCTGGAAAAAGTCATGATGAAATAATTGAAAATATAGATATTGGTGGACCATCTATGATACGTTCTGCTGCCAAAAACTATAAGGATGTAATAGTAGTAGTAGATATAAAAGATTATGATTCTATAATAGAAAAATTAAAAACAGATACAATGACATTAGAAGACAGAAAAAAATTATCATATAAAGCTTTCTCAACTACAGGAAGATATGATGCGTTAATATCTAGTTATTTTGCTGGAGAAGTTGGAGATACGTATCCTGACATATTAAATTTAACTTTCCAAAAAGAACAAACTTTAAGATATGGAGAAAATCCACATCAAAATGGTTTCTTATATTCACAGTCAAATGCAAAAAATCCAATCTTAAATTATGAGCAATTAGGCGGTAAAGAACTTTCTTTTAACAACTTAAATGATTTACATGGATGTTTAGAAGTAATGAGAGAATTTAAAGATAGTGAAGAAGTAGTTTCAGTAGCTATAAAACATGCTAATTCATGTGGGGTAGGGTTAGGAAAAGATGCTTTTGAAGCATATACAAAATGTTATGAAGCGGATAAGGTTTCAATATTTGGAGGAATAGTAGGAATAACTTCTACTATAGATAAAGCTACAGCAGAGAAATTAAATGAAATATTCTTAGAAATAGTAGTAGCATATGATTTTGAACCAGAAGCTTTAGAGATACTTAAACAAAAGAAAAATCTAAGAATATTAAAATTAGCTAAAATAGAAAATAGTTTACAACCATATGAAATGAAATATTTAGATGGAAAATTATTGATACAAGATAGAAACAATATATTAGCAGAAAAAAGTGAAAATGTAACAAAGGAAAAACCAACAGATGCACAACTTAAGGACATGGAATTTGGTATGAGAGTAGTAAAAAATATGAAATCAAATGCAATTGCAATAGTAAAAAATGGACAAACTCTAGCTTTAGGTTGTGGACAAACATCAAGAATTTGGGCATTAAAAAATGCTCTTGAAAATAACAAAGATAAAGATTTTACAGGAGCTGTTTTAGCGTCAGACGCATTTTTCCCATTTGATGATTGTGTAACATTAGCTCATGAATATGGAATATCAGCAGTAGTTCAACCAGGTGGCTCTATAAAAGATAAAGATTCAATAGAAGCTTGTGACAAGTATGATATGGTTATGGTATTTACAGGAATAAGACACTTCAAACACTAAGGAGGATATTATGAAGATATTGGTTGTAGGCGGTGGCGGAAGAGAGCATGCTATATGCTGGAAACTAAGCAAAGAAAAAAATGTAGAAAAAATTTATTGTGCACCAGGTAATGCAGGAATTGCAAACGTAGCAGAATGTGTAAATATAGGTGATACTAATATAGAAGAACTTTTAAAATTTGCCAAAGAAAATGAAATAGGTCTGACAATAGTAGGACCAGAAGTACCACTAGTTATGGGAATAGTAGATGAGTTTGAAAAAGAAGGATTAAGAGTATTTGGACCTAATAAAAAATGTGCTCAACTTGAAGGAAGTAAAGCTTTTTCAAAAGAATTTATGATAAAACATAACATACCTACTGCAAAATATAAAGAATATACAAACTTAGAAGAAGCTATATCAGAAATAGATAGTTTTGGATATCCAGTAGTAATAAAAGCGGACGGATTAGCTGCTGGAAAAGGTGTTGTAATACCTGAAAATAGAGAAGATGCTATAGCAACTTTAAAAGAAATGATGTCAGATAAGAAGTTTGGAGCTGCTGGAGATAAAATAGTAATTGAAGAGTTTTTAAAAGGAATAGAAACTTCAATTCTAGCATTTGTAGATAATGATACAATAGTTCCTATGGCAAGTGCAAAAGACCATAAAAAAGTAAACAACTATGAGCAAGGTCCAAACACTGGGGGAATGGGAACTTTTTCACCTAGTGAAATATATACAGAAGAATTAGCAAATAAAGTAAAAGAGACAGTATTAGAAAAAACTTTAGAAGGCTTCAAAAAAGATGGACTTAATTTTAAAGGTATTTTATTTGTTGGTCTTATGATAACTGAAGATGGAGAAAAAGTACTTGAATATAATGTAAGATTTGGAGACCCTGAGACACAATCTGTTTTATTTAGATTAGAAACAGATTTACATGAGATAATGGAAGCTATACTAGATAATAAGTTAAAAGATATAGAAATAAACTATAGTGATGATGAAGCTGTGTGTGTTATGCTTACATCAGGAGGGTATCCAGACAGTTATGAAAAAGGGAAAATTATAACTGGTCTTGAAAACTTGGATGATGATATAGTAGTATTCCATAGTGGCACTAAGATGTTTGATGGTAATTTGGTTACCAATGGAGGAAGAGTAATTGGTATAACTGCAAAGTCAACTACAGTTAAGGATGCAGCAGAAAAAGTTTATGAAAACATAAAGAAGATAAACTTTGAAGGAATGCACTATAGAACAGACATAGGAAGATAATTTTTCTAAAATGGAGGATAAGGTATGTTGAATACTGAAAATAAAGACTCAATGGTTAGAAGAGTATTAGTTGAAAAAAGAGAAGGTTTTGACCTTGAGGCTAAAGCTTTAAAAAAAGACTTAGTAGAAAGTTTACACATAGATAATATAGAAAATTTAAGAATATTAAATAGATATGATGTAGAAGGAATATCAGAAGAAGTTTATGAAAATGCAGCAAAGACAATATTCTCTGAACCAAATTTAGATGTAGTATATTATGAAGAAATACCAAAATTAAATGATGAAAGAGTATTTGCAATAGAATTTCTTCCTGGTCAATACGACCAAAGAGGTGATTGGGCAGCTCAATGTGTACAAATTGTAAATCAAGGGATAAGACCTGCTATTAATACAGCAAAAGTTTATATATTATCAGGCAAAATAACTGATGAAGAGTTTTCTAAAATAAAAGATTACTGTATAAATCCAGTAGATAGTAGAGAAGCATCTTTAGAAAAACCAGAAACGTTAAAAATGGAAACTGAAATACCAACAACAGTTGAAGTATTAGATGGATTTATAGATTTAGATGAAAATGGATTAAAAACATTTGTAAGTGAAAAAGGATTAGCAATGACTTTAGGAGACTTACAACACGTTCAAAAATACTTTAAAGATACAGAAAAGAGAAATCCAACTATAACAGAAATAAAAGTATTAGATACTTATTGGTCTGATCATTGTAGACATACTACTTTTATGACTGAAATAGAAAATGTAAAGATAGAAGATGGTAAGTTTAATGATATAGTAAAAGAAGCGTATCAAATGTATCTTAACTCAAGAGACAATGTATATGTGAACAGACATAAAGATATATGTTTAATGGATATAGCCACTGTTGCAGTAAAAGAATTAAAGAAAAATGGGAAATTAAATGACCTAGATGAAAGTGAAGAAATAAATGCATGTAGTATAAACGTAGATGTTGAAGTTGATGGTAAGATGGAAAAATATCTAGTAATGTTTAAAAATGAAACTCACAACCATCCAACTGAAATAGAACCATTTGGTGGAGCAGCTACTTGTTTAGGAGGAGCTATAAGAGACCCATTATCAGGAAGAAGTTATGTTTATCAAGCAATGCGTGTTACAGGAAGTGCTGACCCAAGAACGACTTTAGAAGATACTTTACCTGGAAAACTTATGCAAAGAAAAATAACTACAGAAGCTGCTCATGGATATAGTTCATATGGTAACCAAATAGGTCTTACAACTGGGCAAGTTGCAGAAGTATATGATGAAAACTTTGTTGCAAAGAGAATGGAAATAGGTGCAGTTATAGCAGCAGCACCAAAAGAGAATGTAGTAAGAGAAAGACCTGAAGCAGGAGATGTAATCGTTCTTCTTGGAGGAAAAACAGGAAGAGATGGCTGTGGAGGAGCAACTGGTTCATCTAAAGAACATAGTGAAGAGTCAATCTTAACTTGTAGTGCAGAAGTTCAAAAAGGAGATGCTCCTAACGAAAGAAAAATACAAAGATTCTTTAGAAATAAAGAAGTTGCTCAAATGATAAAAAGATGTAATGATTTTGGAGCAGGTGGAGTTTGTGTTGCTATAGGAGAGATTGCTGATAGCTTAGATATAAACTTAGACTTAGTTCCTAAAAAATATGATGGACTTGATGGAACTGAGCTTGCAATTTCAGAGTCACAAGAGCGTATGGCAGTAGCCATAAAAAAAGAAAATAAAGATAAATTTATACAATTAGCAGTAGAAGAAAACTTAGAAGCTACACATGTAGCTACAGTAACAGATACAGGATATTTAAGAATGTTCTGGAATGGAAAAGCAATTGTAGATATAAATAGAGAGTTTTTAGATACAAACGGAGTAAAACAAACTACTGATGTTCATGTTACTAAAGTAGATGAAGAAAATACATTCTTTAGCTCTAATGAAATAGTAAAAGATGTTAAGTGTGCAAGTATGAAAGACAAGTTTACAAAAGTACTATCTGACCTTAATGTTTGTTCTCAAAAAGGATTAGTAGAGATGTTTGATAATACAATTGGTGGTAATACAGTCCTTATGCCATTTGGAGGAAAGTATCAAGCGACTCCAACACAAGGTATGGTTGCTAAGATACCAGTACTTGGAGGAGAAACTAATACTTCTACAATAATGACTTATGGATACAATCCAAAGGTAGGAAAATGGAGCCCATTCCATGGTGCCTTATATGCAGTAGTAGAATCTGTGTGTAAATTGGTTGCTATTGGAGGAAATTATAGTACAACAAGACTTACATTCCAAGAGTATTTTGAAAAACTTGGTAACAATCCAGAAAAATGGGGTAAACCATTCTCAGCACTTTTAGGAGCATTTTATGCACAAAGTAAATTTGAGATACCTGCTATAGGTGGAAAAGACAGTATGTCTGGTACATTTAAAGATATTGAAGTTCCACCAACATTAGTTTCATTTGCTGTTGACACAGTAGATGCGAAGAAAGTAGTATCTCCAGAATTTAAAAAAGCAGACTCAAAAGTAGTAATGTTATGTGTAAACAAGGCAGAAAATGATGTTGTAGATTTTGAGGAATTAAAGAGAAACTTAGATAAAGTAAGAGAACTTATACATGGAAATAAAGTTTTATCAACATATGCATTAGGATTTGCAGGTGTAGGTGAAGCAATAAGTAAAATGGCTTTTGGTAATAAAATAGGATTTAAGTTTAGTGAAGAGGCTGAAAAAGCATTTACAGATGATAAATTATTTGAGGCTAGTTATGGAAATATAGTACTTGAATTAGCAAATGATGATTTAAGTATGTTAGAAGGATACAATTATGTTGTGCTTGGAAGTACAGTTAAAGAAGCTAGTATATTTATCAAAGGTGAAGAACTTGCATTAGATGAATTATATAAAGCACATTGTAGTACTTTAGAGCCTATATTCCCAACTAAAACAGAAGAAGTAAAATCAAAGATAGAAACTATAAGTTATATATCACAAGGAGAAGCTAAAAAATCATCATTAAGTATAGCTACTCCAAGAGTATTTATACCAGCATTCCCTGGAACAAACTGTGAATATGACTCTGCAAGAGCATT
Organism: Clostridioides difficile ATCC 9689 = DSM 1296; assembly: GCF_001077535.1. GTDB lineage: Bacteria > Bacillota > Clostridia > Peptostreptococcales > Peptostreptococcaceae > Clostridioides > Clostridioides difficile. Next base: position 348,070 of record NZ_CP011968.1, read on the forward strand.
TGAAAGAGCAGGAGCTAATGCAAGTATAAGAGTATTTAAGAATTTAACTTATAAAGACATAGAAGATTCTATAGATACAATAGTAAACGAAATAAAATCTTCTCAAATAATAATGTTACCAGGTGGATTTAGTGCTGGTGATGAGCCAGATGGTTCTGGTAAATTTATAGCTACTGTATTTAGAAATCCTAGAGTGCAAGAAGCTATAAATGAATTTTTAACTCAAAAAGATGGACTAATGTTAGGTATCTGTAATGGATTCCAAGTATTAATTAAATTAGGGTTAGTTCCATATGGAGAAATAAGAGTTCCAAGTGAAAGTGCTCCAACACTTACTTACAATAATATTGGTCGCCATCAAGCTAAGATTGCTAGAACTAGAATTTCATCTAATAAATCTCCTTGGTTAGCTCAAACTAATGTTGGAGATATTCATAATATAGCAATTTCTCATGGAGAAGGTAAGTTTGTTGCCAGTGAAGATGTTATGAGAGAATTAATTGCTAATGGACAAGTAGCAACTCAATATGTTGACTTTAATAATGAAGCTACTTATGATATTGAGTTTAATCCAAATGGTTCATTCTATGCTGTTGAAGGTATAACTAGTGCTGATGGTAGAGTGTTTGGTAAAATGGGACATTCTGAAAGAATTGGTGAGGAAGTATATAAGAATATTATAGGTGAAAAAGACCAAAAGATATTTGAATCTGGAGTTAAATATTTTAGATAAAGCTTTGATGTTTAATTGATAGCTAGAATATATAATTTAGATATTTAGATTTAAAGAGATGTAATAATATGATGATAATCATTTAATATTACATCTCTTTTTTATTTATCTAAGAAATAATAAGTTCAACCTAAGTTAAAATACAAGCTGTGTTATAATTAATTATTAAGTAAAATTGAATATTTATTGGAGGGCAACATAATTAATGAAAATATTAATAACAGGGTCTAATGGTCAATTAGGAAAAGAATTGGTTAACCAATTAGAAGCAATTAATCAAAGTATAAACCAACCAAAATATGTTATATTAGCTACAACAAGAAGTGATTTGGATATATCCAATCAGACTAATGTAGATAATTTTATTTTGCATAATAAACCTGATGTAGTTGTAAACTGTGCAGCATATACAAAGGTTGATGCATGTGAAGATAATATCGAAATTGCATACAAAATAAATGCTTTAGGAGTGAGAAATCTAGCAATAGCATCAGAAAAAGTTAATGCTAAGCTTATTCACATATCAACTGACTATGTATTCAATGGTTTTTCTAAATATCCATATAGGGAAGACAATAAAACTGAACCCAATTCTGTATATGGAAAAAGTAAACTTATGGGAGAAAAATTTGTTGAACAATTCTCACATAAGTACTTTATATTGAGAACAGCATGGTTATATGGTAATGGGAATAATTTTGTAAAGACCATGATAAAACTTTCTTTAGAAAATAAAGAGGTTAATGTGGTTAATGACCAGTTTGGAACTCCAACAAGTACAGTAGACTTAGCAAAAATTATAATAAGAATCATGGAAACAGAACATTATGGAGTTTATCATGCTACATGTGAAGGTGAGTGTAGTTGGTATGATTTTGCCAAAAAGATATTTAAACTAAAAAATATAGATATAAAAGTAAATCCAATTAAGAGTAACGAATTTAAATGTAAGGCTCCAAGACCACTATATTCTGTATTAGATAATTTTATGTTGAAGTTAATTGGTTTAAATTCTTTTAGAAAGTGGGAAGAATCCATTGAAGAATATTTAGAAAGATATGATATAAATGAAAAGTAAATGTATTATTTTGAGAAAAGAAAATAAGATATTATAAAAAATATAAATATTTCTTTTATTTATCCGATAATCATAATATGACAAAAACAAATTTAAGGATGGAAAAAGATGAAAGGAATTATTTTAGCAGGAGGGTCTGGTACAAGACTATATCCTATAACAAAATGTATATCAAAACAAACACTTCCAATATACGATAAACCAATGATATATTACCCTATGTCGGTTCTTATGTTGGCAGGGATACAAGATATATTAATAATATCTACACCAAGAGATATAAAAGCATTTGAAGAATTATTTGGAGATGGAAGTTCACTAGGGATTAACATAACATATGCAATTCAGGAGAAAGCAAATGGAATTGCAGAAGCGTTTATAATAGGAGAAGAATTTATAGGAAATGACAGAGTGTCTCTTGTATTAGGGGATAATATATTTTATGGATATGGATTTAGTGAAAGGTTGGAGAATGCAGTTAAAAGAAAAGGAGCAACTATATTTGGGTATCATGTAAGTAATCCAAATTCGTTTGGAGTTGTAGAATTTGATAAGGATTTTAATGTATTGTCAATAGAAGAAAAACCTACAGTTCCTAAATCTAATTATGCTATACCAGGATTATATTTTTATGATAATGATGTTGTAGAGATAGCAAAGCTAGTTGAACCGTCAGATAGAGGTGAATTAGAAATAACCTCTATAAACAGTGAATATCTAAAACGAGGAAAACTAAAAGTGGAACTTCTAGGAAGAGGTATGGCTTGGCTTGATACTGGTACACATAAAGGTCTATTAGATGCTTCTAATTATGTTGAAGTGGTTCAAACAAGACAGGGATTGTATATAGCATGTTTAGAAGAGATTGCATATACAAAAGGATATATAAGTAGAGAACAATTAATGAAACTAGCCAAGCCACTGATAAAAACTGAATATGGTCAATATCTATTAAAATTGGCTAGTGAAGATATGTAATATGGTAGATAAAATTTATTATAAATTTTATTAAGGGAGTTTATTATAATGGGAAAAATCAATGTTATAAAGACTAAAATAGAAGGATTATATATAGTCGAACCAAATGTATTTTATGATGAAAGAGGATATTTTATGGAAAGCTATAATAAAAAGGATTTTATAGAGCAGGGTCTTGATATGTGTTTTATTCAAGATAATGAGTCTAGCTCAAGAAAAGGCGTTTTAAGAGGAATGCATTTTCAGGTTAAATATCCTCAAGGAAAATTAGTCAGAGTTACAGAGGGAGAAGTTTTCGATGTTGCAGTTGATTTAAGGAAAGATTCACAAACATTTGGGAAATGGGAAGGTGTAATATTGTCTGATAAGAATAAAAAACAATTTTATATTCCAGAAGGGTTTGCACATGGATTTTTAGTTTTATCAGAAAAAGCAGTATTTAGTTACAAATGTACAAATTATTATTACCCAGAATTTGAGAATGGTTTTATATGGAATGATAAGCAAATATCTATTGAGTGGCCTTTAAAAGGAATTGAAGAAATATTTTTATCAGAAAAGGACAAAAAACAAAAAAGTTTTAAAGATATTTGTACAAGACGTTAATAAAAATTTATTAGAATTAACATTTAGGAGAAAAAATATGAAAAAAATACTGATAACTGGAGGAGCAGGATTTATTGGGAGTAATTTTATACATTATATGCTTAACAAGTATGTAGATTATTTTATTGTTAACCTAGACTTGTTGACTTATGCTGGTAATTTAGAGACATTAATAGAAATACAAGACAATTCCAATTATAAATTTGTTAAAGGAGATATTTCAAATAGGGAGCAGGTGTATAAGCTATTTGAAGAAGAAAGGTTTGATATAGTTGTTAACTTTGCCGCTGAATCTCATGTAGATAGGTCAGTTGAGAATCCTGATTTATTTATTAAAACAAACATTATAGGAACACAAGTACTTTTAGATGCATCTATAAAATATGGAGTTAAAAGGTATCATCAAATATCTACAGACGAAGTGTATGGTGATTTACCAATTGATAGAAAGGATTTATTCTTTACAGAACAATCTTCTATCAATCCAAGTTCTCCATATTCAGCTTCTAAAGCATCAGCAGATTTATTGGTAAATTCTTATTATAGAACATATGGATTGTTAACAACTATATCTAGGTGTTCCAACAATTATGGGCCATATCATTTTCCTGAAAAATTGATTCCTCTTATGATTTTAAATGCTTTGGAAAACAAACAATTGCCAGTATATGGGAATGGGGAAAATGTAAGAGATTGGTTACATGTATATGACCATTGTACTGCTATAGACTTAATAATACATAAAGGAAATATAGGGGAGATTTACAATATAGGAGGTCATAATGAAAGAAGTAATCTAGAAGTAGTAAAAGTGATATTAAATCTTTTAGGTAAATCTGAAGAGTTAATATCCTATGTAAATGATAGACCTGGTCATGATTTAAGATATGCTATTGATGCAACTAAAATAGAGAATGAGTTAGGTTGGAAGGCAAAATATGACTTTGATTTGGGTATAAAAGAAACTGTTAAGTGGTATATAGAAAATGAATCTTGGTGGAAAGCTGTTTTATCAGTATAACTTTAAAATTTAGAAAGGGGCGTTTTATATTGAATGAGATAAGTTCACTAATTAATATATTAGCATTGACTCAATTATCTGGTAGTAATACTACAAATCAATGTAATTGTACATATAATAATTCATCTGGATTTGATATGATTATGATGACCTTGTTAAAAGCATTATCACAAAATAATCAACATACTTCTAATAGCTACAATTTATTGTCTAATTCTGAGAATTTATTTAATGAACTTGATAATGTAGTAAATAATACCACTAGTAGATTTATAGATGTTGATACAAAAGATAAAAATGTAAAGTTGAGAATTGAAAATGCTGTAGATCAAGCATCAAAAAAATATAACGTAGATTCAAATCTTATAAAAGCAATAATTAAAGTTGAATCAGATTTTAATCCAAATACCGTTTCTTCTGCTGGTGCTAAGGGTCTTATGCAACTTATGCCAGAAAACTGCAGAGACTTAGGAGTTACAGACCCTTTTAATATAGAACAGAATATAGATGCTGGAACTAGACATATTAAGGAATACATTGATATGTTTGGAGGGAGCATAGAAATGGGATTGATGGCATATAATGGTGGTCCTGGAAGAATGAAAAGTAGAGGAGTAGAATCAATCTCTGACCTGTATAAAATGCCAAAAGAAACACAAAATTATATTCCTAAGGTTATGAAATATTATAGAGGGTAGGCTTTATTATGGGAATAAATATAGATAAGCTAAACATAAGTCCAAGTATAAATATGGAGGTTAAAAAACTAAAAGAGAGTAATAAATTTTCTGACAAATTAAACTCTTTAAAACAATCTTCTTCATTGGAAGATATAAAACGAAATTTGGAAAGTGTAAAAAAGGCAGGAGAAAGGCTTGTACTTACTCAAAACTATGGCGATATTAGTATATATAAAAATGCAGTAAAAGAATACCTAAAATCTGTTGTAGATAATATGTATTCACTTGATAAAAATAGTAGCTTTTGGGAGCATCAGTATTATAAGAATGTAAAGATTGTTGATAGTAAACTTGAGGATATGACTAGTAAGTTAATTAGTGAAGAAAAAGAAAACATAGATATTGTTTCTACTGTTGACATGATACAAGGCTTATTGATAGATATGTATAGATAAGGTTATACAAGGAGAAAAATTTTATGAATAGCAAAAAAGAGGATATATATGAATTGAATTTTGGGCAATTAATAGAAGAAAAATCTGGTGTTATAGAAGAAAATCAAAATGTTTTTAATGCAAAAGTAAATGTAGCTGTTTCTATAGGAAATACAACAGAAACAATAAAAAATATATTAGATTTAAAAGAAGGCTCTATAATAAAATTAAGTAAGAATGTGGATGAAAAATTAGATATATATGCAAACGATAGATTGTTTGCTTATGGAGAAAGCATTATTACAAATGAGAGGTTATCTGTAAGATTATCTAAAATAGAAGATCCAGATGTAAATTAGCATTTTAAATAGTATCCCTTTAGGCTATTCTGTATGAGTTTAGCTAAGGGGATATTTTTATAAAAAATTTAAAATATGTGTGAATTATATAAATATTTTTATTTTATGAGCGATAACTAAATTATAAGTATGTAATTTTGGAGGTGAAACTATGGATATTAAAAATGTAAGTTCAAACATTGTAGTGAATAATTATTTAAAGAATACATCTGGTATAAAAAAAGTGGAAGAGGTTAAAAAAATTAATAAAACAGACAAGATAGAGTTATCTAAATTTGCAAAGGAAATGGCAAGTGTGTCAAATATGAGTGATGAGAATATTAGAAATAAAAAAGTCGATGAAATAAAAAATGCATTAGAAAATGGAACTTACAAAATAAAACCAAAAGAAATTGCGAAAAAAATGATAGAGGATATGCGAGGATAAAGTCATGATTACAGACTTAAAAGTTATAATATATGAAGAAAAAAATATAATTAGTAAGATGATGGAATTATTAAAAGAACAATTTGATTATATAGTTGAAAAAGACTTAGAAAATTTAAATATGTTAAATCCTAAACTAGAAGATATTAGCAGGGAGCTTGCATCCATAGAAATAAAGAGAAGACAACTTTTTGGTGATGATATTTCAATGAGTGAAGTTGTTGAAAATAGTAATGATGGATACTTAAAAGAAATATATACAGACTTGAAACACATTCTTGCTTTAGCTAAAAATCAACAAGAATCAAATGATTCTCTAATAAAGAAAGAACTTATTTTTACGAAAAAAATGATTAATTTCATAAAACCAGCTGATAAGAAAACTACAACTTATAATTCTTATGGAAATATTAGAAAATAAATATTAGGAGGAGAAATATGGCAGGATTATTTTCCATTTTAAATACAGCTAATTCAGGAATGAATGCGCACCAAAAAGCAATACAGACAATTTCTCATAATATAAGTAATCTAGATACAGACGGTTATTCTAGGCAAAGGACCGAGTTTGCCACAAATAGTCCAATGTATATGCCTAGTTTGAGTAATTCAATTGCAAGAGGACAATTAGGGACTGGAGTACATGTAACGGATGTAACAAGAGCTAGAAATAGTTTTTATGATTACCAATTTAGGGCAGAAGCTCATAAGTATGGTAAGACAGTTTCAAAATATGATTATTACAATACTATAGAAACTATACTAAATGAACCATCAGACTATGGAATATCTGCAGGTATAGATGATTTTTTTAAAGGATGGGAGTCATTATCAAAGGATATAAATAGTGACAGTAAAAAAAGTCTAGTGGTAGAAAACGCATCTAATTTAGCAACTTTAATAAGTGAAAGTTATAAGAAGCTTGATAAGTTAAAAGAAGATATAGATTCTAATATAGACACTGAGATAAAACAAATAAATGACATGTTAAAAAGTCTTGAAGATTTAAATAAATCTATTGATATTATATCTGGTTCTGGCTCTACACCAAATGATTTACTTGATGAAAGAGATAGAATTTTAGATAACTTGAGTTTTAAACTAGACTTTGAAAATAGTGATGTTAAAAATATGCTTGCAGATGGTAAATTAGAACTTAATGAATTAAAAAATCCAGATGGAACTTGGAAAACAGGTATATCAGGGACCTTACAAGGCTTGTTTGAAATGCATGGTAAGATTGATACATATAAAAGCGATTTAAAAGATGTATCTGATGGATTAGCTAAACAGATAAATGATGTTTATAATACGTCTGCAGGAATAACAGTAACAGATTTTTTTATAACTTCAAATGTAGATGGTGAAGATATTATAAAGATAAATCCAGCTATAAAGAGTAACCCAAATGAATTAAAGCTTACTGCTGATGAAGCTTCAAAAATTGCTAAGTTAAAGGATGAAAAAATAGATATTGGGGTGGCTGGTGGAAAAGTAAGTACAATAAGTGACCACTATAAAGCCTTTGCAGAATCAATCGGTTTAGATTCTCAAAAAGTAAATCAAGATGAAGCAAATCAACGTAAAATTATAAATAATATTGATAACTCAAGAATGAGTGTTTCAGGTGTATCTTTGGATGAAGAAATGACAGAGCTTATAAAAATACAACGTTCATATCAAGCTAGTGCAAAAGTTATGTCAACAGCTGTGCAACTACTGGATGTTGTAATAAATGGAATAATTTAATAGAAGGGGGAATTTATAATGAGAGTCAGTACAGGTATGATGTCTAGCAGCTATCTAAACTCACTACAAGATAATCTACAAAGATTGGATAAGGTTAATAGACAAGTTAATACAACAAAAGAAATAAACAAGCTATCAGATAATCCATATAAAGCAATAAAGATATTAAACTCAAAAAGTGAAATAAAGACTATGGAGACTTATGTTGAGAATTGTAAAGATACAGGGAATTGGTTAGAAACTACTGATACTGCATTAGATCAGCTTGGAAAATTATTATCAGACATAAAGAAAACTTTGGTGGCAAGTGGTGATGGTGCATACTCAGATGATGAATTAAAGACTCTTAGTAATGAAACTAATGAAAAAATGAAAGAAATTGCAAATGCTTTAAATGCAACACATGAAGGGAAGTACATATTTTCAGGTTCAAATACGGGGGTACCACCTGTTGAATGTATAGATAATGCTGATGGTTCAGTGAGTTTAAAGTTTAATTCTAGTCTAAATCTTAATAAATTAAATGACTCTTTGAGTATGGATATAGCTCAAGGAATAAGTGTAGATTATAACGTTAAATTGAGTAGCCTTGGATTTGACCCAACAAAAACTGACCCATTTGAAGAGTTAAATAACATATCAAAAAAATTAGCAAATCCAGATGCTGATGCTATAAAAGAGCTTACAACAACTTGTTTGGGCGATATGGAACAACTAATAGAAAATACAGTAAATGTTAGGTCTATATATGGGACAAAAGCAAATACAGTAGAGGCTATGAAGGAAAAAAACGATGATAGTTTGATACAGTTAAAGGATATTTTGTCACAAAATGAAGAAATAGATTATGGTGAAAAACTTGTTCAATTAAAGGCAGCAGAGTTAACTTATCAAGCTTCACTACAAACAGGAGGAAAGTTATTTAATGTATCTATATTAGATTACATATAATAAAATAACGCAGATATGATGAAGGTTACATTAAAAAAAGGTATATTAGGTTTTGAAAATTTAAAAGAATATGAGCTTTTAGATATAGAAGATAATGATTATTTAAAAGAATTTAATTCTACTGAAGAAGAAGGTATAGGATTTGTTGTTGTATCTCCATTTGAGATTATCAATGAATATGAAATAGTTTTAAATCAGGAAACAATAGAAAAACTAGAAGTGAAATCTCCAAAGGATGTTGTATTATTTAATATAATTACTCTTGGTCAGACATTTGAAGAATCAACTGTGAACATGAAAGCTCCTATAGTGATAAATATAAAAACTAATTTTGGAATGCAAATAATTTTACAGGATGATAAATATTCAATAAGGCATCCATTATTGAGAGGTGATAATGGATGCTAGTAATTTCAAGAAAAAAAGATGAAGCAGTACTTATAGGAGAAAGCATAGAAGTAAAAATTGTAGGAGTAGATGGAAACAATGTAAAACTAGCTATATCAGCGCCTAACAATATAAGTATATTAAGAAAAGAAATATACGAAAAAGTAAAGAGTGAGAATATAAAAGCTACAAATAAAAATATAAAAATTTTAAAGTCATTAAAATAATAAGCTTGGAGGAAGTAATATATGTATGGAGAAAATCCTTATAATTCTTATAAACAAAATGCTGTTTTTATGGCATCAAAGGAACAATTGTTACTTATGCTTGTTGATGGAGCAGTAAAATATACCAAAATAGCCAAAACAGCTATCTTAGATAAAAATACACAAAAAGCGCATAGAGAGCTTATAAGAGTTCAGGATATATTTACAGAACTAATGGTTACATTAGACCAAAATGCAGGTCAATGGGCAAAGGATATGTACAGAGTTTATGATTTTGTAAGATATGAACTTTCAAGAGCTAATATTAGAAAAGACATTCAAATAATAGATAATGTGTTGCCTGTAATAGAACAAATTAAAGATACTTGGCATGAAGCTGATAAAAAAAGTAAAGAAGAAAGAAGTAGGTACAAATAATGGAATTAAATTTAGCTGAATTAGATAAGTTATCAAAAGAGGAATTACTATTGATGCTTGTAGATGGAACAGTAAAATATACCAATATATCCAAAGAAGCTCTTTTAAATAACGACTATTTGAAAGCACATAATGAACTTGTAAGAGTTCAAAATATATTTACAGAACTAATGACTACATTAGACCAAGATGCAGGTCAATGGGCAAAGGATATGTATAAAGTTTATGAATTTATAAAATCTGAATTAGCAATAGCTGATGAAAATAAAGATATTAAAATAATTGATGATATATTGCCAATAGTAAAACAAATTAGAGATACATGGCATGAAGTTTACAATCAACTAAAAATATAATTGGATGGAGGGATAAAGGTATGTCAAGTATAAGTCCTATAAGAGTTACAGGTCTTTCAGGAAATTTTGATATGGAAGGCATAATCGAAGCTAGTATGATTAGAGACAAGGAAAAAGTTGATAAAGCAAAACAAGAACAACAAATCGTTAAATGGAAGCAAGAAATATATAGAAATGTTATACAAGAATCAAAAGATCTTTATGATAAATATCTAAGCGTAAATTCTCCTAATAGTATAGTAAGTGAAAAAGCATACTCTTCTACAAGAATAACCAGTTCTGATGAAAGTATTATAGTAGCAAAAGGCTCAGCTGGTGCAGAAAAAATAAATTATCAATTTGCAGTTTCTCAAATGGCTGAACCAGCAAAATTTACTATTAAATTAAATTCAAGTGAACCTATTGTTCAACAGTTTCCTCCAAATGCTAGTGGAGCGAGTTCTTTAACTATAGGAGATGTAAATATACCAATATCTGAACAAGATACTACAAGTACTATTGTAAGTAAGATAAACTCCCTTTGCGCAGATAATGATATAAAGGCTTCTTATAGTGAGATGACAGGTGAATTGATTATTTCAAGAAAACAGACTGGTTCGTCATCAGACATTAATTTAAGAGTAATTGGAAATGACAATTTAGCTCAGCAAATTGCTAATGATAATGGTATCACATTTATAAATGATGCTGGTGGAAACAAAGTGGCAAATGTATATGGAAAGAATCTAGAAGCTGATGTAACTGATGAACATGGAAGAGTAACTCATATAAGTAAAGAACAAAATTCATTTAATATAGATAATATTGACTATAATGTAAATTCAAAAGGAACTGCAAAGTTGACTTCTGTCACTGATACTGAAGAAGCTGTTAAAAATATGCAAGCATTTGTGGATGATTATAATAAACTGATGGACAAGGTCTATGGTTTAGTTACTACTAAAAAACCAAAAGATTATCCGCCTCTTACAGATGCCCAAAAAGAAGATATGACAACTGAAGAAATAGAAAAATGGGAAAAGAAAGCTAAAGAAGGTATACTTAGAAATGATGATGAGTTAAGAGGTTTTGTTGAAGATATTCAATCTGCATTTTTTGGAGATGGAAAAAATATTATTGCATTAAGAAAACTAGGTATCAATGAAAGTGAAAATTACAATAAAAAAGGTCAAATATCATTTAATGCAGATACTTTTTCAAAGGCTCTTATAGATGATAGTGATAAGGTATACAAAACACTAGCAGGTTATTCTTCGAATTATGATGATAAGGGAATGTTTGAAAAGCTAAAAGATATTGTATATGAATATTCTGGAAGTTCAACTTCTAAACTTCCTAAAAAAGCAGGTATAGAAAAAACTGCTTCTGCTAGTGAAAATGTATATTCAAAACAAATTGCAGAGCAAGAAAGAAATATAAGCAGGTTAGTTGAAAAAATGAATGATAAAGAGAAAAGACTTTATGCTAAATATTCAGCCTTAGAATCTTTGTTGAATCAGTATTCTTCCCAAATGAATTATTTCTCACAAGCACAGGGTAATTAATTATGGATAAATTAAAAGAAAAATTAAATTTATATAAAGATATATCTTTACAAATTATAAATTTGATTGAAAAGGAAGAATATATAAAGATAAGTATTAAGTTAGGTGAAAGACAAGAGATTATAAATAGTGTAAGTGAAATTGATAGAAATGATTTTATACAGCTTTATAATAGAATGGAATTAATTGAAATTGATAGCAGGATAAGAGATATTTTACAAGGACAATTATTAGAAGTAAAAAAAGAATTACATGAGTATAAGCTTACTAAACAAGTGAACACAATGTATTATAACTTAAATAGAGAAAAAGTAAATATTTTTAATAAAAAAGTATAAAGTTATGTACCATCTTGTCCGATTATATAAATGAAGAATTAATAAAAAAGATTAAAAGTAGAAATGACAAGGATGTCAACTATACTAAGGAGGGTAAAATAATGAGAGTTAATACAAATGTAAGTGCTTTGATAGCAAATAACCAAATGGGAAGAAACGTAAATGCACAAAGTAAGTCTATGGAGAAGCTATCTTCTGGTGTTAGAATTAAGAGAGCTGCTGACGATGCTGCTGGGCTTGCTATATCTGAGAAAATGAGAGCTCAAATAAAAGGTTTAGACCAAGCAGGAAGAAACGTTCAAGATGGTATATCTGTTGTACAAACAGCAGAAGGTGCATTAGAAGAAACTGGTAACATACTACAAAGAATGAGAACTTTATCAGTACAATCTTCAAATGAAACTAATACTGCTGAAGAAAGACAAAAGATAGCTGATGAGTTACTACAATTAAAAGATGAAGTTGAAAGAATATCAAGCTCAATTGAGTTTAATGGTAAGAAATTACTTGATGGAAGTTCTACAGAAATAAGATTACAAGTTGGAGCAAACTTTGGAACAAATGTTGCAGGAACATCTAACAACAACAATGAAATAAAAGTTGCTCTAGTAAATACTTCAAGTATAATGAGTAAAGCAGGTATAACAAGTTCTACAATAGCAAGCTTAAATGCAGATGGAACTTCTGGAACAAATGCAGCTAAACAAATGGTATCTAGCTTAGATGTAGCTCTTAAAGAATTAAATACATCAAGAGCAAAATTAGGGGCACAACAAAATAGACTAGAATCAACTCAAAACAACTTAAATAATACTATAGAAAATGTTACAGCAGCTGAATCAAGAATAAGAGATACAGATGTTGCTTCAGAAATGGTTAACTTATCTAAAATGAATATATTAGTTCAAGCATCACAGTCAATGCTTGCTCAAGCTAATCAACAACCACAAGGAGTTTTACAATTATTAGGATAAAATAATTTTGTATATTGGATATAGAAGAAAGGGTAAGGCTTTGCTTTACTCCTTTCTTTTTTTACAAATATACTTTTGAAAGGAAAATTTATATGTTACTTAGTATAGTTATGATTGTTAAAAATGAAGAAAAAATACTTGAAAAAACTTTAAAATCATTAACCACATTAAGAAATTCTATAGAAAGTGAACTTATAATAGTCGATACAGGTTCTACAGATGATACTATAAAAATATCTAAGAAGTACACGGAAAAAGTGTATTTTCATAATTGGAATAATGATTTTTCTAGTATGAGAAATATATCAATATCCTATGCTAAAGGTGAATGGTTACTTATATTAGATGCAGATGAAATACTAATTGATTCTTCAACTATTGTAAAATTTTTTAAAGATGGTCTTGATAAAAAATTTAATTCTGCTTCAATACAATTAAAAAATCTTTACTCATATGATAAAAAATTATATGGATATTGTTCGGTGCTTAGACTTTTTAAAAACGTTGATTTTAGATACCATGGTAAAGTACATGAACAACCAATATACAAAAACCCTATATTTAATAATGTTGCTGATTTTGAACATTATGGATATTTGTTTGAAGATGAAGAAATAAGATTAAATAAGGTGAAAAGAAATGAAAAACTATTATTTCAAGAGTTAAAAGAGAATGATAATTCTCCATATACAAACTATCAATTAGGGAAAAATTTTATTATATTAGGAAAATATCAGGAGGCTTTATACTATCTTGAGAAATCTTATGAATTATATTCTAAACTAGAATTGGCACCTGGTTACTTGATAACAAGCCTTGTAAAAACATATTTATATTTAGGAAAACATAAGAAGTGTGAAAGATTGTGCTTAAAGTATATTAAGAAAGACATGAATAATATTGATATATATTATTATATTGCACAAGCACAAGTAGATTTAGGAAAGTATGAAAATAGTATAGATTCGTATAAGAGATATATTTACTTGTTAGATAATTATGAAATAAGTACACAAGCAAATAGTTTATTTTCAGACACTGATACTGTAGGGCTTAGAGATGAGGCTATTATTACACTGATAAAGATTTATTATAAGCTTGAAAAATATGAGTTTGTAATTTCAGAGTATAATAACATTGAAGATGTGGAAAAGAAAAAGAATGTGTACTTTAGCTTATTTATGTCACTATATAAATTGAATAGATTTGAAGATATAAAAAATTATTATAAAGAAGTTTCAAATTCTAAAATTGAAAAAAATAGTTTTTATAGAAATATAGAAGAAGTTATAAATAATATTAAAGAGGATGAAAAAGAGTATGTATATAAAATCCTTTGTGACATTGAAGGTAATTATGGCATTTTAAATCAAATAAGGATAAATAAATGTGTATCTATAGATAAATGTAAAGAAATACTCAATGAAGAAAAGGAAATAATTTATGCATATATTATAAAAATAGCTTTTGAAGAGAAGATTGATTTACTAGATATTTTTTATGAAATGGAATATGTATGGATAGAGAAATATCTAAAATATCTTTTAGCATTAGAAAGAAGTTTTAATTTAGTACTATATAAGTACATAATTAGTCGTCCAAATACATCAGATATGGAAAAGATAAGAGTATATAAAGCTATATCTAAAGTAGTTTTAGAAAGTATAAGCTTAAGTGATGAAAAATATAAGGAGATTTTTTATCTTTATATAATGTATTCTTATAAGTACATAAGATACATATATAGCAATTTAAGTGATTTTGAATTAATAAAATTTGTTTGTAATGATTTAGATAAGTTCACTATAGAATTTAAGCATCTACTTGATATTAAAAATAAAGTAAATAATGCTAATGAAAAATTAGAGTATATACATAGTATGAGGAAATTACTAAATGAGTATCCTTTTTATAATAAAATAATAAAAATACTTATAGGTGAATTAGAAGAAAATATAAAAGAAAGTGAAGAATTTAAGGATTTAAAAGATAGTTTTATTATTAGTATAGAAAATATGATTGAAACTGGCAAAATAAATGATGCGAAATTATTGGTAGATGACTATTCAAAAACATTTGTGGATGATATAAAGATTTTAAATATAAAGGGAATTTTATACATGTTTGAAAATAAGCTTGATAAAGCTGATTTTATGTTAAAAAAGGCATTATCATTAGATGTAGAAAATGAAGATACTATATATAATATAGAATACTTAAAAAGTTTAAGATAAGTCAAAAATAGGAGAATTGAAGAATGAATATACCAATAGTGGTTAATGAAAAATCTAAAGACATAATAAAAGATTGGCAATATACATGTACAAATGAAGATATAAAATTTACAAGCATAATAATATTGACATATAATCAAATAGAATATACTAAATTATGTATTGAAAGTATTAGGAAATTTACCCCAAAGAATAAATATGAAATAATAATAATTGATAATAACTCTTCTGATGGAACAGTTGAGTGGTTAAAGGGACAATCTGATATAAAATCTGTGTATAATAACAAAAACTTAGGATTTCCAAAAGGATGCAATCAAGGTATTGAGTTAGCTACTGGTGAAAACATATTGTTGTTAAATAATGATGTAATAGTTACTCCAAATTGGCTCTATAATTTGAATAAAGCTTTATGGTCTCAAGATAATATAGGTGCTGTAGGACCTATTACGAATGCATGTTCATATTATCAGCAAATTGATGTTGATTATAAGTCAATTGAGGACATGTTTATATTTGCACACAAAATAAATAAATCTAATATTAACCTATGGAAATATAGATTGAAGTTAGTTGGATTTTGCATGTTAATAAAAAAAACTGTTCTGGATAATGTAGGGGTTTTAGATGAATTATTCACACCTGGAAATTTTGAAGATGATGATTTATCTTTTAGGATGATAGAGTCAGGATATAAGTTATTATTATGCCAGGATACTTTTATACACCATTTTGGAAGTGTGTCTTTTAAAGAAAATCGTAATAAATATACAGATATAATGTATATTAATAGAAGAAAATTTGAAACTAAGTGGGGATTTAATCCAGAATATAGTGGAATGATAAGAACAGATTTGATTTCTAAAATAGATGATAGTTTGGAGGCAAATATTAATGTTTTAGAAATAGGATGCGGTATAGGGGCTACTCTTTTAGAAATAAAAAATATATATAAAAATGCATCAATATATGGAATAGAAATTAGTGAGTCAGCAGGTAAACTTGCAAAGTATAGTGCAGATGTACTTATAGCAAATATAGAAAAAGTAAAATTGGATTATAAAAAAGATTTTTTTGATTATATAATATTGGGAGATGTACTTGAACATTTGATTGACCCATGGAAGATAGTCAATGAATTGAAACAATATCTAAAGAAGGATGGTTATCTGGTATCTAGTATACCAAATATTATGCATGTTTCTGTTTTAAGAAATCTTGTGTTAGGTAATTTTACATATGAAGATTCAGGAATTTTGGACAAGACTCATTTAAGGTTTTTTACATTAAATGAGATAACAAAAATGTTTAATGATAGTAATTACATAATTAATAGTATTACAGCTACTAGTATGCCACTTTCGGAAATTGATAATAGCTTCATTGATACAATATGTAAGGAAAGCTGTAAAGAAATGAGACAACAGTACGAATCTTATCAATATATAGTAAAAGCCTCTAAAATCCTAGATACTAAAAGATATTCTAGTATTAGTATGATTAATTTAAAATACGCTTTAATGAGAATTGATAATGAATTAGATGTAGATAGTAATTTAAGTTATATATTTGATAATTATAATATAACTGAACCATGTTTTGTTGATGATATTGAATATCTAATTGATACATTTGTGATAAATAAAGCAACTCTATTAAATAGATTAGGAGTTGAGGCATTTAACAGAGGTCTAGGAGATTTTAGTATAAACATGTTTATGACAGTATTAGAGATGGATAGAGATGATATTGACTCAATATATAATATAACAAGTGTATTATGTGAATTAGAAGAATTTGATACTGCTTATAATTTAATTAAAAATAGTAGCGAAAAAGTACAGAGTGAAAGTGATATACAAGAGATACTTTGTTTTATTGAGGGGAAGAAATATGAATAATGATAAGATATGTTTTATAACCTGTGTAAATGATGAAAGGCTTTATGAAGAATGTCTTGTATATATAAATAGCCTAGACATTCCTAAAAACTTTAGTATAGAAACAGTAGCTTTAAGAGGAGCCGATTCTATTGCCTCTGCTTATAATAAAGCTATGAGAGAAACAGATTCTAAGTATAAGGTATACTTACATCAAGATACTTTTATAATTAATAAAAATTTCATACATGATATTTTAGAGATATTTAAAAAAAATACAGATGTCGGAATGATTGGTGTAGCTGGAGTAAAAGATATGCCTGTGAATGGAATTTGGTGGGATTCTGATAAAAAAGCAGGGAAAGTATATGATAGTCATACAGGTAAAATGGATATTTATGAATTTAGTAACTTTGAAGAATGTTTTAATGAAGTTATGGCTATAGATGGATTAATTATGATTACTCAATATGATGTATTTTGGAGAGAGGATAAGTTTGATGGGTGGCATTTTTATGATTTGTCACAGAGTATGGAGTTTAGACAAAATAAATACAAAGTTATTGTACCAAAACAAAATAAGCCTTGGTGTATGCATGATTCTGGAGTAGTAAATATAAATAATGGATATGATGAATATAGGATAAAATTTGTAAAAGAGTACATAAATCTTGATTTATATAGAGAAAATTTTTATGAATTTGATAAGAAGAAAGCAAGTACCATACTTAAGAGTAATAAGCATGTAATGGATTGTATGAAAGAGGAGCTTACAGAACAATTAAGATTAAAGAATTACAAGGATGTTTTAGGTATTGTTTCTAAAATTGCTCATTTTTCTGTTTTTAATCATACTGGTTTGTATTCTTGTGAAGAATGTGAGAGAGCATTGCTAGAATGTGCAAATAATTTACCAGAAATAGAAAATACGAAATTATTTACAAAAAAAGATTTAAAAAGAAGAAAAGTATTACATGTTTTAAGTGAAGGATATTCAACAGGAGGTCATACAAGACTAGTTAAAAATTGGATTGAAATTGACAAAGACTCTGTTCATTCAGTTGTAACTACATGGCAATCAGATACACTGCCAGACTGGTTATTAAAAGCAATAAATGATAGTGGTGGCGAAGTTATATCTTTGGATTTAATTTCAGATGATTATTTAAAAAGAGCTGTAGCTTTGAGGAAAATAGCTTATGACTGGGCTGATATAGTTATTTTATATGTTCATATGTGGGATACAATACCTGTTGTTGCTTTTGGAGTTGATGGGAAAATACCTATTTTACATGTTAATCACTATGATAGTACTTTTTGGTTAGGGACAAGTATTGCAGATATTGTCATTGATTTTAGCGAAACTAGTCAATTAATTACATTAGATAAAAGAGGCATAGATAAATCTGAAATATTACCAATGCCATTAAAAGAAAAAGAAGTATTTTCAAAATCTGAAGTTAGAAAACGATATAATTTAGAGGATGATGTGACAATAATATTGACTATTGCTAGTGAAAGAAAATACAATAGTGTAAATGATATTAATTACTTTAAAATTGCTAAAACATTGATTGAAAATACAGATAATACAATTATTATTGTTGTAGGAGTTGATACAGAGAATCTCTATTGGAAAACTTTAAGTAATGTTACAGATAATAGAGTTATATGTTTTGGAACAACAGCAAATATAGATGATTTTTATAAGATTTCGGATATATACCTAGAGTCTTTCATGGTAGGAAGTCATACTTCAAAATTAGATGCAATTTTATATGATTTAATTCCTGTTAAGTTTAAAAATGAAGTTTCACCAATTTTTACAAATATGTGGAATTTTATAGATAAGTTTGATTATAAGAATATAAAAGAGGTTATAGACATGATAAGAAGGTACAATACTAGTGAATTTGACAGGGATAAGATAAAAGCAAAACAATCGGAAATAAAACATTTTGTTATAGATAAACATTGTATTGAAATAAAAAACTATATAGACAAAATATATAATGAAGTTAATCATCATAAAGTTAAGTATGATTTATATAAAAATGATGAAATCGAGGACTATCAGCTTTTTGTAGCATTATATGGCTATATGGTAAAAAATAAAAACATGTCATAGGTGGTAAAATGAACAATATTCATATCAATAAATTTGAAAAAAGCTGTGAAAAAAACTGGGATTATTTTGTAGAAAATAAATCTATAAATGGTACATTTCTGCAAACTAGAAATTTCCTTAATTATCATGAGGAGGGAAAATTCACTGACCACTCATTAATAATATGTAAAGGTGAAGAAATACTAGCAGTCGTACCTGCATGTGAAACTTATGAAGATGGTGAAAGAATATTTTTTTCTCATTTAGGGAGTACTTTTGGTGGCATTATAATAAGAAGTGGTTTTAATGATATTAGGCATGTAAATGCCATTACAAATAAGTTAGAAATATATTTACAGGAACAAAATTTCGATAAAGTATATTTAAAAAATACATCAAGAATATTTTGTAAAGAGGATACTTCATTACTAGAATATTTTTTATTTAAGAATAATTACATGTTTTATGATGAATTAAGTATGTTTTTAGAATTAAGTAAGTATAAAGAAGATATATTAGCCAATTTTAAATACAGTAAAAGAAGAGATTTTAAATATTCTTTGAAGAATAATCTTACCTTTAAAAGACTGTATAGTGATGAAGATATAGTTTGTTTTTTTAATTTACTTTCTAATTGTTTAGATAGTAAAGGAGCTAAAGTAATACATTCAGTAGAAGAACTTTTGGAGTTTAAAAATAATAGATTAAAAGATATTGTAGAATTTTATGCAGTATATATTGATGACATTATGATTTGTGGGAGCATGGTATTTAACTTTCAAGAAAGAGTTTATCATACTCAATATCTAGCATCAAATTCGACATATAATAAATATTATCCAATGATATTTTTATACTATAATCTAATAAAAGATGCTTTAGAGAGAAATTTTAAGTATCTTTCTTTTGGAATTAGCACTCTAAATAGAGGCAAATACTTAGATGAGGGTTTAGCTACATTTAAAGAAGGTTTTGGTTCAAGTGCAATTTGTAACAGAACATACTATAAAAATATAAATAAGTGAGAATCATGTTTTATAGAGTTTTTAGAGTATAGTAAATATCTAGTACTATAATATTACATAAAAATAATTAGTTTATAAAGAAGGTTTGTATATGAAAAGATTAATGATTTTAGGCTCAATTAAGTATTTTGAGAATATTGTTATGTCAGCTAAAAGAGAGGGAATATACACAATTGTTTGTGATAATAGAATTGATACTCCTGCGAAAAAGATTTGTGATGAAGCAATAGATGTTGATGTATTTGATTTTGATAAAATAAAGAATATAGCTATAGATAAAAAGATAGATGGAATTTTAACTGGATTTACAGATTCTTTAATGAAGCCATATGTTTATATTGCAAATGAACTAAATTTGCCATGTGTGATTTCTTGCAATCAACTTGAATCTGTAACTAATAAGGCTGTTATGAAAAATTATTTTAAAAATAATGGAATACCTACAACTGATTATTGTATTATTGAAAGTTTGAAAGATTTAGAAAAAATACAAGGATTAAATTTTCCACTTGTAATAAAACCTGTTGATGGTTATGGTTCAAGAGGTGTATATTTTGTATCAAACATAGAAGAATTAATAGAAAAATTTGAATATTCTAAGGAAGCCTCGCAAGATGGACAAGTAATAATTGAGGAATTTTATGAAAGTGAGGAAATACAAGGACTAGCTTGGGTTCATAATGGAGAGTCACATGTATTTTATATTGGAGATAGAGAGCTTGTAAATATACATACAGGAAGAGCTGGAAAACCAGATAGATTAATTTATCCATCAAAGTATTGTTTTCAATATGAAGAAGAAATAAAATCCATATATCAAAATATAACGCAGGCTTTTGGCATAAAAAATGGACCTCTTTATGTACAAATGTTAGTGGGAGCATATGGAATAAAGGTATCTGAAGTAATGCCAAGATTACCTGGAGGTTGTGACTATATGGCTATTTCTCAAATAACAGATTTAGACATAGGAAGTTTATTTGCAAACTTTAGTGTGAATAATGAAGTAAATTTTGATGAAATAAAGAAATATAATATGCATCTATCAAAATGTGTATATGCATTACCAATATACATAAGACCTGGCACAATAAAAAAGATAAATAATATAGATAAAATAGAAAACTTAGATTATGTCACTCAATTTCTATTACTAGTAAAAGAAGGAGATACAATAGGATTATATGAAGATGAGAGACAGGATTGTGGAAGAGTTTATGGAGTAGCAAATAATGTATTTGATGCAAATATAAAGAAGAAATGTATTCATGAAATGATAGAAATACTTGATGAAAATAATGAAAATATGATAGAAAATTTTTAAATAAGGGAGTATGATAGATATGAAGCTAATAACTCATGAACAAATTATGTCATTAAACATTTCTCAGAAACAAGGATACGAGTGGATAAAAGAATCCTTTTTAACAAAAAAAGATTGTCAATTACCACCAAAAATAAGCATGGTAGAAGAAGGGCATGTATTTTACAATGTAATGCCGTCCCTAAATCATAATCATAAGATTGGTGGAATAAAAATGGTTACAAGATTGCCAGGGAGAAATCCAAGTTTAAATTCAGAGATATTTCTATATAATATGGAAGATGCTAAATTAAAGGCTATTTTAGATGGCAATTATATTACAGCTTTTAGGACTGCTGCTGTTGCTGCCTTGGCTATCGATACATTTGCTAAAAAAGATTTTAATACTATTGCTATTATGGGTTTAGGTGTAACTGCTTCTGCTATAATGAATATGCTTTCATATACTCTTAAAGATAAAAATATAAATATAAAGTTACTTAAATATAAAGACCAAGCAGAGTCGTTTGTAAAAAAGTATGAAAAAAATGAACAATTTAGTTTTGAAATATGTGACACACATGAAGAACTTATTGTAGATTCAGATGTAGTTATTTCTACTGTGACATATACAGATGAATATTTATCAGAATTTAAATGGTTTAAAAAAGGTGCTTTATTATTACCTGTACATGTTATGGGATTTGGAAATGTTGATTATCTATTTGATAAAGTATATTTGGATGATTATAATCATTTGAAACATCTAGAAAATATAGATAGATATAAATATTCTTGTGAATTTTATGATGTTTTAAGTAAACAAGCTAAAGGAAGAGAAAATGATGATGAGAGAATAATATCTTACAATATAGGTTTGTCAATACATGATATATTATTTGCAAATAAAATTTACGAATTGTGTGAAACACTAAGCTGTGAAGAAATAGAATTAAAAGAACCAAAAGAAAAATATTGGATATAGTTTATTTCATTCATATTTACAATAGTTTATTGTAAATATGAATATGAAGTAATATATTGTTAGAAAATTAGCATGAATAGGATAGATAAATTTATGGATAAATATAATTTAATTAGGTTCGTATCTATTGGAAACGAATATATAGGAAATTTAGTTGCATTAGAATCAAATAAAGCAATACCTTTTGATATAAAGAGAGTTTATTACATATATGATGTACCAAACAATGTAAAGAGAGGATTTCATGCACACAAAAACTTGGAACAAGTACTAGTTTGCCTAAATGGAAGTGTGAAGATAAAATGTTATGATGGTGTAAAAGAGACTATATTTAATTTACATAAAAATGATGTTGGATTATATATAGGAACGGGAGTGTGGCATGAGATGTTTGATTTTGATGAAAAAACTGTTTTAATTTCTATAGCATCTGAACATTATAATGAAGAAGATTATATTAGAGACTATAAAGAATTTTTAAAGTATTTAAATAATATGTAGTTATTATACAGTTAGTGATGTATTTTCTTAATTAAATAAATTTAAGATAGCCACATAGAGAATAGATAGATTAGGATGTGAATTTATTGTTGGTTAAATTTAATAATTTATTAAAACAGTTCCAAACCCATAAAGAAGAATATGAACAGAAGATTAAGGATGTAATGGAAAGTGGATATTATATCCTTGGAAATGAAGTAAAGCATTTTGAAGAAGAATTTGCTAACTATGTAGGTAGCAAATATTGTGTTGGTTTAGCCAGTGGTTTAGATGCACTGATAATTGCTTTTAGAGCATTAGGAATAAGCGAAGGTGATGAAGTAATCGTGCAATCAAATACATATATTGCTAGTGTTATGGGAATCAGTATAAATGGAGCAACACCAGTATTTGTAGAACCAAATGAATATTATAATATAGATTCATCTAAGATAGAAGAAAAGATAAATAGCAAAACAAAAGCTATATTAGTAGTGCATTTATATGGTCAAGCAAGTAATATGAAAGATATACAAGAATTATGTGATAAGTATAACTTGTATTTAATTGAAGATTGTGCTCAATCTCATGGAGCTAAATATGATGGAAAAATGACAGGAACATTTGGTGATATAGGTTGTTTTAGTTTTTATCCAAGTAAAAATTTGGGTGCATTTGGAGATGCAGGAGCTATAGTAACTAGTAATGAGGAAATAGCTGATAAAGTGAAAATTCTTAGAAACTATGGCTCAGAAAAGCGATATTATAATAAATTTGTCGGATATAATTCAAGATTGGACGAAATTCAGGCAGGTTTATTAAGAGTAAAACTTAAATATCTAAATGAAATTGAAATTGAAAAATCAAAAATCGTAGATAGATATCTTAATGAAATTAATAATCCCAAAGTCATACTTCCAAAGATAGAAAATAATTGTACTCATGTATGGCATTTATTTGTTTTACAAGTTGAAAAACGAGATACATTTATGGAATACTTAAAGAAAAATGGTATAGAGTCTATAATACATTATCCGATACCACCACATCTATCTGAAGCATATGCTTATTTGGGATATAAAAAGGGGAGTTTTAATATAGCTGAGAACTATTCAGATAAAGTTGTTAGTATACCTTTATTTATCGGTATGGAAGATGAAGAAGTTAGTTATATAATTAAAATTATAAATGAATATTAAACTACTCATAATAATATCAAAAATAAATTTTTTATATATCATTTATTTAAGTTTCGTTAATTGACATTTTTAAATATTGATATATTGTACAAATAAAATTGAAATATATGGAAAAATATAGAATTAAGATGAGATTTGTCTTATATTTTTATAAATTAAAAATATTTTCAAAGAGTTTATTATAAAATTCTAGAGTATAGTGTTTATAATATTTGTAATTATTGGTAACTAAATATAAAATATAAAATATTTGATTATAAACAAAAAAGATATTTAAAAAATTTGTTATTTATTGTATACTTAAGTTAAAACTAAATAGGCAAATCTAGAGAAATCTAGTGACGCAAAGCTATAGGGACTAAGGTTTATATACATGAACTATGTCAGCCAGTTGCCAAAAAGAGTCCTAGGTGTATTGTATACCTAAGAAAAGTCTAGAATGACTGCCTTTTTGGCAGTCATTTTGTTATGAAAAAATCACTTTATTTCAGTAGAAAATACCTATAATTAACATACTTTACCAAATTATAACATAAAATAAAGAAAAATTATCTTAAAAAGTTACTATTTTACAAAAAATGACTTCTTTATTCGATTAAATAATCGCATTTCCATTACATATTACAATAATGTTTATCATTTTCATGGACTTCATTGAAAATAATATTAGTTTTCTATGAGTCCATGAAAATGATACATTATTGTATTAATGTAATGGAAATGCGATTAATTTAAATGAATAAAGAAGTCATTTTTTGTAATATAGCAACTTCATTTTTTTATTAATAAGCAAAATAAATAAAATATATTTTGAGGAGGAGTGAGTGTGAATACATATGACATTATAAAAATGGGATTAGATGCAACTAATTTAAGAAGTCAGACAATAGCAAATAATATAGCAAATATAAATACTGAAGGATATAAGAGACATTATGTAACTTTTGAAGAAACATTAAATGATGCTATGCCCAAAATAGAAGAAAAAACAGATAATTCTAAAGGATTAAGAGTGGATGGCAATAATGTAGATATAGAAGAAGAAAAAGTAAACCAAGCAATGACAACATTACAATATAATGCTTTGATAAGTTTTGCAAATGGAAAAATAGCAATGACTAAATCAATAATAAGTGGGAGGTAATTAAAAGGTGAGTGTGTTCAGTGGAATGAGAATATCTGCTAGTGGATTAACAGCAGAAAGCTTGAAAATGGATATCATATCGTCCAATGTAGCTAATATAAATGCCACAAGAGGTCCAAATGGAGAAGCATATAGGAGAAAAGTTGTTTCATTTGAAGAAAACTATGATAATAAATTAGGTATGCTAGGAGTAAAAGTTACATCTGTTGAAGATGATAAATCACCTCTTAAAAAAGTATATGACCCATCTCATCCAGATGCAAAGCCAAATGGATATGTAGAATATCCAAATGTAAATATATTGGTAGAAATGACAGATTTAATAACAGCTTCACGAGCATATGATTCTAACGTAGATACATTGAATGCTCAGAAGTCTATGATATCAAAAGCTTTGGAAATAGGAAAGTAGGGATAAATTATGCCAATTACACAAATTAACAATTTAATGCAAGGTGCAAAGTTAGATAATTTGATTGGAGAAACAAAACCATTAACTCTTAATAAAGAAGAAAAAAAGAATTTTGAAGATGTAATAATAGATACTATAGATAAAGTTAATTTTCAACAAGTGACAGCAGATGATATGAAAGAAAAATTTATAAAAGGCGAAGATGTTTCTATGCATGAAGTTATGTTAATAGGTCAAGAAGCACAGCTATCTATGCAATATTTAATAGAAGTTAGAAATAAGATTCATGATGCATATCAAGAAATGAATAAGGTACAAATTTAGCCTTTTGAACAGGAGTAATAATCAATGATAGCCAGTTTTAAAAATAAGATTAAAGAGCAAGTTGCTAAATCTAGGACAAAGATAAGTTCTCTAAAAAAGGGAACTAAAATAGCATTAGGTATAGGGGTTATTGCTATATGTTTAGCGCTAGTATTTACAGCAATATCTGCGAGCAAAAATAAGTATGCAGTCTTATTTTCAGAACTAGATGTTCAAGATGCTGCAGATATATCAGCAGAATTAGAGTCTAAAAAGATAGATACTAAGGTAAAGGGAAGTACGATTTATGTACCTAGAACAGAAGTTGATAAGTTAAGGCTGGAGTTAGCACCAAGTCTTACAAGTGGTTCTAAAGGATTTGCACTAATGGATGATAGTTCATCAATAGGACTTACTGATGAAGAGTTTCAGATTAAGAAGCAAAGAATGATACAAGGTGAAATAGAAAAAACAATAAAGAGTTTTCCACAAGTGGAAGACACTAGAGTACATATAACATTTGGAGAGTCATCAGTATTTGAGAAGGAGGCTGTTCCAGGGAGTGCAGCAGTTTATTTGATGCTAAAACCAGGGACGACTTTAGAAAAAAACCAAATAAAGTCTGTTATGGCACTTATATCAGGAAGCGTTACAAATATACCAGAGAAAAATGTTCAGGTTATTGATAACAAAATGAATTTATTATCTGAAGGTATTTTGGAGGATGAAAATGTTAATGAAAATAATCAACCAATAAATAGTGGCATTAGTGTTGATAAAAATAAGGCATCTGAACAAGCATTGAATAAACAACTAGAAAAGTCTATTTTAGAAATACTAGAACCAATATTTGGTAAGGGAAAGGTGAAAGCTACAGTAAATGCTGATTTAAGTTTTGATACAGCTGAAAAAACTGAGATAAAAATTGACCCTGATAAAGTTGCAATAAAAGAGACAAGGTCGAAAAATTCATCTAAATCTGCTACAAATAATGTTCAAGGTGTAGATGCTAACATGAATAACCAAGGAAATAACAATGGTACTAATACAGAAGATAGTTTAGATGAGAGTTTTGAGTATGAAACAGGTAAGATTGAAACTCATACTATAGTTGCGCCTGGAGAACTTAATAGATTGACAGCTTCTGTTGCAATAGATGGAAAAATAGCTAAAGGTGTTCAAGCTGATGTAGAGGATATTGTTAATAATGCTATAGGTATGGATGGAGCGAGGGGAGATACTCTTAGCGTTGTTTCAATGGTATTTGACCCAGAAGGTAAGAAAGAGGCTAAACAAGAGCTGGAAGAGATTAAAAAAGAAGGATTTAAAAAGAACATAATAAAAGCAGTTATTGGAGTAGTGGCAGTAGTAGCAATTGGAGCTATTGGATACTTGATATATAAGAAAAGAAGTGAACGAGAAGATATGGATTATGAAGATGAAGATTATATTTCTAAATCTGATTCTGTTGATAGAAAAGATAATCCTCTATTAGGAGATGACCCAGAACTGACATTAGAGGAAGCTGTTAAAATGTATGCAGAAGAAAAGCCAGACCAAGTAACAGAGATAATAAAAACTTGGTTAAATGAGTAAGGGGGATAGAAAGTGTCCACGGAAATTACAAATGTTAATGCGTTTGACTTAAGTGATATAAATGAGAGTGATAAGAAAGAGAAGATAGAAGGTGAGGGTTTAAAAAAAGCTGCTGTATTATTAATGACATTAGGACCAAATGTTTCTAGTGATATAATAAAAAGCTTGCCTGATAAACAAGTTCAAAAAATAGGTTTGGAAATTGCAAATATTTCTTCAATAGCTTCAAAAGAAAGAAGAGAAATCTTAAAAGAGTTTGTAGAAATAAATAGGGCAAAAGATTATGTTATAGAAGGTGGGCTTGAATATGCAAGAGAGTTGTTAAGCAATGCTTTAGGAAATGCCAAAGCAAACAAATTACTTGAAGGTATATCAATAAATACAAGCACAAAGCCTTTTAAACATATTATAAAACTAGATGTAAAGAAAATATTAGAAATACTTAGGAATGAAAGTGCACAAACTATAGCCGTTTTACTTGCACATATGGAGCCAGAAAATGGAGCAGAAGTTTTATCATACTTAGATTTTGATTTACAAAATGAAGTAGCTATGAGGATAAGCTCAATGGGTTCAATATCTCCAGAAGTAATAAAAGTAATTGAAAGTTCATTAGAAGATAAATTACACTCAATGAGTGGTGATGATTTTAAGGATTATGGAGGAGTGTCTACCTTAGTTCAAATATTGATTAATTCTGATAGAAAAACAGAAAAGAATATTTTGGGAACTATTGAAGAACAAGACCCGGATTTAGCAGCTCAAATTAAATCTCATATATTTGTCTTTGAAGATATTGTCAAGTTAGATGATATAAGTATACAAAAAGTGTTAAAAGAAGTGACTATGAAAGATTTAGTATATGCCTTAAAAGGTGTGGATGATGAGATTTCAGATGCTATATATAGAAATCAATCTTCTAGGGCAGCAGAGGCACTTAGAGAAGAAATGGAAATGGTTGGTGTCATAAAAGTTACACAGGTTGAGGCTGCTCAACAAAAGATAGCAAATATAGTAAGAAAACTTGAAAGAGAAGGTGCCATAACTATTGTAAGGAATTTTGGTGGTGACTTTGTTGAATAATAAGATTATTAAAAGTAAAAAAGCATTATATAAAGGAGTGCTAGATTTAACCATAATAGATAAAGTTAGAGTGGGAGAATCAAATGTAAATAAAGAAAATGATTGTAGATTTAGGGATGAGGTAATAAAAGAAGCTATAGAATCTGCTGAGATAAAAAAGAATGAGATATTAGAAGAAGCAAAAATGAATGCACAAAATATAGAAAAGCAAGCATATGAAAAAGGGTATAGTCAAGGTCAAAAAAATGGATATGAAGATGGATATAAAGAGTCATATAATGAATATACCCAAAAAGCTAAAGATGAAGCAGATTTTATAAAAAATCAGGCAGACTTAATACTATTACAAGCTAATGAGAAGATGACTGAGTACATAAAAGAAAAAAATAAAGAGATTGTAAGACTTGCTATTAATATGGCTAGTTCTGTTCTAAAAAAGCATTTCGAAGATGAAGAATCTATGAGTGATTTGTTAAAGCAAATTATTCAAGATTATGAAGGAAGTAGTTCATTTATAGTAAGATGTAATTCTTTCTATAAAGATAATATAGAGAAAGAGTTTGAATTATTCAAAGAAGAAACATCACTAAAATCAAGTGTATTTGTTATTGCAGATGATAGTATAGATAAAGGCAATGCTATCATCCAAAAGGAAAATGGAAGAATAATAGTTGGTATCGATTGTGCTATGGAAAAACTAAAAGAAGAATTGCTTGGTGAATAAAGTATGTATAAAACTGATATATCTATAGATTTTGACAAAATAAATAAGAAAATAGAAAATTTAGAACTCACTATATCAGAAGGTAGAGTCAAAAAGATAATAGGACTTACTGTAGAAGTTGAAGGAATAAAAGCTTTTGTTGGAGAGTTATGTGTTATATACAATCAAGTCAATAAACCAGTGAATTGTGAAGTAGTGGGTTTTAAAGATAAAGAAGTCATATTAATGGCGTTGGGAGAGTTAACATTGATAGCTCCTGGTTGTAAAGTTATTTCTAAGGGGATACCTTTAAGTGTTATGTGTAGCGATAATTTACTAGGCAAAGTACTTGATGGTCTTGGAAATCCTATAGATAACTCAGATGCTGTTTTAGGAGATAGATACAACTTG
This sequence comes from Clostridioides difficile ATCC 9689 = DSM 1296, assembly GCF_001077535.1. Lineage (GTDB taxonomy): Bacteria > Bacillota > Clostridia > Peptostreptococcales > Peptostreptococcaceae > Clostridioides > Clostridioides difficile. The sequence goes on from NZ_CP011968.1 coordinate 378,194, forward strand.
AACAATGAACCTCCTGATCCAATGAAGAGAAAAAAGATACGAAATATAATGGAAACAGGTGTAAGAGCAATAGATGCATTTACTACTTGTGGTGAAGGACAGAGAATAGGGATATTTGCAGGAAGTGGAGTAGGTAAAAGTACGACTCTAGGTATGATTGCTAGGAATGCAAAAGCAGATGTAAATGTAATTGCCCTTATTGGAGAAAGAGGAAGAGAAGTATTAGATTTTATTGATAAAGATTTAGGTGAAGAGGGAATGAAAAAATCTGTTGTTGTATATGCAACATCAGATAAAGCTCCTTTGGTTAGGCTAAAAGGTGCTCTTACTGCTACTGCAATAGCAGAGTATTTTAGAGACCAGGGCAAAAAAGTAATACTTATGATGGACTCGGTAACTAGATTTGCTATGGCACAAAGAGAAGTTGGTGTAGCAATAGGAGAGCCACCAGCTCAAAAAGGATATACACCATCTGTGTTTGCTATTTTACCAAAACTTATGGAGAGAACAGGGACATCAGATAAAGGTTCTATAACTGCATTTTATACAGTATTAGTTGATGGAGATGACTTTAATGAGCCAATAGCAGATACAACAAGAGGGATACTTGATGGTCATATAGTTTTATCTAGAGACTTGGCAAATAAGAATCATTATCCTTCTATAGATGTATTGAACAGTTTAAGCAGACTTATGAATGAGATTGCTTCAAAAGAAGACATAAAAATAGCATCTTTTGCGAGAGATATGCTTGCTGAGTATAGAGAAGCAGAAGATTTGATAAATATAGGTGCATATGCTTCAGGTACAAACAAAAAAATAGATGAAGCAATCTACTATCATGAGCATATTATTAATTTTTTAAAACAAGGAATAAATGAAAAGAGCTCTTTTAATGAAACTATAAGTAGTTTAAGAGGAATCTTTGAATAAACAATTTAAAAAAATATTTGAATAGGTTGTGATGGAATTGGATAAAAATTTTAAGTTTAGATTACAGAAAGTTTTAGACTTAAAAATAAAAGATGAAGAAGAGATAAAAATGGAATTTGCTAAGATTCAACAAAAAAAAATAGATATAGAAACTAATTTAGAAAACTTAGAAAGTAATTACAGCAAATATTCTATAGGTAAAAATAATGATAGTGTTCAAAATCAAAAAATAACTATTAACTATTTGCTAGCTTTAAACAACTCTATAATGGATTTATCAGAAAAACTGGATAAGTCGACAAATGAACTTGAAAAAGCTAGAAAACAGCTTATAAGCAAACAGATAGAGAGAAAGTCATTAGAAAAATTAAAAGAAAAAAAATATGGACAGTATTATAAAGAAGAACAGTTAAAAGAACAAAGCACTAATGATGAGTTTGCAAGCATGAGTTATTTGAGAAATAGACAAGTTCTATAAAATAGTAGGAAGTGAGGATATTATTGTATGAAGATACAAGCAGATTCTTATAATATTATTAAAGATATTGGGAATAGAAAAAACTCATCTAAGAATAAAAATATAAAAAATGATAAATTTGAAGATAATCTATATAAGACAACAGACCATAAAAAGGTTAAAGATAGAAGAGAAACAAGTAAGCAAAATGTTAGCTCAGATAGACCGGAAAATAGTGATAATGAGTGTCATTTAGATGAAGATAAAAGTAATCACTTAGAAGATGAAAATACATATGAAAAAGATTGTAGTAATAATAATGAAGCTTTGCAGCAATTACTGAATCTTTTAAAAGAGAATTATAAAAAAGATAAAGATATAAACACTATATTGAATAATATAAAAAAACTAAGTATATCAGATGAATTAAAACAAGAACTTAAGCTTAATAAAAATATATTAAATAAGATTGCAAATCAAAATTCAGAGCTAAATAAAGCTAATATAAATAACTCTAATGATATAGAAAATTTAGACATAGTTAAATTAAGAGAACTTTTGGAGGATAATGCTAATAAAGATATTGAAGTAATTACTAAAACTACAGAAAATGATACTAAAAATATAGATTTGTATAGTTTTGATAGCAATAGAATGGATAATCTTAACTCAAATAAACAGAAAGATGATAGCTCTGATATTTTGGAAAAACTAGCAGGGGTAAATGGAAATAAGAGTGGGAATTTTGGACAAGTAATAAATAAAAATGTTGATATGAATAAAATTAAAAATGATAATGTCAATTTAAAACAGATAGAATCAAATGTAATGGATGACTCTATAAAAGCTATTAAGCATATGAAAACAAATGATATACAAGAATTGACAATTAAATTAAGACCAAAAGAATTAGGAGATATGAATATACAATTGTTAAAAGATGGTGAAAGTATGAGAGCTGTTGTGACTGTTTTCAATAAAGATGTCTTTGACTCTATAAATAAAAACATAGCAGATTTAAAGCAACATCTTGAACTTACTAATGTAAATATAAAAGATGTATCAGTGCAAATGCACAGCGATAATACAAATACATCTGATACCTTTGATAAAGCATTTGAACAACAGAATAGACAAAATAACCAAGAAAACATGAGTAAGAAGAATACAAATGATAAGCATAATAATGTAGTCATAGAAGATGACATTAAAGAAAATACTATTGATGATGATAGAGTAGATTTACTAGCTTAGTAAGGGGGAAGTATTGCATGTACGGAATAGCAACGGCTTTGGCAGGAACTCAGGGAAACTATAGGTCAAATAACTTAAGCCAACTTGAAAGAAATATTAATGATATTGCCAATAAACAAGTTAGAAGCAAAGGAAATCAGACAGTAACAGACAATGGGACTCCAATTATAGGACAAGGTGATGATGCTGATAAAGACTTGTTTATGAAGATACTTGTGGCACAGATGGGTAATCAAGACCCAATGAATCCGCAAGACCCAACAGAATATGTGTCACAATTAGCACAGTTTGCAACTTTAGAAAAGATGTCAGCTATGAATGAGAAGCTAGATGTACTTTTAGCCTTAAGTAATTCCACTCTAATAAACTCTGCTTTAAGTATGGCAACATCATTAATTGGTAAAGAAGTAGAAGTATCTGGGGAAGAGAAAGAAGATGAAAACATTGTAGGAGTAGTAAAGTCCACATATATAAAAGATGGGGAAGTACACTTAGAATTAGAAGTAGATGGAAGTGACAAAACTGTAGGTGTTAAATATGAAAAATTACTTAAAATAGGAGAGGTAGATGAAAATTCAGGAGAAGAAAATGATTCTTCAGAACACGAATCTCCAGAAGAAGCATAATATTAAATGAGAAAAGAGGTAAATTCATGATAAAAGCAATGTATTCAGGTGTAAGTGGAATGAAAGCAAATCAAACAAAATTAGATGTAATAGGTAACAATGTAGCCAACGCTGGAACTACTTCTTTTAAGAAAAGTTCAGCTAGAATAACAGATTCATTTTATCAAACTGTACTATATGCAAGTGCTCCAACAGCTGCATTAGGAGGAACAAACTTAGGACAAGTAGGTGTAGGTAGTAAGATATCAAGTATAAATAAAGATATGGTACAAGGAAATGTACAACCAACTAATAGACCATCTGATTTAATGATAGATGGAGATGGATATCTTCCAGTAGTAAGACAAGGAACAGTTATGTATACGAGAGATGGTTCTTTTAATTTAGATACAGGATTTAAAGCAGCTGATGGTGCTTTGAAGAATATTAAAGGTGGAAGACTTGTAAATGGTGATGGATATATGTTACAAGGTATGATTTATGATGGGGAATATAAAGCTGATACTGGAGAATTTGTTAAAAAGGGTGATGCTAAAGGAAAAGAGCCTATTGTAATACCACTTCAAAGTATAAGTCCTAAGGATGGAACAGTTCAAAATGTACTAGAGTATAATATATCAAAGGATGGAACAGTAGAATTTTTATTGAGTGATGGTCAAAGAACTCAATTTGTCTATGATATACCTGATGGTGCTAAGGTAGGAGATACACCTGCTGGAATAGATAAATTAAAAGGTACAATACAAAAAGTGCAAACATATGCATTCCAAAATCCAGCAGGACTAGATGCAGAAGGAGGAAACTTGTTTAAACCATCAGCAAACTCAGGAGACCCACAAATAGCAGGAGCTACAGGCACAATAATACAAGGGGCAATAGAAGCTTCCAATGTAGATATAGCAGAAGAATTTACAGAAATGATAATAGCAAGTAGGTCTTTCCAAGCAAACAGTAAAATAATATCGACATCAGACGAGATACTTCAAGAAATAATAAATCTTAAGAGATAGTAGGTACATATTATGATAAGAGTAACGGATTTAAACGGAAGAAAATACATATTAAATTCAGACCTTATAGTGAGGATTGATTCTGTACCAGAAAGTAGGATTCTCCTTACAACAGGAGAAAAAAACCTTGTAAAAGAGTCGGTAGATGAGATAGTAGATAAAGTAATAAAGTATAAAAGAAAAATAAATGTAGGTTATATTAGGAGCGAAAAATAATGAAAAAAACAGATTCACTGACATTTATTGGACTAATAGTATCTACAGTATTAGTTTTAGTTGGTGCCGCAAAAGGAAGTAGTTCAGGGTTAAAGAATTTTTTTGATGTTTCATCAATATTAATCACAGTGCTTGGTTCATTTGGAGCTCTAATGATTACATTTACTATAGATGATATAAAACTTATAAAAAATGCATTACAATACTCATTTAAGACAATGAGTGTATCAAAGTTAGATTTACTAGAACAATTTAAAACACTTTCTAAAAAAGCTAGAAAAGAAGGTCTTTTATCAATAGAGAGTGATGTAATGGGAATAGAAGATCCATTTATGAAGAAAGGGTTAGAGCTGTGTATTGATGGATTGGAAATCAATGAGATAAGGTCCATCTTAGAACTAGAGATAGATTCTGTTGAAGATACAAATAACAGATACTCTAAACTATTTAAAACTTGGGGAACCTTTGCACCTGCTTTTGGGATGTTGGGAACACTAATAGGTTTAATACAAATGTTAGCTGACCTTACATCTCCAGATTTAATAGCATCTGGCATGGGAAAGGCATTAATTACAACGTTTTATGGTTCTTTACTTGCCAATATCGCTTTGAACCCAATTGCATATAATATAGATGAGAAGACTGAAAAAGAAATTTATGTAAAGGAAATGATGTTGGAAGGTATAATAAGCATACAATCTGGGGAGAGCAGTATAGTAGTTGAGGAACGTTTAGCCACATACCTTTCAAACAATGAGAAGTTAGAAATTATGAAATCCAATAAAAATACAGAAAGAGCAATGAGCAATGGCGCGTAAAAAAAATAAGAAAAAGGATGAGATAAATCCAGATGCATGGCTGGCTACTTATGCAGATACTATAACACTGATTCTTACATTTTTCGTATTATTGTATGCAACATCAGTTGTAGATATGGAAAAATTTAAAAACATAGCAGATGCGTTAAAAGGTCAGTTTTCTGGGACAAGTATATTTAGTACGGGTTCAAGTACAAGTGAGAAATCTCCAATAGACAGTGTTTTAGTGGATAAAAATGATAAATCAAATTTAGAACAGGATTTAAAAGATAAAGTTAATAATTCTAACTTACAAAATAGTGTAACAGTCAAAGATGATAGTAGAGGGATTTTACTAGAGTTAGATGATTCAATTTTATTTGACTCTGGGATTTCTGAGTTAAAAGTAGATAGTAAAGCTACTCTTAATAAAGTATATGACATGATAAAGATGATGAAAAATAAGATAGTTATAGAAGGCCATACTGATAATGTACCTGTAAAATCAAGTACACATGAATCCAATTGGGATTTATCTTCTAGTAGAGCAGTAAGTGTTGTAAGATACTTTGTAGAAGAAAAGGGCATGGACCCTAGACTATTTTCGGCAACAGGATGTGGAGAGTATCAACCTTTGGTTTCAAATGAAACAGCAAAGGGAAGGGCTGAGAATAGAAGAGTTAATATACTTATAACTATTGACTAGGAGGAAGAGGTTTGTTCAAAAATAAAAAAATTATTATAATTATTTTGATACTGATTATTTTCTCAGCGGGAGCAGGTTTTTTTATATTAGGAGAAGGTGGAAATAAACAAGTTGACAAGATTGCAGGTTTGTTTATTCCAACAGGAAAAGGTAAAGATGAAGTAAAGACCGAAAATCTTGACTTAGAAGAGATGGTATTAAAGTTAGCTGATGAAGGTGTAAGATATTTAAAAGTATCAATAACTGTATCTTATGATTCTTCATATAAAGATATAGAAAAAAATACGCCTTTAATTAGGGATAATATTATAAATTGTTTTATGGCAAAAAGGGCAGATGATTTTACTGCTGATAATTTAAAGAACATAAAAGAAGAAATTAAAAATACATTAAATATACAACTAGGTGAAAATGTAATTCAAAATATATATTTCACAAATATAGTAGTGCAATAAAAGGATGGTAAGACATGATACTTTATTTACTAAAAATATTAATATGTATCCCAATAATTTTAATATTGATAGTCTTATCTTTAAAAATTAGCCAAGGAACTTTATTAAAAAAATATAATGATAAATATGTAAAAATACTAGATATTGTAAATATAAGTAAAAACAATAGCATAATAATTTTAAAAATAGGTGAAGAAGGATGCATTATGGCATCTTCTTCTTCTAGCATGAGTAAAATAAAAGATTTGACCAAAGAAGAAGTATTAAAAATAGAAAACGACATTAAAGAAAGAAATTTTAAAATTCAAGATTTTAAAATGGAAAGAATTAAAAAGAAATATGATTTCAGTAGATATATTGGAAAATTTACAAAAAAGGAAGATAAGTAAATGGAACTATTATCAAAATTACCTTTGGCTGATGTACCATATACAAGTTCAATGCAATTGTTTTTATTTCTAACTGCATTAATGTTTTTACCATTTGTAATGTTCATGATGACAAGCTTTGTCAGAATAGTTATAAGTTTATCATTTTTGAAATCAGCATTAGGAGCACAGCAAGCAATTCCAAGTCAAATTTTGGTAGGACTTGCAATAGTATTGACAATATTTATAATGAGACCAGTATTAAATGAGATAAACGAAAAGGCATTACAACCATATATGAAAGAAGAAGTTACTATGGAAGAAGCTATGAAGGAAGCAGAAGGACCTATTAAAGAGTTTTTATTAACACAAACCAGACAGACAGATTTAGATTTATTTGTAGAACAGGCTGGTTTAAAAGAAAAGAAATTAACTCGTGAAAATATACCACTATCTGTTGTAGTTCCAGCATTTGCTATAAGCGAACTAAAAACTGCTTTTCAAATAGGTTTTTTAATATATATACCATTTTTGATAATAGACCTTGTTGTGGCAAGTGTTTTGATGTCTATGGGTATGTTTATGTTGCCTCCAGTCATGATATCATTACCATTTAAGTTATTATTATTTGTAATGGTGGATGGATGGAACTTGATAGTAAAAACATTGATATTGGGATTTGGATAGGAGAAAAATAGTATGAGTGAATTTATGATAATGAGTGTTCTTAAAAATGGCATGTTTACAGGAGCTATGATTGCAGCTCCAGTACTCATTGTTTCTCTTGTAGTTGGGCTTTTAATAAGTGTGTTTCAAGCTACAACTCAAATCCAGGAGCAAACATTGACTTTTGTACCAAAACTAATAGCTATTCTTTTAGTAGTAGCTATCGGTGGAAGCTGGATGTTACATACTCTTATTAGTTTTACTTCTGAGATATTCAATATGATATCTCTTATAACTAAATAAGTAGGATACATATGATTTTTGTATTTATTAGAATAGTAGCATTCTTTGGAACACTAAGAATACTATTTCCAGCTGGTACACCTGCTTTATTTAAGTCACTCTTTGCAATCATTATATCAATATTGATTTCAAGTACTATGCAAATTGAATATGCAACAAATATAGACAACATTGTATTGTTTACCTTATATAGTGTAAATGAGACCATAACTGGGATTATGCTTGGATATATAACCAACCTATGTTTTTATAGTATCAGAATGGCGGGTTCTATGATGGACCAACAGATGGGATTATCAATGATTAATATGTTTGACCCAAATTCAATGACTCAGACAACTTTAATTGATAATCTTATGAACTGGACAGCACTTATGATATTTTTTAACATGGATGGTCATCATGTTTTAATTAGAGGTATAAGGTATAGTTTTGAGTTAATTCCAATAGGAAAACCATTTGTAGATAATAACATAGATTATATAATAAACATATTTGTGCAGTGCTTTTTAACTGGATTCAAAATAGCAATACCTATTGTACTTTGTCTGCTTATGGCAGATTTTATTTTAGGGCTTATATCAAGAAGTGTACCTCAATTAAATGTAATGATAGTTGGTATGCCATTAAAAATATTGGTTGGTATTGCATTATTTATCATATCAATACCTTTAATTGTCAATCAAATAAGTCATTTATTAAGTCAAATACCAAAGATGTATGAGGGAACTTTTGCACTAGCTCCTATGTTTTTTATGGGTTCAGCAGATAAAACAGAAGAAGCTACTCCAAAGAAAAAGGGAGAACAAAGAAAGAAAGGTAATATAGCAAAGAGTAGAGAATTACCCGTTGCAATGACTCTACTTGCATTCACCTTATTAGTACCTACATTATTTTCATATGTAGTAGATACACTTAAATCTTCGCTTAATTATTTTTTGAGTCTAGATTTTTATATGAACATAAATTATTCAAACCTAGAGAAATTAGTTATAGCAGGATTAATGGATTTTTTTAAGATATTTTTACCAATAGCTATTCCCTTTTTAGTTTTAGGCATAATAGCAAACCTATTTCAGGTGGGAATACTGTTTACTGGTGAAACTTTAAAACCAAATTTATCAAAATTAAATCCAATTAGTGGATTCAAAAACATGTTTTCTATGAGAAGTTTGTCAACCTTAATAAAGGATACAGCGATTATATCTATTTTGGCTTACATAGGATATACATTCTTCCAAGATAATTATTTAGATATATTAAAGTTAGGTAACATATACCTACCAACTTTAATGTACACAGTTAAAGACTTAGTATATTCAATATTGAGTAAGATTTGTGTAGCTATGATAGCTATAGCAGTTGCAGATTATGTTTATCAAAGATACAGTCATAAAAAGCAACTGAGAATGACAAAACAAGAAGTTAAAGATGAATATAAAAACTCAGAAGGAGACCCAGAAGTAAAAGCTAAGATAAAACAAAAACAAAGACAAATTTCGTCTCAAAGGACAATGCAAGCAGTACCAAGTGCTACTGTAATAGTAACCAATCCAACCCACTTATCTATAGCAGTGAGATATGAAAAAGGGAAAGACCAAGCTCCAGTAGTGGTGGCAAAAGGTGCAGATTATTTAGCTTTTAAAATAAGGGAAATTGCAAAGGGAAATGACATACCTATAATAGAAAATAAACCTATTGCTAGGTTGTTATATAAGCAAGTAGAAATAGACCAAGAAATTCCAGAGGACATGTATCAAGCTTTTGCAGAGATATTAGTAGCAGTATATAAAATCAAAAATAGATACAAAGTCCCCAAAAGGTAGGATAAGTAATGAATAAGTTTAATTTAAAGGAAAATATGGACGTAATAGTGGCATTTGGTGTTGTAGGGATTGTTCTTATGATGATAGTGCCGTTACCTACATTTATATTAGATATTTTACTGGCAATTAACATAAGTTTATCTGTGCTAATTTTACTAATGACACTATTTACAACAAATGTACTTGATTTATCTATATTTCCAACAGTGTTACTTGTGACAACACTATTTAGATTGGGATTAAATCTTTCATCAACTAGATTGATTTTAACACAGGGATATGCAGGTGAAGTTATAGAGGCATTTGGAAGTTTTGTTGTAGGTGGAAATTACGTAGTAGGAATAATTATATTCTTAATTATATTAATTGTTCAATTTGTTGTTATAACCAATGGTTCTGGAAGAGTATCTGAAGTAACAGCTAGATTTACGTTAGATGCCATGCCAGGTAAGCAGATGAGTATAGATGCAGATTTAAATGCAGGAGTTATAGATGACAAAACTGCTAGAAAAAGAAGAAAAGAGCTTCAGCAAGAAGCAGATTTTTATGGCTCTATGGATGGAGCAAATAAGTTTGTAAAGGGAGATGCCATAGCAGGTCTTATAGTAACAGCAATAAACATAATAGGTGGAATTGTAATAGGAGCTGTAATGCTGAATATGACTCTTATGGGTGCAGCACAGACATATGTAAGACTTACTATAGGGGATGGTCTTGTAAGCCAGATACCTGCTCTATTAATATCTACATCAGCAGGTATAATCGTAACAAGAGCTTCTACTGATGAAAACTTTGGTGGATTAGTAGGTAAACAGTTAACAGCAATACCAAAAGCAGTAATGATGACTGGCTGTGTTCTAATCGTACTTGGTATGATGCCTGGATTACCTAAACCAGCATTTTTTTCACTAGGTATAGGTGCTATAGCAGCAGGTTACTTTTTAGGAAGAGAAAAGAAAGATACTTTAGAAGACTTGGAGTTTGAAAAACCTGATATGGTAAATCCAGATAAAAATGAAGTAGAAGATGTAACAAACTTAATAAATGTAGAATCAATAGAAGTAGAAATTGGATATGGTTTAATATCTTTAGCTGATGAATCAGCAGGAGGAGATTTACTTCAGAGAATAGCATCAATAAGAAGACAATGTGCAATAGACATGGGTATAGTCGTACAACCTATAAGAATAAGAGATAATTTACAGTTAAATCCAAACCAATACAATATAAAAATAAAAGGGAATGTAGTTGGTGGGTATGAGATAATGCCTAATATGGTTTTATGTATGGATCCTATGAATCAAGGATTTAGTATATTTGGAATAAAGACAATTGAGCCTACTTTTGGAATAGAGGCACTTTGGATAGAAAGTGACAAGGTAGAAGATGCAGAGCTAAAGGGTTATACAGTTGTAGATTCATCCACAATACTTATAACTCACTTACTAGATATAATAAAATCAAATGCACACGAATTACTGGGAAGACAAGAAGTTAAGACTATTATAGATGCAGCAAGAGAAAATTATAGTGCTGTAGTAGATGAATTGATACCAGATTTAATGACACTTGGTGAAATTCAAAAAGTACTTAAAAATCTGTTAAGAGAAAAAGTAAATATAAAGGATAGAGTTACAATACTTGAGACACTTGCAGACCAGTCTAGAAATACAAAAGATATAGAGCTTCTTACTGAATATGTAAGAATAGCTTTGGCTAGAAGTATTTGTAATAATTTAGTTGATGAAGATAAGGCAATTGTAGTGGCTACATTGTCTCCAGAAACTGAAGAATTGGTATCTAATAATTTACAAAGGTCTGTAAATGGAACTTATCCAGCAGTTGACCCAGAAAATACAAATAAAATATTTGAGAGTATACAAGAAGTAATGAACAATGTATATTTCAATCATAATATACCAGTAATAGTAGTATCACCAAAGATAAGAGCTCCATTTAGAAAATTAGTTGAAATTGTATATCCTAATTTGACTGTATTATCATTAAATGAAATACCTAACGATATTAAAATCAAAGCAGAAGGTGTGGTGAGCATATATGATGACGAAAAAGTATACAGCTAACACAATTCAAGATGCTATGAATCTAGCCAAAATGGAATTGGGTGACAATATTACATTAATAGATAAAAAAGAGGTAAGAAAATCTGGAATAAGAGGCATTTTTTCAAAGAAAGATATTGAATTGACTATTGGATGGGAAAAGAAAGATAATTTAGAACAAAAAGATTTAAAACGAGAGATAGAACAACTAAAGTCAATTATAAATAATATGGGGTTTGATAATAAAAATGATAATGATATAGATAAAATATGCAAGAATTTACTAAACTTAGATTTAAATCAAGAAATTGTAGAATTTATAAAAGCTGATTTACAAGAAATGAAGTTCAATGGAATTGATACAAGTAAAAATTTAGTAGAAAGTCTAAAGAAAAAGATTAAAATAGAAAATCAAGCAATAAATGGTAAAATTGCTTTAGTTGGACCACCAGGAGTAGGTAAAACGACTACAATAGCAAAGTTGGCTGCCAAATTAGTTTTTGAGGAAAATAAAAAAGTAGGAGTAATAACTATAGATACATACAGGATTGGTGCTGTAGAACAGTTAAAGATATATACTGATATAATGAATATTCCTTTTAAAGGGGTAATAAGCCCTGATGAGATGGAATTGGCACTTGATGCGATGAAAGATTGTGATGTTGTATTAATAGATACAACAGGTAGAGGCTATAAAAACTCTATGCAAATATTAGAAATCAAAAATCTTATAGATAAAGCTGAAACTGATAATATACATTTAGTTTTGAACTGTACAACAAGAGAAAGTGATACAAAAGCAATTATAGATTCATATAGAAATGTGAATTTTAAAAGCTTAATAATTACAAAGTTAGATGAAACAATAACATATGGCTCAATATTTAACATAATGAATTATGCACAAAAACCAATATCATATATTACAACAGGACAAAATGTTCCTGATGATATTATAAAACCTAATGAAGATAAGATTATAAGATTACTATTAGGAGTTGAAAGTATATGATAGACCAAGCTCAAATTTTGAGAAAAATGGCAATGGAAAAAAGAGGTTCTGATGAGATTATAGTAGAGAATGAGAATATGCCTAAGATAATTACAATAGCTTCTGGTAAAGGCGGCGTTGGAAAGAGTAATCTCGCTACAAATTTGTCTATATGCTTAACCAAACTTGATAAAAAAGTTCTTATATTAGATGCAGATATAGGAATGTCTAATATAGATATAATAATGGGGGTAAATGTAAAAGGGACTATAATTGATGTAATTAATGGCGAAAAAAATATAGAAGATATAATTTCACAGACTAAGTATGGTGTAAATGTAATATCTGGAGGTTCTGCCCTTAATCATATAGAAGACTTTACAGAAGCTCAAAGAAATAAGTTTATACATAGCATAGAACAGATTCACAATGTGGATTTTATAATAATTGATACAGGAGCTGGTATGAGCAAAAGCCTATTGTCATTTATATACTGTAGTACTGAATTTTTCTTAATAACAACTCCAGAACCGACATCATTGACTGACGCATATAGTTTATTAAAAGCTATAAGTAATTTTGGCATAAAGAAAAGTGCAAATATAATAATCAATAGGGTAATTGATTTAGAAGAAGCGAAATCTACATACAAAAGAATAAAAATGGTTGTGGACAAATTTCTAAACCTTAATCTGGAATTGTATGGATATATAATAGATGACAAAAAAGTAAGTTTATGTGTAAAAAAACAGATACCATTCATTTTAGAATATCCTACAAGTATTGCATCAAAATGTATTATAGCCATAGCAAAGAGAATGGTAAGTCAGTCAAGAGAAGATATTGTTGATAATAAAAGTTTTCTAAGAAAGATGTTTAGTATATTTAAAAGCTAAGGAGGCGTAGTTAATGAATAGAGAAGAATTAATAAAAGAGAATATGCCTCTTGTAAAGAGTATAGCAAGAAAATTTTTTATACCAGGGAAAGGTTTTGAATATCAAGACTTAGTAAATAGTGGAGTCATTGGATTGATTGATGCAATAAATAAATTTGATGCTGAAAAAGGGGCAAAGTTTTCTAGTTACTCTTATATAAAAATAAAATCTGCTATATTAGATGAAATTAGAAATCAAAGTCCAATTTCTAAACATAATCTAACTAAAGTAAATAAGTATAATAGAGTGGTAGAAAAGTTGCAATCTAAATTATTAAGAGAGCCAACTTCATATGAAATTGCAAAAGAATTAAAGGTTTCAGAAAAAGAACTTCATGATATCGAAAGTAATATAGATATGTTAAATATTGTATCATTAAACTATGTAATCTTTGAAGATACAAATGAAACTGTACAAGATGTAATAAGTGATAGAGAAGAGGAAGCTCCAGAAAATATAATAGAAGAAGAAGAAAAGTTAGAGATTCTATCCAAAGCAATTAGTAATTTAAATGAAAGAGAAAAATTAATACTTTCACTGTACTATTATGAAGATTTAAATCTAAAGGAGATAGGGAAAGTGCTAGGTGTTTCAGAATCAAGAGTTTCACAACTCCACAGAAAATCAATAAGAAACTTAAGAAACAAGATAAAAGAACTTAAATATTCTATATAGATGGTGATTGATAAGATGATACAAATTATATTAATAGTAGTGTCTATTTTAATAATAGTAACTATAGTTATAAATTTACATAAGGAATCAAAAAATAAAGATAACAGATACTTTGATAAAATATTTGAGCAAGAATATGAAGCAAATGATAGATTAATAATTGCAGAAAAAAGAAGATTCTTTTTAGACAAAGTACTTGCTGAAATAAGAAGTAATAATCATATAAAAGTTTATGAAAATTATAACCTAATAAAGGCTAATGAAGAAAGAAAGGAAAACATATTTATAGAATCAAAAAAGGAAGTAAGACAAGAAAATGAGTTATCTCTTAAAGTGAAACATCTTATAAGTTCAGGTTATGATGATGTGGAAATATGTAAGATGCTAGATATTGGAAAGGGGGAACTGTCATTAATAAGGAGTTGTTACAAAATATAAGGATATTATTATGTGATAAAAAAGTATTCTTAGGAATAGGTATTGGTATATTAATATCAACTTTATGTATAATGCTTTTTAGTAATAATGATATGAGTAAGGCAGAGATAGAAAAAAAGGCCAGAGCGTTAGGCATGAAATATACAAGTGAGATGAAAGTCTTAGAATAGATGATACTGTTTAGACATTTACAAAAAAGGAGGTCATAATGTGATAAGAGGATTATATACAGCAGTTTCTGCTATGATAACTAATCAACAAAAGCAAAATGTTGTTGTCAATAACCTAGCTAATATGGATACAAATGGATATAAAAGTAAACAACTTTTGACTAAAAGTTTTGATGAATTAAAGTTGGAAGGTTACAATAACTACGCAAATGGAACTAAACAAAAGCAGATTATAGGCGATATAAGTCCAGGTATTTCTATGGATGAAACTATCACAAATTTTAATCAAGGACCTATAAAAACTACTGATAATAAAATGGATGTAGCTATTCAAGGTAAGGGATTTTTTCTAGTTAGTGATGCAGCTGGAAATCAATTTTACACTAGAAATGGGAACTTCAGAACAGACAATCAAGGTGACCTTATAACAAGTGAAGGGTATTATGTACTTGGGACGAATACTGCTACTGGTGCTGTAGGTCATATAAATGTAGGAAATCAAAAATTTGAAGTGGCAAAAGATAATACAATATCACTAGACGGAAATGCTATGTATAAATTTAATATTGTAGATTTTAATAACTACAATAACTTAAAAAAAGAAGGAGATAACTTATATTCTGGAGGAGGAGCTATGAAAGTAAATAATGCACTTACAATACAAAGTGCGATAGAGTCCTCTAATGTAGATATGGTATCTGAAATTAATAATATGATGACAATATCAAGAGAATATGAGGCAAATCAAAAGATAATTCAGGCTATGGATTCTAAATTAGCAAAAATAGCAAGTGAGATTGGTTCAGTAAGATAGGTAATAGGAGGTGAATTTTTATGTACACAATGTTTTATACTAGTAAAACAGCTTTATCAGCAAATCAAAGTAAACTAGATATAATATCTAACAATATAGCAAATTCTGATTCAACAGGATATAAAAAAATAAATATGGAATATTCTGATTTAGTGGATGAAGTACTAAATAGACCATCATACCCTACAAATGGTAAAGATATATCGACTGGAACAGGAGCTAAGGCAACAGCTCCCATGAGAAATTATGAACAAGGTGCATTGGCTCCTACAGATAGTAAGAGTAATTTGGCGATAGATGGAGAAGGATTCTTTAGAGTGATAAGAAAAGATGGTACATATGCATATACAAGAAATGGTGGATTTAATGTAGATGCTTTAGGTAAGATTGTAGATGATAATGGAAATATATTAGATGTCCAATTTGATGCAGGATATAACTATAATAATACAAATATAGATAGTACAAACCTGACAGTTTCAAGAAATGGAGAGCTATTCGTAGATAATAAAAAAATAGGAAAAATCAACTTATATCAACCTATAGGAACTCAAAATTTTATATCTGAAGGAGATAGTTTATTCGTCGCAACTGATGCAGCACAGATTAAACAAGTTGAGAAAGTCGATATAGTTCAAGGCTATAGAGAGAGGTCAAATGTTTCTTTACAAGAAGAATTTGTTGACTTAATAGCCACTCAAAGAGCATTTCAAATGAACTCAAAGGGAATAAAGACAGCAGATGAAATGTGGCAAATAGCGAATAATTTAAGAGCTAAATAATTATGTAAGGTGAGGAATATTCATGAATGATATGAAAGAGTACGATTTTGGCAAACCTCAGAGTTATTCAAGAGAAAATTTAACTTGTTTAAATTTTTTATTAGCTGAATTTTGTAAAAAATATAAAAACTATATAATTTATGAACTTAAGTGTAATTCTAGTATGGTTGTTGATAGTATAGACCAAGTAAATTATCAGACTTTTTTAGATAGAGTAACTTCTTCGTGCGTAGTAGTACAAAATGCAATGGAACCTGTTATGAAAAACTTTTCTTTTAGAATAGATAGAAGTGTAGCTGATATGTGGATTGATATAACTTCTGGAGGAACTGGAGTTGTAAAGGATAATGATAGAGAGCTTACAGAACTTGATAAAAAAGTGCTTTTACACCTTATGGATGATTTAGTAAGAAATATGCACTTATTTGAGGGTTTTGAAAATATACAAGTATTGGATACACATACACATATTAATTTACCACAATTATGTTCTCCAACTGCACCAGTATGCGTTGTAGATTTAAAAGTGCTAAATGATAATGAGTATATTGGAAGTGTTTCTCTTTGTTTTCCATACAATGGTTTAGAAGCTCTGTTAGAAAGTATATCTGTTATAGAATTTTTTGATAATGATATAGGAGATGATTCAGAGGAATTTACCAAAAAAATATATAATAGTGTATCTAATATAGAATTATCGGTTATTGCAGAGATAGGAAAAGTATCAATTAATGTTGAAGACTTACTTAAACTAGAAGTTGGAGATGTAATAGTAACAAATAAAAAAATAAATGATTATATAGATATATTTGTAGAAAATTCAAAATCATATACAGCAACACCAGGATTTATATCAAGTAAAAAAGGTGTAAAAATAAATGATGCTGTTGGAAAAGAGGTGTAGTTATGGACAATAGTAATCTTATTTCAGATGAAGAAGCAAAGATGCTATTAAATGATAAAGTTGAAAGTGAAGTTGATGGAGATGATGAGTTAGCCTTAGATGTGTCTGAAGTTAATCGAAATAATATACAAAGGATACTTGACCTTAAGTTAGAATTATCTGTGGTTATAGGAAGAACTAAGATGACTCTAAGAGATATTTTAAACCTACATAAAGGTTCTCTTATTGAACTGGATACTTTAGCAGACCAAGATGTGGAAATACTAATAGATAATAAAGTGTTGGCTTATGGAAAAGTAGTGGTGGTAGATTTAAATTTTGGTGTAAAGATAACAAGTATAGTAAGTGAAGAAGATATGGTAAAATCTCTTGTTTAGAGATAACATCAATTAATACTTAAGGCATGAGGTGGTACTTATTTTAAACTTAAATGATATAAAAAAAGATATATTAAAACTCAATAAAAAAGACTCATGTTCTCTATATAATGAATCTATTAATAATATAAATAATAATTGTATATCGAGTGGATTGAAATTTTTAAAACAAGCAAGAGATTTAAACCCAGATGATGTTGATATATTAAATCTCACAGGTCTTGTAAATTTACTAAAATGTAATTTTGATGAGGCTGTAGAAAGTTTCTATAAGAGTTCACTTTGTGAAAAAACTGCTCTGTGTGAAAAGTATA
Source organism: Clostridioides difficile ATCC 9689 = DSM 1296 (assembly GCF_001077535.1). Lineage (GTDB taxonomy): Bacteria > Bacillota > Clostridia > Peptostreptococcales > Peptostreptococcaceae > Clostridioides > Clostridioides difficile. The sequence continues at coordinate 396,275 of NZ_CP011968.1, forward strand.
TAAACATGCTTACATCTGAGGAGTTTTTAATTTTCTTTGAAAGGTACAATCAACTCATAAGGTTAATAAACAGAGGAATGTATAAAGAAGCTATACAAGGGTTTAAACTTATAACTGAGCAATACTGTGATTTAATAGAACCTTATGAATTGCTTGCCTTACTGTATGACAAGGAAGAAGAATATATAAAATTTGATGAATGTTTAGAAGTATTGAAGATTATTGATAAGGAAAATTATTTATTAAATCAAGAAAATAACACATTAGATATGTATAATAGTGCTAATATACAAACTAAAAGTAATATAAAAGTAGATGATTATAAGAATGAGTTCTTACATAAAAGTAGTAGTAACCATAAAATTAATGATTATAATGATGTAACTAAAGAAAAGAGTTCAAGCAAAAACCAGAAAAGTTCAGATTCTAATAAGAAAAAAAGTATTAAAAAAAATAAATACCTATATATAGCCATAATATTAGGAATATTATTAGTAGGACAAAGTATATATAGTTCTTATAAGATGAATAATTTAACTGATAAAATATCTAAAAATAATGAAACCAAAAATGAAGAGTCAATAGATTCTAACTTGACTAAGAAAGAAAATAATATAGAAGAAAATGAAGATATGAGTAAGGCTTCTAATATAAATAAGAGTAATAAAAACATTAATAAAGAGGATGATGTAAAATCTAAAAAAAATACTGTAGAAAATGAAGATGATAAAGATTCTGACTTATTTACAGAGGATGAATTGATGTCTAAGGCGAATACTTTAAAATCAGAAAAGAAAACTAAATCTTCTATACAACTATATAAGAAAGTTGCAGATATAGGTGAAAATAAAGGGAATACATCTGAAGCAACTTATCAAGTTGCTATTCTAAGTGAAAAGTTAAAAGACTATAAAACTGCTGAAGAATATTATAAAATGTATGTAGAAAATTACTCAGAAAAAGATGCTTATTTTGATGAATCTTATTATAATTTAGGTATGATGTACTATAACAATGGTGATTTAAAAAATTCTAAATTGACATTAAAGAAGTTGGTTAATAAGGTACCAAATAGTATGTATAATAATTCAAAAGTAAAAGAAATTTTAAAAGAAGAATAGTTAAATTAGATAAGAAAAATAAATTATTTTATTTTAAAATAATATGATTATAATATATTGACATACCATTTTAAAAAATTTAAAATATTAATTATAAAATGAGGAGGGATAAAAAATGGAATTTGAAAAAGGGAGTATTTCAATTCATACAGAAAATATTTTTCCTATAATTAAAAAATGGTTATACTCTGATAAAGATATATTTATAAGAGAGCTTATAAGTAATGGATGTGATGCAGTAAGTAAACATAAAAGACTTGTATCACTAGGAGAAATATCAGAAAATAAGTCATCAGATTATAAAATTACAGTATCTGTAAATAAAGGAGAAGGTACACTTAAATTTATTGACAATGGAATTGGTATGACTGAAGAAGAGATAAAAAAATACATAAATCAAGTTGCTTTTTCAGGTGCTGAAGATTTCTTTAATAAATATAAGGATAAGATGGAAGAGTCAAATGACATAATAGGTCATTTTGGATTAGGATTTTATTCTGCATTTATGGTGTCTAAAAAGGTACAAATAGATACCCTTTCATATACAGAAGGTGCAACTCCTGTAAGATGGATATCTGAAGGTGGTACAGAATACGAAATATCTGAATCAGATACTAGAAATGATAGAGGAACTACTATAACACTATTTATTGATGATGATAGTAAAGAATTTTTAGATGAATTTACTGTAAGAGGAATAATAAATAAATACTGTTCTTTCTTACCAGTAGAAATATATTTAGAAGATGTTGAAAGATTAGAAAGAGAAGCTAAAGAAGCAGAAGAAAAAGCTAAAAAACAAAAGGAAGATGGAAAAGAAGAGATTGTAGATGCAAAAGTAATTGAGCCTTTAAACGACACTAATCCTCTATGGTTAAAATCTCCAAAAGACTGTACTGATGAGGAGTATAAAGAGTTTTATAGAAAGGTATTCAATGTATTTGATGAACCTTTATTTTGGATACATTTAAATGTAGATTATCCTTTCAATTTAAAGGGTATACTTTACTTCCCTAAATTAAAAAATGAGTTTGAACTGACTGAAGGAAAAGTAAAATTATACAACAATCAAGTGTTTGTAGCTGACAATATAAAAGAAGTTATACCAGAATTTTTACTTTTATTAAAAGGTGTTATAGACTGCCCAGACTTACCATTAAATGTATCAAGAAGTTTCTTACAAAATGACAGAGACGTAAGCAAAATTTCTAAGCATATAATTAAAAAAGTAGCTGATAAGTTAAAATCTCTTTGTAAAAATGAAAGAGAAGAATACAATAAGTTTTGGGATGATATACAAATATTTATTAAATATGGTTGCTTAAAAGATGAAAGTTTCTATGAGAAGGTAAAAGAATGTATATTATTCAAAACTATTGATGATGAGTATATAACATTACAAGATTATTTAGAAAAATGTAAGGACAAACATGAAAATAAGGTATTTTATGTAAGTGATAAGGAACAGCAATCTCAATACATTAAACTATTTAAAGAATACGACTTAAGTGCTGTTGTTTTAAACTCATCAATAGATACTCATTTTATTTCATTTATGGAATATAAAGAGAATGGAGTTAAGTTTAATAGAATAGATGCAGACCTTTCTGATGTATTAAAAGATAAAAATGAAAATAAAGATAGTGAAGAAAACAAAGAAGAGATAGCTAAGATAGAAGGTCTGTTTAAAGAAGCTGTTGGAGAAAGAGTGAAGCATTATTCTGTAGAAGGATTGAAAAATGAAGACACTCCAGCTATGGTGTTAGTATCAGAACAATCTATTAGAATGGCAGAAATGCAGTCAAGATTTGCTGGAATGGATTTAGGAATGAATTTTGAGGAAGAAAAAACTCTTGTAATAAATGAGAACAGTCCAATAATCAAAAAATTGGTTTCTCTTAAAGATGATGAGGAAAAGAAAGATAAGATTACGCTTATTTGTAACCAGATAGCAGATTTAGCTTTACTTTCTAATAAAGAATTAAAGCCAGATGAGTTAGATTCATTTGTACAAAGAAGTAATAAGCTTATGAGTCTTTTCATAGAATTATAAGATTGAATTTGAATACATTGAAGCAAATTTATAAAAAGTATTCAATATCAGTGATGATAAAGAAGTGTCTCAAAATGAACTTTTCAGTTCATGGGGCGCTTTTTTTATGTGAAATTAAATTTATTTTAATCATTTCAACAATGAAAAATATATTTATCTCTATTTTGAGACAGACCATTCTTTATTTTTTTATCTTTGGTTAATTTTTAAATATTTAAGTAGGTTCTAATAAAAAACTCTATTTAGTTAAATATAGTTAACTTGATATATAATAAGATAATACATATAATTAAGTAAAAGATTGTTTTTTAGTTTATGTTTAAATACATAATTACACTTTGTTAAAAACATAAAATTATTACTAAAGTAGAAATAGGAGGTTTTAGCATGAATTTTAATTATAATTTGCCAGTAAATATCTTATTTGGGAGAGGCAGAATTAATGATGTGGGAAAAGAAGTATCTAAATATGGCAAAAAAGTATTGATAGTAACAGGTAAAAATAGTACAAAGAAAACTGGATTACTTGATAAAACAATAGATTTACTAAAAGACTCTAAAATAGAATATGAAGTTTTTGATAGAGTAGAACAAAATCCTCTTATAACTACTATATATTCAGGAGTAGAAATTATAAAATCAACTGGATGTGATTGTGTTTTAGGGCTTGGTGGTGGAAGTATTATGGATGCTGCCAAGAGTATAGCTTTTTCTTATAAAAATTCAGGAGATTTAAATGATTATATATTTGGAATTAGACAAGGTGAAGAAGCTTTACCTATAATCTTAGTTCCAACAACATCAGGTACAGGTAGTGAAGGAAATTGTTTTGCAGTACTTACAAATTCAGAAACTAAAGATAAAAAATCTATAAAGAAGAATAGTATGTATGCAAAAGCATCAATAATTGACCCAGAACTTATGGTTACAATGCCAAAACATATAATTGCATCAGTTGGATTTGATGCACTTGCCCATAATATGGAAGCATATCTTTCTAATGGAAGAAACCCTCTTGCAGATGTACAAGCTATTTATGGGATTGAACTTATATCAGAAAACCTAATAAAGGTATATAATGATGTTAATGATTTAGAAGCATGGGAAAAGATAACACTTGCAAGTACTATTGGAGGAATGACGATTGGTACAGCGGGTACAGCCTTGCCACATGGAATGGAGCATCCTGTAAGTGGTCTTAGAGATGTAATGCATGGAAAAGGACTTGCAGCTTTGACTCCTACTATTATAGAAAGTTCATGGGATAGTGATATTGAAAGATTTGGTAATATTTCAAAGGTATTAGGAGGAACTTGTGCAGAAGATTGTTCAGATGCAATTAGAAATTTCCTTAAAAAAATAGATTTAGATATAAAGCTAAGTGATTTAGGTATTGAAAAATCAGATATAGATTGGTTAACTGATAATTGTATGAAAATATCAGTTGCAAATATTAAGAGACATCCAAAGTATTTTAATAAGGAACAAATAAAGGAAATGTACCATAAGTCCTTATAATTTGACTTTACATATTTAGTTTTATATAAAAATTATAAATTAATAATAAAAAATTAAAGATTAAATTTTATATCTGATTTTTGATTATCCGCATAAACACTATACTTTCAAACATTTTGAAGTATAGAAAACTATTCATTTTACCACGAATTTACCACGATTGAATGAGCCTTGATATGACACAAAAACAACATGGGAGATAGCACAAATATCTGTGTATCTCCCGTTTTTCATTCATGTAGTATGATTATTTTACTCTGATTTCAAATTTCAAGATTGCTTTCATCATTTCTGTATGGATTTGACCTTTTAATTCTTCATCAACCTGCATAATGATTTTACCACTTTCAGAGTGGTAAAACGGACGCAAGCATAATTTACATATATAAGCGTCATAAAACTTCAAAATCTCTCTTATGGCAGTTTCATTTCCAGCAGACGCTTGACATATTACTTTTAATGTAGGGTAGCCATATTCTTTTTTCATTGGTTCAATTCCTTTCTTTCAATACTGTTTTTAGTTTCTTCAATCCGTTACTTCTTCTGCGATAAATAGCAGAACGTGATACATGATATAATTCGGCTATTTCTTGGTCGCTCATACTTTGAAAATAGCGTAATAGAATTACATCACGCTCTTTATTCGATAACTTATATAAAGCAACAGCAAGTTTCTCATTTGATATTTGAATTGTAAAATTCAAGACTTCAAACGAAATGTAATCACAAGAATAGTTATCCTTAGTTACACATTCAACATTTTTCGTATCTGATAATTCACAGAATAAAACTTCACGCTTAGAACGTCTTGCAAACTGTCTGTTTCTGTTTTTTACTGTGCATTTAATAACAGTCATCATCAAAGCATTAAACTGTATTCTAACGATATGCTCGAAAGAAGATGGGTTCATAATCTCACCTCCTTTCCGCATACGCTGAAATATATAAACGGAGATACCGTCTATATCTTTGGAAAATACAAAAAGAAGAACAAGAAAAAAGTCCGTACAAAATATACCGTCTGTACGAACTTTTAATATTGTAAAATATTTAGTTGTTGATAAAATGCTGTTAGGTAGTGCATAATCGTATAAGATTATTCCTAAAACTTTCCACAGCAGTTACTTTCAATGCTTTTATATCTTGCTTTTTTAGTCCTATCATAAAGTTTTCCATATAACCGCTTAATAATTTGATTACTTGTTAAAATAGTTATAATGCAGGCGACTATGTGACTGATTAAAATCGCTATCCAAACACCATTTAAATTTTCTGCCAGCCAAGATAATAGATAGGCAAAAGGAATACGAATAATAATATAGTAGAATATCATTAGTATCATACTTTTTGTTGGTTTTCCTATACCATTTAAAGTACCTAAGTAGCAACTAGTAATAGTGTAAAGAACATAACCGATACTAACAATTAAAAAATAATGGCTGACAACATTTGTTACAGCTACGTTGGAAACAAACAATTTTGCCAACTGTTTAGAGAAGAAAATAACAACTGCTGATAATACACTTGAAACAACAATACCATATTTTAACGCCAATTTCAGATAATTCTTTGCTCTGTCGATACGTTGTGCTCCAATACATTGCCCTACGATTGAAGTCAACACCATATTAAGAGCCATAGCAGGATAAAATAATATCATTTCTAATTTTCCAGCAACTCCGTAGCCAGCAATAGCAGAAATACTATAAGTACTAACAATAGCAGTTAAAAATGTTGTACTAATAGCAGGAATACTTTGTTGAATGACAGACGGCACAGCATTTTTTACAAACGGCATAATCTCTTTTGTATCAAAATCAGATAGTGAAAGGTTAAATAATTTTTTATGATAAATATAAATGCACATAAACGCCAAACAAATAATCTGTGATATTAAGGTTGCGATTGCCGCTCCGTGAAATCCAATTATGTTAATGAAAATAGGATCTAAAATAGCATTCAATAAAGTAGACACAAGCATTGCAACTGCTTGAAACATAGTATTGCCAAAACTTCTTAAAATGGCTGTAAAGTATAAATACAAATAAACTGCTACATATCCCAAAGCATATATAGATAAGTAATTTTTTGCCATATCAAAAATTTCAGTCGGTGTATTTAAAACTATCAAAATAGGCTCTAAAAAAATCTCCAACACAATTGTCATAAACACTGAAAGAATTATAGATACAAAAAAAGAAGTAACTATAATATTCTTTTTCTTTTGCTCATTTTTCGCACCAATTACCTGTGATAATAGAATGGCTAACCCGTTTGTTGCTCCCATACCAATTGAAGTTAAGATTAAAATAATAGGTGTCGAGTTTGTTAACGCTGCGTATGCCTGCTCACCTAACAAATTTCCAATCCAAAGACTGTCTACGAGATTATATGCCATATTTAAAAACATAGCTATTATCATAGGAACAGTCATTTCAAGTAAACATTTTTTTGTGTTTCCGTTTACAAAATCAATATTTTTGTTCATTTTAATTCCTCCTATTGAATGAAAATTATTCATTTAATTTATTTAAATATTCCCTGCCTTTTGGCAGGGGAAGATTTAAAGCCTAAACAAGTCCCTAAAAAATGCCTTTATCCGTGAACTCTTTTCTTTAATTGATATATCGGTATTTAAAATAATTCCTAGTTGTCCATATATGCAAAAACTGGCATACATTTCAACATCATTGACTTGTATTTCATTTGTGTAATTTGCTCTTTCAATAATTTCAGATACAATAGGAAAAAGTTTTTCACATACATTCAATGTTAATAAATTATGGAAATTTTTATTTTGGTTATTATGAAAAACTGGATAATATGTATCATCTTCTTGTTCTGCAAAAAGTATCATCTTCCGCAAAATATCTTTTAAACTATCCTTTTTTATATTTATATTTTTTGTCATATTGGCGACTAAAATATTTGAATATTCATTGATAGCAGACTGAAAAAGTACATCTTTTGATGGGAAATATCTATAACATAATCCTTGTGCTATTCCAATTTCTTTTGCTATGTCTGATATTGAAGTTTTTTCAAACCCATTTACACTAAATAATTTAATGGCTGTTTCTAAAATTTCTTGTTTACGTTCCTCTGGTTCTTTTGAAATACGCATTGTTTTCTTTCCTTTCTTGCGGTTTAATTATTGTATGCTATAATTAAACAAGATCTTGTGCCAAAAGATTTCCATTCAATTTCGTGGAAGTCTTTTGATAATAATAACAACATTTCCTTTTTTGAATAAATCTTTACATCTCCACTATTGCTGTGTTTCATATAGTAATTCATTATCTGTCTTGCTCCGATTGGTTGCCAACAATCACCGATAATGAATACTCCATTTTGCTTTAAACACCTAGACACTTCTTTCTCTACAATATCTGGTTGTGGATAATGATGAAATGAGTCATTACATACAATGGCGTCAAAAGAACTATCTTCAAAAGGTAATCTCTCAGAGTCGCCTAAGATAAGTGTTGCATCATTTCCTAGTTTATTTTTTGCAATTTCAAGCATATTGGGAGATATATCTATTCCAAATAGTTGTTCTGCTATATTTAATTCTTTTATTTCTTTAAGTAACGCACCCGTTCCACAACCTAAATCTAATATAGAATGTATATTCTTATTTTTTAAATTTTCTATAATCGGCTTATAGAGTTTTCGAGCATGTTCCCCCTGAATATTTGTATCATAATCGGCAGCTTGCTTATCAAAAGTCTTTTGTGATTTTTGTTTCGTAATATTCATGTAATCAACTCCTTTCACTAAAATTATATCTCGTGAATGAACGATTGTCAATGAATGAAATTCATTGAATTTCATTCATTTCAAAGACGTGTATCTCTGATTTAAAATACACGCCTTTTTGATTACCCTACAATCTTCCAGTTACTATTCCTTATATAGCCCAAACTTGTACCGTGACAATTTCATTGATATTATCCGATTTACCACAAATCAAATTTTATCTTTTCTTCCTCTTGATTACCCTCCACAGAAAAGAAAAAGCCCTGTCAAGAGCCTTGCCACCATTGGTGGTGCTTTGCACTCTTTACTGGGCTTTTTGTTTGCTGTATCTTCTACAAAGAGGAAAAAAGTTATTCGTCCTCATCATCAAAATGGTTATTTTTCAATACTTCCCGTAATAATTCCATATCTTCTTTTGCATTTGGGTTTATCATTTTTACGACTTGATAAGGTGTCCTATATTTATGTCCCTCTATGCTTTCCCCGAACATATCCATGCTGTATAAATCATCATAGCGTTCTAACAGTTTTTGAAATTTCAAATGCTGGATAAATTCTTTGATTGGATAAAGGTCGGACGCTACAATACTTTTCCCGTTGATGTAGTCGGTAATATATTCCCGTAACTTTTCCAACTCATATTCCAGCCATTCTTCCTCGCTGTCAAAGAAGTTGTCATAATGTCCATGTTTTAGTTCTGCATTTAATCGTTCTTCAATTCTTAAAAACTGGCAGACTTCCTTTTCGGCTTGATTAACATACTTCCATTCTCCCGATAATAATTCATTGGGCGTTACTCCCAGCACGTCCATTATCTTCTCTAACGTATCAAAGGTAGGATAATTCACGCCACGTTCAATCTTGGAAAGGCTCTGCATATTGATACCGATTTTATCCGCAAGTTCTTGTTGTTTCATTCCTCTGTGTTTTCTTATGGTTTGTATGTTCTCTCCTAAGAAACTAACTTTCTTTTCATAATGCTCCATAACTTAGTATAACCGCTCCTTTCGTTGCTTTTCTTGGTATTTATAAGCATATCATACTTAATATATATCTAAAAGTCAACAAAAACTTCTTGACAAGTAATTCTAATGGCGTTATTATCATATCAGTTAGAGTGATTAAGCACACTAGGGTCAATCACACGCTTGAGTAAGCATAGAAAAGATATATTTTCACTTTGATAGCATGAATAAGCATGGACTATCAGACCGAAAATAAGGTTTCTGACTGGGGCTGTTCCGTTTAGCCACGAGCCTTACAAGGCTCGTGAGCGTTAAGAACGGATCAGACACAGGAAGAAAGGGAACGCCTTTAGGCGTTCGTAAAGGGCGTATATGTAACACCGCCCTGCGTATACATGTCATAGTACCTAGAAACTGTGATAAATAAAGGAAAAAACACGATTTTTACCCCGCAAAAAAACGGGGCATACGAAAGGAGCAATGCACTATAACTACACACAAAAATTTATCCGTTAAGATTGATTACATCAGCATTGTATTTGAAACTGCAACCGCTGAAGATGTAATCATGCACATTTTAGATTTACCGACTGACATTTTCAATGTTTATCCAGCAACGATAAAATTCAAGACTTATCAAGCACGCTGGCAGATTGGAGATATTTATGTATCGGGGGACGCAAGAAAGACAGAGGACAACCCACAGGGACTAGGCTGTTATCTTGTTATGACTGGCAGAGGTTGTGATGATATTTTCCGTATTCTCGACAGTAGGAATTATACCTTTGGGGATATGTTCCGACGCTGTGAGCGAAGATACGGACTGGATAATTTCCATTTCACAAGACTTGATATTGCCATTGATGATAAGAACGAAAAGCCATTCTTTACCATAGAGCAGATAAAGAAGAAATGCGAAAAAGAGGAATTTATCTCGAATAGTGAGGGCTACCACTTTGACGAAAGCAAGTTTGATGATTTCGACACCGCAAAGACTGTTTATATCGGTGCTGGTAAATCGGGATTGTCCTACCGCTTTTATGATAAAGATAAGGAAGTCTGTTCAAAACATAATAAGACACTTGATGAAGTCGGCAGTTGGAAACGGACAGAAATGCAACTGCGTGATGATAAGGCTCATGCTTTTGCCATGACATTCAAAGACAGACCGCTGGAACTTGGGGAACTGGCTTTCGGGCTATTGGCAAACAACTTACGCTTTGTCGTGCCAAACAGAAATGAAAGTAATAAGAGCAGATGGAAAACGTGTCGGTTTTGGGAACGCTTTTTAGGGGCTGTGGAAGTCTTGAAACTGCAAGTACCGAAACTACATAATTCTCTTGAAGAAACACAGCAATGGCTCACAGAGGGTGGTGTGATTTCCGCTGTCAAAAGTTTTTACTTCTTAGAAGAACATGACGCATTAGGTGGACTGGAAAAAGTGGGAACTATGCTTGATAAGGCAAGATACAGCAATTCCCTTTCCAGTAAACTAACCGCCCACTTACAGAGGATAGACCGCACCGACCTTATCCCCTATATCCAGTATGACACGAAACATGGGAAAGGGGGTATCTGATGAATAACAACGATATTCCTGTATGGGAAAAATACACCCTTACCATTGAAGAAGCGTCAAAGTATTTCCGTATCGGAGAAAACAAGTTAAGACGATTGGCAGAGGAAAACAAGGACGCTGGCTGGCTCATTATGAATGGCAACCGCATACAGATTAAACGCCGACAGTTTGAACAGGTTATTGACAAATTGGACGCTATCTAATGCAAATGAGCCTTGTATGTGTTATGATGAACACAAGTCATATCAAGGCTCTTTCCAACAAGGAAAGGAGCAGACACCATGAAAGAAAAAAGACGGGATAGTAAAGGACGTATCCTGCATACTGGAGAGAGCCAACGAACAGACGGAAAATACTTATATAAATATGTGGACGCATTTGGAAACACAAAATATGTGTATGCTTGGAGATTGACACCCACAGACCCGACACCAAAGGGAAAACGGGAAAAACCCTCACTTCGTGAACTGGAACAGCAGATAAGACGGGATATTGAGGACGGTATCGACAGCACAGGCAAGAAAATGACGCTTTGCCAACTCTACGCCAAACAGAACGCACAGAGGGCAAATGTGAAGAAAAGCACACAGAAACAACGGGAACAGCTCATGCGGTTATTGAAAGAGGACAAGTTAGGTGCTAGGAGCATTGATACGATAAAACCCTCTGACGCTAAGGAATGGGCGTTACGCATGAAAGACAAAGGCTTTTCCTATAACACCATTAACAACCATAAACGCTCGTTAAAAGCGTCATTCTATATCGCCATACAAGACGATTGTGTAAGGAAAAACCCTTTTGATTTCAAGTTAAGTGAAGTCATAGAAAATGATACCAAAGAGAAAGTCGCATTGACAGAGGAACAGGAACAAGCCCTACTCTCATTCATCAAGACGGACAATGTGTATCACAAGTATTATGATGATGTGCTGATACTGTTAAAGACAGGACTTCGTATCTCGGAACTGTGCGGACTAACAATCATGGACATTGATTTTATCCATGAAGTTGTGGTTATCAACCATCAGTTATTAAAGAGCAAGGAACAGGGCTATTATATTGAAACGCCTAAGACAAAAAGCGGAACAAGGCAAGTGCCATTAAGTAGAGAAACGATACAGGCATTTCAACGGGTTATAAAGAAACGCCCAAAGGCAGAACCATTTGTGATAGACGGACGAGGCAACTTTCTATTTGTCAATCATAAAGGCAAGCCCAAAGTTGCGATTGATTACAATATGCTTTTTGTCCGTATAGTAAAGAAATACAACAAGCACCATAAGGATAACCCTTTGCCACATATCACACCACATACGCTACGCCATACATTCTGCACAAGATTGGCAAGCAAGAACATGAACCCGAAAGATTTACAGTATATCATGGGACATTCAAACATCAGTATCACAATGAACTGGTATGCTCATGCGTCCATAGATACCGCAAAATCAGAGGTTCAGCGTCTAATTGCATAAGAAGTATTTACCACGATTTTAACCACGCTTGATAGCGAAAATATAAGAAGATAGACCTAGATATGTGAGGTTTACCACAAAAGCAAAATGCCCGTAGAGCCGATAAAATAAGGCTTTGCGGACATTTAAGAAGATATAAAAAGATAGTCAAAAAGACATATATAATTTATAAGTAATTAATAGTAAAAAAATTGTGTATAGAAGTTATATATATAATAAATTTGTCTTAAGCTTTTATTTTACTTTCTAATAAATAAAGGAGTTTAAAAAAGGGAAGATTAATTAAGTAATATTTTATAAAATTCTTCGATTTAAAAACTTTAAGTAGAGGTGAAATAAATGTTTAATCCCAAAAGAATAATATTCGAAAAAGGAACTTTAGACACTGATGTGGGTAAAAAAATATACAATAAATTTAGAGATAATAAAGATGTAGAGATAATTAATATATCATCAAATAGGATTAAAGAACATATTCCAGGTGAAAATCTATATGAACAATATAGAAGTGGGAAGCAGACTATGGTAGTTGGGATTAGAAAAAGTCTGAAGTTTCAAACATGTAAACCTTCTGCTAATTATCAACTACCACTTGTCAGTGGATGTATGGGAAGATGTGAGTATTGTTATTTGAACACACAATTAGGTGATAAACCATTTATAAGGGTATTTGTAAATGTAGATGAAATACTTGAACAGACAAAAAAATATATTGAAGATAGAAAGCCACAGGTAACCATATTTGAAGGGGCAGCTACATCAGACCCAGTTCCAGTAGAGCCATATACTAATTCTTTGAAGAAAACAATAGAGTTTTTTGGAAGAGAGGAAAAAGGAAGATTTAGATTTGTTACTAAATACAGTGATGTGGATAGCTTATTGGATGCTGAACATAATAATCATACAGAAATACGATTTAGTATCAATACTCCTAGAATTATAAATGAACATGAGCATTATACAGCCTCTGCAAATAAAAGAATAGAGTCAGCTGTAAAACTTGCTAGGGCTGGTTATCAGATTGGTTTCATAATAGCACCTGTGTTTTTATATGAAGGTTGGAAAGAAGAGTATAAAAATCTGATTATAAGTATAAAAGAAGCTTTACCAAAGGATTTTGATAAAAAAATTATATTTGAAGTTATATCTCATAGATATACAACTAAAGCAAAAAATAGAATACTAGAGATTTATCCAGATACACTATTGCCAATGGAAAATGAAGATAGAAAGTTTAAATACGGTCAATTTGGATATGGTAAGTACGTGTATGATAAAGAACAATTAGATGATATGAAAGAGTTCTTTCTTAAGGAAATAAATGGAGTATTTAAAAATAGTTTAATAAAATATATAATATAGCAAATCTTACCTAAAGATTTGCTATATTTTATTTTTATATATTTTATGTTTATAATAAAGCAATGAGATTTAGCACTATCATATAAGAAAATTAAAAAGGGCACTATCTATCAAGAACATTTTTTCTAGTTTTGATACTATAAAGGATAAGAGTAACAAAAATATCAGGAGGAGTTATAGTATGCATGCATGGGAGTCTATTCAAATTACATTGGATTTAATAGAAGCAAATTTATCAGAAGAAATATCAATTAATGAATTAGCAAATAAAGCAAATTTATCACCATTTTACTATCAAAGACTATTTAAAAGATTGGTAAATAAGACTGTAATGGAGTATATAAAGCTTCGTCGTCTTGCAAGAGCTTCTGAATACTTAGCAGAACATAAGAATCGTATACTTGATGTAGCTTTAAATTTTGGATTTGCTAGTCATGAGACATTTACACGTTCCTTTAAAAAAGCATATGGATTAACTCCAGAAAAATATAGAGCAAATCCAGTAAAACTCAATCACTTTATTAAGCCAGAATTAATTTTAAATTATGCTATGGTTGATGAAGGTGTTCCACTGATTGCAGATGATATAGTGATTGAAGTCAATCGTAAGACATTGAGTAATCCAAGGACATTTGTTGGAATAGAAATAGAAGTACCTATTTGCCAGTTGGTGGGCGGTGAAACAACTGGAATTGCAATAGTAGAGGAATTATGGATGAAACTTGGAAGTCAAAGACATAATATACCAAATCAAATTCCAGGTGGAAATGAATTTGCTGCTCTTTATATGGGAAATGCAAAAGAAGGAAATTGTATGTATATGGCAGGTGTAGAGGTAGAGTCAGGTACATCAGTAGAAGGATATAGTACTTTTGAGTTGCCAGCTAAAGAATATTTAGTATGTGGATTTGAGGCAGAAAACTTTAATGAGTTAGTTAATTCAGCTGTTTTTAAAGCAGATAAATTTATGGAAAGATGGATGAAGAAACATAATTTAACAACTACTGATTTTGCAATTGAGATGTATTACCCCACTACACCTGAAGCAGCATATCTGGAACATTGGATTGTTCCGGTTCCTATTGAACAATAGAAAGGATGATGAATATGAATTGGCAAGATGCGTTTTTTCAAGATACTAAACCTACATTTGAGCAAATTAATGAATTTATTAATAATCCATTATGGGACAAGTTAAATAAAACTTTGGTTTCTACTTATAATGTAGAACCTAAGCTTGAATACAGTAAATGTTCAATGCAAAGAGGTTGGAATGTAAAATATAAAAAAAGAGGTAAATCACTATGTACTTTATATCCACAAGAAGGTTATTTTAAAGCTTTGGTTATTGTAAGTGAAAGCAATAGAGTAGAGGTTGATTTATTTATTAATACTTGTTGTGATTATATCAAAAAAATATATAATGAGGTAAACTTTTTTAATGGAAGTAAATGGCTAATGATTCAAGTAGATAGTTTATTGGTATTAAACGATATGCTTGAACTAATTAAATTTAGAGCTTAACATATAGAACAGGATGAATATATAAGTCATCCTGTTTTTATATTCAATCAGATAAATTAATATATAGTCTATAATATGAATAATTTAGTAAATTTAAATTTACTTTATCTTTCTACATTCTTTGCAACTAAGTCCACATGTGTTTTTTTCTTGCATATTAGTAGCACCCCAATTAGCAAATTGTTGTAAAATAGGCACAATACTTTTACCTTTACTTGTTAATGTATATTCAACTTTTGGAGGAATTTCATTATATTGTTTACGATGAACAATACCAGTAGACTCTAAATCTTTTAATGATTGAGCTAGCATAGTATTTGTAATGCCATCCAATTTTCTTTTTATGCTACTATATCTAATTGGATTTTCAACTGCTAACATACATATAATAGGTAATTTCCACTTACCACCGACAATGTCTAATGCATAACGGATTGGACAGGTTAATTCTTCAACGTTTTTAGTTATATTTTTTTCAGTATTTATACTCATTTTAATTACTCCTTAGTTATAGTAGTATCTTTTTTATACTTTATCAGAAAAAACTGCATACTTGTTTTTTCTGTATTTTATATTAAAATTATATCAAAGGATAATCCTTAATACAAGTATTTAAAAGGGGTGTAAGAATTATGAAAGCATTAGAATTTTTGAACAAGGCACGAGTTTATTATTTAGCAACAGTTGATGAGAACAATCAAGCACATGTGCGTCCTTTAGGATTTGTTATGGAATACAATGGTAAACTTACATTTTGCACATCTAATCAAAAGGATATGTTTAAGCAACTTATTTTTAATCCAAAGGTTGAACTTTGTTGTATAGACCAAAACCTTAATACTCTACGTATTTTAGGTGAAGCAGTATTTGTTACATCAAAAGAAACACAAGCTAAGGCACTTGAAATAATGCCAAGTTTAGGTCAGATGTACTCTGTAGGAGATGGTAAGTTTGAAATATTCTCTATTGATAAGGCAAAAGTTAGTTGTTGTTCAATGAGTGGTAAAAAGATTGATGTAGAGCTTTAATTATAATTGAATCGACATCCATAGTGAAAATTAAGAAAACGTTATTACTGAAATGTTGATAGATTTAATTTAAATGCAATAAAAAGATTTTTAAATAATGAATATGTAAAAATTTTTAGTTATTAGATGTGTATTTCAATAATGATATACTATTTTGAATAATTACATACTAGAAATAAGATAATTAAAATTTACTTTATAATGGGATAGATTTCTTTTAAAAAATATTTTAACTATAATTGATTTTTATTTAATCTGAAAAAAATATTATGACTATAAAAAATTGCTACTTATTATTTGGATATTTTTATATATAAATAATAAGTAGCATGACTTTATACATTAATAATGATAGAATATAAATTAATAGATAAGATATGATTTTAAAAGGAGTGATATAAGATGAGTAAATATAGTTCTTTATGGGAATATGTTAAGAAAAACAATAGTCAATCGTTTAAATTAACTTTTGAAGAAATAAAAGATATTGCTGGGATAGAGATAGACCATTCGTTTTTGAAATATAAAAAGGAATTAAATGAATATGGATATCAAGTAGGAAAAATCTCTTTAAAAGAGAAGACTGTTATTTTCGATAAAATTGGTTAAGACATAAATAATTACATATAATAAAATAATTTGTATTGATGATTATTACAAATAAAAAAGGGCGTAGCACTATTTTTTAGTGTCACAGCCCCTTTTTTGTTTATAATTATGTACATTTCACATTATCACGATATAAGCATTTTTCTTATGAGAAAATTAATTAGAATTATTTTTATTCATATTTAAATTATTTAAATTGTTTTCCCAGTTTTTTATCTCCTTTTTAACTTCTTCACTTAAAGTATCACTTGAAGATATTTTCTTTAATTTATCATTCAAAGATTTCTTTTGTTCCTCTGAAAGGTCTGTTTTTATTGTAGGATCAATAATATCTATTACATCTTTTACATCAAAATCAACAAATTTGCACAGTTCTTCTAGATGATCAATTAGAAAATCTAGACCTTCATATGACCATTCTTTATAATCTTTTCCGTTTTTTAATAGAAACTCATTCACTTGGTAATTCTGATTTGCTAATTCAAAGAATGAACCTGAAGGATCCATTATATCATTTATAGAGTTTTCATAGTTAACAATATTAATTTGTCTTATTAATTTCTCTTTTTCTGTTAAGTTGCTATAATTCTTGTTAACAAAAGCTACTAATCCAAATTCAAAGTTTAAAATTGAATCTTTACGTTTTTTTACTGAATCTTCTCCAAATTCCCTAAGACCTTCTAAATTTTTATCAATGGCTTTATCTCTAATCTCTATTAATTGTTCTATACTTAAACCTTCTAAGTTTTTAGGTACTATTTCTTCATTATTCTTAGTAACTTCTTTCAATTTATTGTTAGTATTTTTATTATTGAAAATAAATATAGCAGTTAATAAACTTAAAATTATTACTAAAATAATTAAACTTACATTTTTTTTACTTAACATATTAAACCTCCTTTTTTAAATAAGTATTGTACTTGTGAAAAATAAATTTGTTTATGAAGATAACATTTACTACTGTTTGTTCTAAAGATTATAATAGAATATTTTTTTGATATAATCTATATTTTTCTTATTAAATTTTCTTATTAGATATTTAATATCAATATTTTTTAGATAGAAAAGATTTTAATAACTCCAAATATTTAATAAGTAAAATAAAATTATTGCTTTAAAATATATTTTTATATGTTTTAAGTTTTATAATAAGTAATATTGTATGATAAATTAAATTTAAATATTTAGAGATAAGCTATTATAGAATTTGCTTAGTTTAAGTTAAATTTTAAAATATTCAAAAAGGGGCTAGAGTCTGGAAATTTTTATTTAAAGAATACACATAAAAATTTCTAGACTCTCATCATTTAAAAGAAGTATTCTAAATTTATTATTTATAATTAAATATTATCTGAAAAAATGGTATTTTTATACCTTTGTTTGTTATGCATAATTTTACTTAGAACATAAGCTTTATATAAAATAATTAAAAATATACCTAATTAAAATAAGTAAAAAAAGAGCTATCATAGAACAAATTTAATTTGCTCATGTGACAGCTCCTTTTTAGATGATGCTTTTTTAGATTTATACTATAAGGTATATAAAACTAAGTTTATTAAAAATGTTATAATTTCTATTGCTATCATAGACCATATCAATCCATCAAGTTCATAAAAGTAATTAAGCTTTATTAAATAGCTTCTTTATTATAATTTCTTTATTTCATATAATATAAATAGTATTAAAATTTTTATGGGAGTTAAAGTAAGCATGTATTATTACTTAGATATTTGTATAATCAACATCTAGTAATTTACCTTTTTGGTGAAAATGATTAATAAGTTTTTTAGGATAATTCATTATTAATTCATCTGGAAAATTAATTTCCTTTAAGATATTTTCAGAATACTCATAGTTACCTATGTCAAAACAAATGTGAGCATCTGAAGTCAGTATGATTTTAGCACCATATTTTTTGCAAAGTGTAGCAATATACTTACAGTTATCCGAGCTACCATTTCTTGACACGCCTTTAATAGAACAATTATTTATTTCTATTAAGATATTCTTTTCTATAGCTAATTTAATGATTAATTCATAGTCGATTGGGTAGTTTGGGTTTCCAAGGTGTCCTAATATTTCAATATTATCATGCTTATTTATTGCATTTATTAAAGCTTTAGTATTATTCTCTAATGTATTTGGAGAAAACACAGCTTCGTGAAATGACAAGATAAGATAATCTAACCGAGGAATTACAAAAGGCTCTAGGTCTATGTTTCCTTTAATATCTAGTATATTTGCTTCACAGCCTCTTAAAATTATAATGTTATTTATGATTCTTGGGATATTTTGAATGTTGTGAAAGTACCATTTGTGGGGAGAACCAGGCATCTTAGGACCATGTTCAGATGTACCTAGTATCTTAATTCCATTTTCTTTACAATAATTAATATTTTCTAGTAAAGTGCTATAGCCATGACCACTGACTATAGAGTGTGTGTGTAAATCTGATAAAAAATTCATATAAATTCCTCCTCTATAAAAGATGAGGGTAACGTAATTTATATTATAAAACGAATAGGAAAGAAAATCAATAGTTACATAATTAGACAAAAATATTAAAATATTGTAGAATTAAGCTTAATAATAAATGTTTAACAGTATTACTGCTTATAGGGGAGGTTAACTATGACACAAAAGAAGCTATCAAGGAAAGAAAAAGTTTTAATTTGCTTGAAAAGGTTAACAGAAGAACACTTGAACTTTAATAATGGCATTAGATTTGGATTTGATGCAGAATATATAGCTACTGAAGTAGGTATAAATAGAAGTAATGCTAGTAAGGAATTAAATCAATTAATAAAAGAAAGTATTATTATAAAGATAAAGGGTAAGCCTGTTCAGTACTTATATAAAGAAAGTATTGAGAGTATTTTAGGAAAGAAACTAAATAAAGGGATATTTGATAATATTAACTCTATAAACGAATATAGTGAAAATGATTCTATCAAAGATGAGTATATTTTAGAGAGTATAAAAAAAGAGAACAATATTTTTAATTTAGTAGGATGTGATGGAAGTTTAAGGTCCCAAATAGAACAGGCTAAAGCAGCAGTAATATATCCACCTAAGGGGTTGAGTACATTAATAATAGGACCTACAGGAGTTGGTAAATCTATATTTGCAGAATATATGTATAAGTATAGTTTAACTATAAAAGAAGATAGTGATAATGCACCATTTATCATATTTAACTGTGCTGATTATTCTGATAATCAGCAATTATTATTAGCGCAGCTTTTTGGATATGTAAAAGGAGCATTTACTGGAGCTGATAAAGATAAGTATGGTATTGTACATGAAGCTAATAATGGAGTATTGTTTTTAGATGAAGTTCATAGATTATCTGCAGAGGGACAAGAAATGCTATTTCTGCTTATGGATAAAGGGATATATAGAAGGTTAGGAGAGGCTAATAAGGTACACGAGTGTAGAGTTATGATAATTGCAGCCACTACAGAAGACCCAGAAACAGCAATGTTGGAAACGTTTTTAAGAAGAATACCTGTAACTATAAAGATTCCGTCTTTAGAGGAAAGAGGCTTTCAAGAGAGAATGAAGCTTATATGTTATTTTTTTAAAGAAGAGAGTGTTAGGATTGGTGTTAAGTTAAAGGTTTCAAAAGAAGTTATTAAGGCATTTATTTTATATAAGTGTAAGGGAAATATAGGCCAATTAAAAAGCGATATACAATTAATTTGTGCAAGAGCTTTTTTAGATTATATGACCTATAAAAGGGAATGTGTATATGTAAGGCTCTCTCTTCTACCAAATAATATTAGAGAATCATTATATGGAAATAATAGAAAAGAGGAGTTTGTACAAAATTTCAGTTTTATTGGAAAAGATGATATTATTTTTTTACCAGAAGAAAAGGATTTTGAAAGTGAAAATTTATTAATAGAAAATAAAAAATATGATTTAGATTTTTATGGAATGATAAAAGAAACTTGGAATAAACTTCAACAAGAAGGTATTAAAGAGTCACAAATTAGAAGTGTTATAGATGGAGACATACAGAAGTATTCCTATAATTTAATGAATACTTTTATATATAATAGTAGTAATCAAACAGCTTATAACAACATTGTTAATGATTCAATTGCAACTACTGTAAAATATATTTTACAAAAGCATGATAAATGGAGCAAAAGAGAAGGATTAGATAAATTAATAAAAGCTATAGCTTTACATATTCAGAATTTAATTGAAAGAATAAAGATTGGAAATATAGTAAAGCATCCTAATAAAGATGAAATTATGAAGGAAAGAGCATATGAATATAACATAGCAAAAGAAATATTATCTAACATGTCATTAATGTATGGAGTAGAGTTTCCAGAAGATGAAGCAATTTTTTTAGCAACATTTCTTTATTTATCGTATGTGGGATTAAATGAGGAGAGTATAGCAATATTAGTCATAATGCATGGTGAATCTACAGCATCTAGCATGGTGAATGTAGCCAATACTTTACTGGATTGTAACCATGCAGTGGCAATTAATATGGGATTAGAAGATAGAGTTCAGGATATTTTAGTACAAGCTGTAGAAATAGCCAATAAAATTGATAAAGGAAAAGGAATTTTAATTTTAACTGATATGGGGTCTATTTTAACATTTGCTAAAGTTATTCGTGATGCTACAGGAAAAGAAGTAAAAGCAATAGATATGGTAAGTACACCTATTGTAATAGAAGCAACTAGAAAGGCTCTAACTCCAGAAATGACATTAGAGAAATTATATTTTAATATTATAGAATCTATAAAGAAACATTATGGAGATATGGAAGTTACATATGCTGAAAAAGATAATGGTGGTAGATATTTTGATAGATTACTAATTGATAATATTAGTAAAACTTTGACTTTTTTAAATGGGGAAAAGGCTTATTTTATATTAAAAGAAGTAATTAATAGAATTAGTGAACACTATTCTTTAGTAATTCAAGATGAACTTTTAGTAAAGTTTATATTTCATTGTTCATGTATGATTGAAAGAGTAATAATAAAAGAGTCTTTAGTTTATAAATCATATGAAGAAAGAATTAGTAGAAATAAAGAATTATATTTAGTTATAAAAGAAAGTTTTAAGCTAGTAGAAGAGACATTCGATATAATTATTTCAGATATGGAATATGCAAATATATTAGATATATTTGAATCACAATATGATACAGATAAATTCAAAAGTTGATACAAAATTTAAAAATAGCCAAAAGGCTATCTTTTTTTTACTTTTTTTGATACAGATTTGATACAGGTTGAAAAAATCTTTTGATACATATCGAAATAATAAGTTTTTAAAAAAAATTGAGTAAAAAGTTTTGATTAAATCCTGTAAAATAGCCATTTGTTATTGATACACATAAGTTGGCACGGCAATTGCTTATATAAAAAGTGACAAGAAAAGTGAGGTGAAATTGGTGATAGGAATAATAGTTATGACTCATGGGAGTTTTAGTGAAGAAATTATAAAAAGCTGTGAACTTATTGCAGGACCAGCAGAAAGAACAGCAGCAATTAAACTAAATAGGAATGATAATATTGAAGACTTAAATAAAAATTTTGTAGAAAAGTTAAATGAATTAGATGAAGGTGACGGAGTTTTAGTATTAGCTGACCTATTAGGAGGTTCGCCAAGTAATGTTGCAAGTTTAAACCTTAAAAAAGGTGGCAAGTTTCATGCACTTACTGGAGTAAATCTTCCAATGCTACTTGAAGCTTTAATTAATAGAGAGGGAAAAAGTTTAGAAGAGTTAGCAGAAGCATGTATTGAAGCAGGACAAACTGGTATAAACAATATTAATAAAGTTCTTAGCTCAATGTAATAGAAAAAGGAGTTTGATTAAAAATGTCTTTAGTAAAATATTGCAGATGTGATGATAGATTAATACATGGTCAAGTTATATATAAATGGGTTAAGCATCTAGGTGTAAAAAAGATAGTAGTAGTAGATGATGAAACAACCAATGATGTTATTGCTAAAGGTTTGATAAAAATGGCAGCACCAAAGAATATTGATTTATCAATATTAACTGTAAGTGAATCAAGGAGATATTTTTATAATAATCAAGCTGATGATAACGTTTTTGTATTAATTAAAAATTTAGATACTGCAAATAGAATGATAGAAGAAGGGATTAATATCAAAAAACTTATTGTTGGAAGAATACCTACAGGAATAGGAAAAAAGAAAATATCTCAAAATGTATACATTAATAAAAAAGAGTTTCTTTTAATAGATGAATTTATTAAAAAGAATATTAATGTATCAATTCAAATGGTACCTGATGAAGAAGAAGTAGAATTAAACCAAAATATTAATCGCTATAAAGGAGAGTTTATTTAGCAATGAATAAATATAAGGTAATCATACTGTGCCATGGAACTTGGGGAAAAGTCTTAGTAGAAGAAACAAATAAAAACTTTGGATTGTCAAATCAATATGAAGTTTTATCACTAAGTTCTGAAAAAGATGTTTCTGTATTTATGAAAGAGGTTGAAGAAGTAGTAGATAAAGAAGATGTGAAAATTATAATATCAGATTTATATGGAGGATCTACATCAAGTGTTGCAATAGCTGTTGCTATAAGAAGAGGAATAGATGCAATAAATGGACTTAGCTTACAGACAATTTTAATCGTAGATGAAGAATTAAGCAAAGAAGATAAATTACATACATTACCAGAAAGAATCGTCAAAAAAAATAATAACCTTTGTGTGGATTTAATTAAAGAATTTAAAAAAATATAAATTATGAGGTGAATATAATGGCAAAAATAACATTAGTAAGAGTAGACCACAGATTAATTCATGGGCAAGTTATAACAAAATGGGTAAAAATCGCTCAAGCTCAAAAAATAATAATAGTTGATGACTTCTTAGGTCAAGATGAATTTATGGCTGACATATATAAAATGGCAGCACCATCAGGAGTAGAAGTAGTTATTTTAACAGCAGAAGATGCGGGACAAGCATTCCAAAACAACACTTTAGGAGATAAAAATATATTTATTCTATTTAAAAATGTTGATATGGCAAATAAGGCTTATAAAGCTGGACTTAAATATGAAAAGATTCAATTAGGAGGTATTCCAAATGAAGCAGGAAAGAAAATGGTGTTTACAGCTGTTTCATTAGGAAATGAGGATGTAGAACAACTTAATGAACTTAATGAAAATGGGGTTGAAATAGTCCTACAAGTTATACCAGAGGAATCATCTATGACATATGAAAATGCGTTAAAGAAATTTAAATAAAAAATATAAATTAGGAGGAATTATAAATGGAATCTGTTTTGATGTTGGCAATTGTAACAGGATTATGGTATTGGTTTGCAGCAGGTCTTGCAGGGTATACCCTTTTCTCAACACTAAAGTCTCCTTTATTTATAGGTTTTAGCCTTGGATTACTTTGGGGTGATGTAACAACTGGTATGATTGTTGGTGCAAGTATAGAAATGGTTTATCTAGGAATGGTCGCAGCAGGGGGAAATATTCCATCAGATAAATGTCTAGCTGCTCTTATTGCAATACCAGTAGCACTTCAAACTGGTGTTAATGCAGAAGTTGCAGTATCTATTGCGGTACCTTTAGGTGTTATAGGAGTATTAGTTAATAACTTAAGAAGAACTGGTAATGCTGTATTGGTTCATAAGGCAGATAAGTATGCTGAAGAAGGTAATACAAAAGGCATCTGGAGATGTGCAACACTTTATTCTTTAATATTTGGGTTTGTTTTAAGGTTTCCAATAGTTTTTGTATGTAACTTTTTTGGAGCAGATTTAGTTCAATCATTATTAGATGTTATACCACAATGGTTAATGAATGGATTAACAGTAATGGGCGGTATATTACCTGCATTAGGTTTTGCAACAACAATATTTACTATAGGTAAAAATAAATTTTTACCAATGTTTATTATAGGATTTTTTATGGTTCAATATTTTGAAATATCAATTACTGCAGCTGCAATATTTGGTGTTTGTATAGCTCTTTTAATTACCTTTATGAAAGAAGACAAAAGGGTAGGTGAAGTATAATGCAAGAAATAAAAAATAAAGAAGTTAAAAATGGACAAGGTCCAACTGAAGTTAATAAGACAAGAGTACTTACAAAGAAAGATGTAACAAAAACATATCTAAGATGGTGGTGGACAGCAGAATTATCCAACTCTTTTGAAAGAATGCAAGCATTAGCAGTTTGTGCAAGTTTCACTCCGGCTTTAGAAAAGTTATATAAGAGAAAAGAAGATTTAGTAGATGCGTTAAAGAGACACTTACAATTTTTTAATACTCAAGCTATATGGGGAGGATTAATTCACGGTACAGTTTTAGCTATGGAAGAAGAGAAAGCTACTGAAGGAAAAATCCCAGGAGAAGTTATTTCAGGTGTTAAGAATGGTCTTATGGGACCTTTGGCTGGAATTGGAGATACTTTAGATTTTGGTACATTTCAAACAATATTCTTAGCTTTAGGTGCTTCATTTGGAGCAGAAGGAAGTGTTATAGGTGCATTTTTCCCAATAATGTTTAGTATATTACTATTTTGCGAAGGTTATTACTTATTTCATTTAGGATATTCTTTAGGTAGAGATTCAATTAAGAAAATTCTATCAGGTGGTATTGTCAATAAGATAATTGATGGTGCTTCAATTCTAGGAATGTTTATGATGGGAGCATTATCTGCAACTACAGTTAAGCTTTCAACTCCGCTATCATTTGATATTGGTGGTAAAGCAATTGTTGTTCAAGATACATTAAATATGATTGCTCCAGGTTTATTACCACTTGGTGTTGTATTCTTCGTATATTGGGGAATGAAATACAAGAAGTGGACAATAACTAAGTTATTAGTAATTTTAGTTGTATTAGCATTGGTAGGGTCATTCATTGGAATATTCTAATTCACAGTGATTAAAATATAGAATTTAATTTTAGGAGGAGAAAGAAATGTCAGAAAAAATGTATACAGAAAAGGAATATTTAGAAGGAATTAGAGGAGCAACAGGAGAAAGAGCAGTATGGTTCTATCTTCTTATGAAAGAAGCTGAAAAATTAGGAGCTAATCCAGATGATATATGTAAAGAAGCAATATATGGATTTGGTAAAATGAGAGGTCAAAAATATAACGTAGCAGATACTCCAGGAAAAATGGCAGAAATGTTATATAACAGTAAAGGACAAAAAGTGTTTGAAATGGAATTAGTAGAAAATACAGATGAGAATGGCGTTTTAAAATTCCATCACTGTCCATTAGATGCTGCTTGGAAAGAATATGGATTAACTAAAGAAGAAAGAAAAGAAATTTGTAGATTAGCTTGTTATGGGGATTATGGAAGAGTTGACTGCGCACAAGGTGTTAAATTAGATTTTGCTCAAAAATGTGCTCATGATGATGAAGTTTGTGAATTAGTATTTACAAAAAAATAATTTTTAATGCTAAAAGCCTGTTCTTTAAGGACAGGCTTTAAAAAGATAGAAAGTAGGTTGATTTATGGATATAAGCAGAAGTGTAGATAATAGTTTAAATAGAACCATAGAATTTCTAAAAGAATTGATAAAAATTGATTCACAACAAGGTGAACCTATTTCACAATGTCCTTTTGGTATAGGACCTAAAAAATCTTTAGATAAAACTTTAGATTACTGTGCTAGTTTAGGTTTTAGTGTTAAAAATATTGATAATTATATTGGATATGCAGAAATTGGAGAGGGAGAGGAATTAATAGGGATTCCAATGCATTTAGATATAGTTCCACCAGGAGAGGGGTGGAGTGTAGACCCATTTTCGGGAGCAGTAATTGACAATATTATTTATGGAAGAGGTGTCATAGATAATAAGGGTGCTGTATCTATGCTTATACATGTATTGAAAAACATAGAGGATATGTATCCTACAATTAATAAAAGAATAAGATTAATTTTTGGTACAAATGAGGAGACAGGTATGAAATGTATCAAATATTACTTAGATAAAGGTGAAGAAATTCCAAGTATGGGATTTACTCCAGATGCTATGTATCCAGTGGTTAATGGAGAAAAAGGAAGGGTTCATATAAGGATAGAAAAAGAAATTAAAATTGACAAAAGTAAACCTTACATAATAGTAAGGGGAGGAACTAAAGAAAATGTTGTTCCATCTCATTGTACTGCAAAAATTATTAATGGAATTATTTCAGAGTTAACTACTAAAGGAGTAGCTGTACATGCAAGTAATCCTGAAAAGGGAGAAAATGCTATATCTAAAATGGTAATAAAGATAGTTGAGGATAATATGGATTTTCAGCATAGAGAAGATATAGAATTAGTTTCAAAATACCTTTGTAGTGATTATTATGGAGATGCATTGGGGATTAATCAATATGATGAGGTATTCAAAAACACTACCTTAAATTTAGGAATATTAAAAGTAAATGAGGAAAAAATCGTATGTGAGTTAGATATAAGGTATGGTAAAAATATAGTTTTAAATAACATAATAGATAGATTCAAAAAGGTTTTTTGTAATGGTTGGAAAATAGAGGTTATTGCTCATAAAGACTTACATTATGTGGATGAGAGTAATTTAGTACTTAAAAAATTATTAGAAGCCTATGAAGAAGTAACAGATGAAAATGGATATACAATTGCTATGGGTGGTGGCACATATGCAAGTTGGTTTAAAGATATGGTGGCGTTTGGACCTAAGTTCTTAGCGTATAAAACTGGTGGTCATGGAGTAGATGAAAGAGTACCAATAAATCATATACGAAAGAATATGGAGATATATACTTTGGCTTTAATAAAACTATTAGAATTGTAAAAGAAGAAGAGACTTTATGTGCAAATTTACAGATATCTTAAAAAGAGAGATAAAACGAGTTCAACCTTATTTAAATGTTCAACACCATCAAATGGGGCTGTCTCAAAATAGAGATAAGCCTCTTACTTATTGTTGAAATGATGAAAATATATTTTACTTCATACAAAAAAGAGTGCCTTATGAAGTAAAAAGTTAATTTTGAGACACCCTCATTTGATGATGTTGAAGAGAAAATAAGTATGAAATTATTAAAAAAGATGATTTTAAAAAAGTTAAGGTTGAAAAGAAAAGTTAATTAAATGGAATTAGATAAATGGAGAAGGATGTATACTATCTAATAAAATAACAAAAGAGTGTTATAAAGTTGGTTATATGATTAGAGAAAAGTCTATTGATACTTATCCAGATAGTGGATGGGGATTTATGACTTGGGATGAAAATGGAGAATAATAAAAATTATAGTTTATACAGTTTAATAAGATATATGTACAAGCAGTTAATCTAAATGATTGACTGCTTTTCTTTTATAGATTTTTATATAATAGACAAATACCAATACATGATAGTTGCCTGTTATAATTAGAGGAATAAATACGAATAATAACTTTATAAAAGAATTAAATGGAAAATCGAAGAGTTATATTCAGTATTTTAAAAAGAATATGAAATGAGAAATGAAAATAAGGTGTTTATATTAAAAGAGGTTTTACACAAAATATTTAAAAACGTGATAAATAAAAACTGTATTTAGATAGATTAACTATTAGTTTTATATAATATGGATTTTATTTACAAAGTTTACATATTTTACAAAAGAGATTAAATATAAATTTAAATATATATTTTATATACTTGTTTATTTGTTTCTCTGTGGTTGATTTTTTCGTCAAAAGTCAACTTCAAATCGCTTGTTAGCTTTACATGTTTAAGGATATAATTATACATAAGGAGGGATTGACATGAATGAATTAAACATCGCAAAAACGCTGATTTTAAAGCGTAAAGAAAAAGGAATTACACAAGATGAACTTGCAAATTATATAGGCGTTTCTAAAGCTTCTGTATCTAAATGGGAAACTGGACAAAGCTATCCTGACATAACCTTTTTACCGCAACTCGCGACATATTTCAACATTACCGTTGATGAGTTAATATGTTATGAACCTCAAATGATGAAGGAAGATATTAATAAACTGTATAATAAACTGTGCAAAGACTTTACGGTTAAACCATTTGATGAAGTCATGGATGAAATAAGAGAAATCATAAAAAAATATTATTCATGTTTTCCTTTGATTTTTCGGATGGGTCTTTTAATAGTTAATCACTA
This sequence comes from Clostridioides difficile ATCC 9689 = DSM 1296, assembly GCF_001077535.1. Taxonomy (GTDB): domain Bacteria; phylum Bacillota; class Clostridia; order Peptostreptococcales; family Peptostreptococcaceae; genus Clostridioides; species Clostridioides difficile. The sequence goes on from NZ_CP011968.1 coordinate 425,408, forward strand.
TGATATTGTAGATGAAAAAAAGCGTGAACTATTAATTAGTGAAGCATTAGAAATATTTATTCGTATACAGGAAACTTGTAATGACATAGATATTTGCCGTCAAGCAAAAAGTATGGAGGCAACTTGTTATATATTGTTAAATCAACCCATACAAGTGATTGATTTATTGCAAAACAGCAATTTTCCCATGATAAATGAATCTATACTTCTTGCACAGGGGCAAATGATGAATGGCCAAATGGATGAAGCAAGAGAAACATTTCAACTTGGTGCATATCAGAACCTTATATCATTAGTCCAAAACCTAGTGGGTATTTTGCAAAATGCAGATAAATTACAAATGAAGGAAATAGAAAGACGTATTCTAGCAATTTCAGATATATTTGAGCTTGATACATTATCTCCTGCTATTATGCTTTCTTCATATTTAACACAGGCACAAATTAATTTAATACATGGTGATAATGAAGGAGCTATTAAATCATTACGAAAATATGTAGATTTAGCAACACGTGATATATACCCAATTATAATACATGGGGATGACTTTTTTAATAAACTTGACAGATGGATTTCTGAAATTGGAACAGGTATTACACGTGATGATACAATCGTAAAAGCAGGTATTGTTGCTGCTATTAAAAATAATCCAATGTTTTCTGTATTAAGTGAAAACAAAGAATACAAATTTCTTATAGAAAAATTATCTTTATTGGAGGAATAAGATTATGGAAAATTTGATGGAATACTTACCACTTTTGGTTCCTGTTATTATTTTAGATTTAATACTTATAATTACTGCACTTGTTCATGTGTTGAGACATCCAAATTATAAAATTGGAAATAAGGCAATATGGATTATTGTAGTACTGTTTATTAGTTTAATAGGACCAATTTTGTATTTTACAATAGGAAGAGGTGAAGAATGATGAATATTGTCTCAATAAATGGATTATCAAAAGGTTTTGGTAATCGAAAGATAATAGATAATTTAAATTTTACTGTACCAGAAGGGTCAGTCTTTGGGTTTGTAGGTAAGAATGGTGCAGGTAAGACTACAACAATGAAAATGGTACTTGGGTTACTTAAACCAGATAGTGGAACTATAGATGTTTGTGGTGAGAAAGTGACCTATGGGAAAACAAGTTCTAATCGTCATGTAGGTTATCTGCCTGATGTTCCAGAGTTTTACAATTATATGAGACCACTTGAATATCTTTCTCTTTGTGGTGAAATTACGGGACTTTCAAAAAAAGAAATACAGATAAGGAGTGAAGAGTTGTTATCACTTGTGGGTCTTAGAAATGAAAAGAGACGAATAGGTGGGTTTTCTCGTGGAATGAAGCAACGACTTGGTATAGCTCAAGCTTTGCTTTCACGCCCCAAATTACTTATTTGTGATGAACCAACAAGTGCACTTGACCCTGTTGGTCGAAAAGAAATATTAGATATTATGCTTAAAATCAAAGACTCAACAACTGTAATATTTTCAACACATATACTATCAGATGTTGAAAGAATCTGTGACCATGTTGCTATATTAAACAAAGGAAGCATTGCCCTTAGTGGTACACTTTCAGAAATAAAAAGTATGCACGGAAAGGATAGACTTTTACTGGAGTTTGCAAGTAATGATGAAATTCAAAAGTTTAAGTCTAGTGATGGTATTAAATCCTTACTAAAAGATTCAGAAGAAACTAATATGGAAATTGTTTTGCATGGTAAAGATATAAAAGCAATACAAAAAACAGTTATATCTACACTCGCAGAAATGAATCTTTGTCCAGTAAAGATGGAACTAATAGAATTATCACTTGAAAATTTATTTTTGGAGGTAGTAAAGTGAGAGAATACATAGCATTTACAAAAAAAGAATTTAAAGAGAATTTAAGAAATTATAAATTATTTAGTTTAATTATTTTATTTCTAATATTTGGTATAAGTAGTCCTATTTCTGCAAAATTTATGCCAGACTTGATTGCTCATTTTGCACCGACTTTAAAAGTTACTGCTGCACCAACTGCTTTAGATTCTTGGACACAATTTTTTAGCAATATCTCTGGTCTTGGTATGAGTTTAACTCTAATTATTTTTTGTAATATTTTATCAAATGAATATTCTAAAGGGACACTTGTTATTATGCTGACTAAAGGTTTATCACGTTCATCTATAGTATTGTCTAAATTCTCTGTTACGGTGATTATTATGACAATTGGTTTTTGGTTGAGTTTTTTATTTGCTTATGGATATACAATGTATTTTTGGCCAACTGCAAATCTTAATCATATTATATTTTCAGCATTTAATTTATGGCTTATAGGAATTATGTATATTAGTGTATTAATTCTTGGGTGTGTACTATTTAGACCAGCATTTGCCAGTGTTTTACTTGTATTGGTGGCAACTCTTTTATTGAGTTTAATTTCTATTCCTAAACAGATTGCACCTTATACTCCTAATTTCTTGATGTCAAAAAATATAGACTTGATTTCAGGGAAAGTGGCAATGCCAGAATTTATTATTCCAATTATTATAACAGTTCTTATTTCTGTAGTATGTTTACTAGCAGCTGTTATTTTATTTAATAAAAAACCAGTTTAATAATACCTTTATCACAAGGTAAAGTAATCTTATGTTGTTAAAAACTACACCTAAAAATCAAAAAGACTTGGACTTAAGTTTCAAGTCTTTTTGATTTTTAATATATAGAATTAAGTGTAGAAAATAATACAAATAATATTATTTGTATCAAATAAATATAAGAATATTTAATTATGTTAAAATATACTAAAAATTACTTTAAAAGTGATAAAATTAGTATAAGTAAATATTTTAAAGGGGTGTAGATATGGAAAAGTCAAAAGTATATTTTTGTGATTTATACTCAAATTCGCAAAATAAAAACGTACCAAACAATGTAAGAAGATTATTTGATGAAGCAGGATTCAAAGATTTAATAGAAAAAAATGACCAAGTCGCAATTAAACTTCACTTTGGAGAAAAGGGAAATACTACATATATGAGTCCTGTGGCAGTTAGACAAGTGGTTGATAAGGTTAAAGACTGCGAAGGAAAGCCATTTTTAACAGATACAAATACACTGTATACAGGGAGTAGAACAAATTCTGTAGACCATCTTACAACTGCTATAGAAAATGGATTTGCTTATGCAGTTGTAAATGCACCAGTAATAATTGCAGATGGATTATATAGTAGAAATTATGAGAATGTAAAAATAGACAAAAAACATTTTGAAAGTGTAAAAATAGGTGGAGAAATTTATAATTCTTCTGCAATGATAGTAATGAGTCATTTTAAAGGTCATGAAGCAGCAGGTTTTGGAGGAGCATTAAAAAACTTAGCTATGGGATGTGCAAGTGCAGCAGGAAAACAAATGCAACATTCTGATGTTACTCCAGTAGTAAAGGAAAAGAAGTGTGTAGGTTGTGGAAAGTGTGTTAATTCTTGTCCTACAAAAGCTATAAGTATAGTGGATAAAAAAGCAGTTATAGATTCTGATGTATGTTATGGATGTGGAGAATGTCCAACTGTCTGTCCAACTAGAGCAGTAACTATACAATGGGAAAGTGACTCAGATGTGTTTGTCGAAAAGATGGCAGAATACGCTTATGGAGCAGTATCAAATAAAAAAGACAAGGTAGGGTATATAACTTTTGTTATGAATGTAACTCCACTTTGTGATTGTGTACCTTGGTCAGGTAGACCAATTGCCCATGATATAGGAATATTAGCATCAACAGACCCTGTAGCTATTGAACAAGCATGCTATGATTTGATTTGCAAGGAAATGGGTCATGATGTTTTCAAACATGAACATCCTCATGTAAATGGAACTAGAATAATAGACTATGCATGTGAAATGGGTATGGGAAGTAAAGAATATGAATTAATAAAATTATAAGAATAGTAGCACTTAAATGCATATAATTATTGTAAGAGAAATCTAAAAGTATCAAAGGAGTATGCATTTATGAAAATTTACTATGAGAAGGAAAACAGCAAGAAGGCTAATGTAAACAATATTCCAAGTGTATTTGCGTTTAATTTTCTAAGAAACTTTTTGACTAGCAAAGAGTATGAGGAAACTAGAAAAGAATATTTTATAAATAATCTAACAAAAAGTCAGGTTAATCAAGCCATGAAGGATTTAAAATGGCTATTTAGAGAATATGAAGGCTTAGAGGTTATTACAATGGAAAGCTTGGATGGAGTTAAGACAAGGATAGTTTTATAAACCAGTAAGAATTATATTCTAATAAAAAATACTGCTTTAATAATAATATGTATAATCCATATACTAATATTATTTTGAAGCAGTATTTTTTTGTGTATAGTAAACTTGTGTATAAAATAAAGTTGACCAATAAATGTTATATATGCAATACTATATATAATAAGTAAACTACATAAAAATATTAAGTTGACAAATAGGAGGATATATGGAAAAATACATAATAAAATTAAAAAATAAAGTATTGAGAGAAAAAGAAATAAGTTATGAAGAAGCTCTTAATTTAATAAGCCTTGATACAAATAATAAAAACGATTTTGATATTCTATTAAAATCTGCAAATGAAATAAGAGAATATTTTATGGGAAGAAAAGCAGATTTATGTACGATAATGAATGCTAAATCTGGCAAATGTAGTGAAGACTGTAAATTTTGTGCTCAGTCTTCTTATTATAAAACTGGTGTAGAAGAATATTCATTATTAGATTACAATGAAATCTTAAATAGAGCTAAAGAGATGGAGAGTAAAGGAGTGCATAGATTCTCATTGGTTACAAGTGGTAAAGGTATGTCAGGAAAGGAGTTTAATAATATTTTAAATATCTATGAAGGATTGAGGGAAAATACTAATTTAAAATTATGTGCATCTTTAGGTATTATAGATTATGAGCAAGCTAAAATGTTGAAGTCAGCAGGTGTGACTACATATCACCACAATGTTGAGACGTGTAGAGATAATTTTCATAATATATGTACAACACACACATATAAAGATAGGATAAAAACTATAAAAGATGCTAAAAAAGCTGGGCTAGATGTATGTGTAGGCGGTATAATTGGAATGAATGAGAGTGAAGAACAGAGACTAAAAATGGCTTTTGAAATACGAGAATTAAATGTAAAATCATTTCCAATAAACATTTTAAATCCTATTAAGAATACACCAATGGAAAATTATGATGTATTAGAACCAATGGAAATACTAAAAACAACAGCAGTATTTAGGTTTATAATTCCTAATGTGTACATAAGGTATGCTGGTGGAAGGCTATCATTAAAGGGATATGACAAAGTTGGATTTAATGGGGGAGTAAATTCTGCAATTGTTGGTGATTATTTGACAACTGTTGGAAGTGGGATTGAAAATGATAAAAAAATGATTATAGAGCAAGGATTTGAACTTTAATAAATACTGCTTAAATTAATTAATATACTTTTAGATAATTATAAAAGTATATTAATTTTTTTTTGCAGATTAATTTAAATATTAAAATTGAATTATAAGTTGCAATATTTTGAAAAAAGGGAAAAATATCAAAATTTATATAAAATGGTTGCAAATGAAAAAAAGATGTGATAGTATCTAGGTAACCGGTTAAGTAAAACGGTTTCCTAAATTTTGGGGGTGAACTTCTTGAGTATAACTATAAAAGAAATTGGCGAATTGGCTGGTGTTTCTAAAACAACTGTGTCAAAAGTCATTAATAATAAAGATGAAAATATAAGTCAGGCAACAAGAGAAAAAATTTTGAAAATAATGAAGGAAAAAAATTATGTACCAAATAAATTAGCACAAAGTTTAGTAACTAAAAAAACTAATACTATAGGGCTTCTTATACCAGATATACGAAATCCATTCTTTACAGATGTATCAAGAGGTGTAGAAGATAAAGCTAATGAAGAAGGCTACAATATAATTTTATGTAATACAGATGAAGATGCTAAAAAAGAATATGAAGGAATAAGAACACTATCAGAGAGGATGATAGATGGAATTATATTTGCAGCATCTTCAAATACAAACTGGAAAGAAGCAAATTATAAAGATATAAAAATACCAACTGTCTTGATTGATAAGAAGATAAGTATGAACAAAGAAACCTTAAAAGGAATTGTTAAAATAAATAACTTTGAAGGGGCCTATATAGCTACAAAACATTTATTAGATATTGGAAATAAGAAAATAATATACCTAAGTGGTCCACTTCAAAATGAAATAGCAGTAGATAGATTAGAAGGATATAAAAAGGCTCTAATCGAGTGCAATTTAAGCTACAATCCTGCTTATGTATTTGAAGGAAAATATAAGATTGAATGGGGACAAGAATTTATAAAAAATTTAGAAAAGATAGATTTTGATGCAATATTTTGTGCAAATGATTTGATTGCAATAGGTGTCATAAGAGGTCTTAAAGAAAGAGGATTAAGTATACCAAATGATGTAAGTGTCGTGGGATTTGATGATATTCAAACATCAAGTCTAATAAGCCCTTCTCTTACCACAGTAAAACAGCCATCTTATGATATAGGATATAAAGCCAGTGAAATATTGATAAATTGTTTAAGAGGAGATAAAAAAGAATCGTTTGATGAATTGATTTTCAAACCAGAATTAGTCATAAGAGATTCAACAAAAGAAAGTGAATAACAGCACGAGAGACATAAATAGATATGTAAAGGAGTAATGTAATGGGAAACATAGTTGTCATAGGAAGTGTAAACATGGACATGGTATGTTCTGTAGATAAAAGACCAGAAAAAGGAGAAACAGTATTAGGTAATAGTTTTTTTACATCACCTGGAGGAAAAGGGGCTAATCAAGCTATCTCAGCTTCTAAACTAGGAGCAAATGTAAAAATGATATCATGCATAGGGGAAGATGGCTTAGGAGAGGAGTTAATAAGAAATTTTAGAACGAATAAAGTTGATTATAGTTTAGTATCCAGAAATAATCACAAAAGTTCTGGTGTTGCTGTTATAACATTATGTGAAAATGATAATAGTATTGTTGTTGTACCAGGGACGAATGAGCTAGTAGATATAGAATTAATTAAAAAGAATGAAGAAGAGATAAAGAATGCAGATATAGTATTGCTACAATTAGAGATTCCATTAAAAACAATAAATTATGTAGTGAATTTCTGTTTTGAAAATAGGATTAAGGTTTTATTAAATCCAGCACCAGCAGTAAAACTAAATGAAGATATAATAGAAAAAGTAACTTACTTAACACCAAATGAACATGAATATAAGATAGTTTTTGACACAAATGAAGGGATAGAAGAAGTATTAAAAAAATATCCAAATAAACTTGTAATAACAGAAGGAAAAAATGGAGCTAGATTTTATGATGGTGAGGAAATCAAGCATGTATCTTGTATAAGTGTTGATGTTCAAGATACCACAGGAGCAGGAGATACATTTAATGGAGCATTGGCAGTGGCTATAACAGAAGGGAAAAATTTATATACAGCAGTAGAATATGCAGTAGTAGTATCAGGTCTTTCTGTAACTAAACTAGGTGCACAATCTGGTATGCCCTATAAAGAAGATGTTGAAAAATATTTAAATAATAAATAAAAATCTAATTTGTTCAAATTTAAAACTATTAAAAATGGAGGTTAATTATGAGAGTGAGAAAAATTTTATCTTTAGGAATTGCTGGAATACTAGCAATAGGAATGTTAACAGGGTGTTCAATGGAAGGACCAAGTAAATCAGATAATAAAGGTGGTTCAGACAAGAAAGATTTAACTATTGGAGTATCTACAATAACTCTTCAACATCAATTTTTTATAGATATTGATGAGGGAATAAAAGAAAAAGCTAAAGAATTAGGTGTGAAAGTTATAGTAAATGACCCAGACCAAGATGTAGCTAAGCAAACATCAGCAATAGAAGATTTTATACAACAAAATGTAGATGGAATGATAGTACTTGGAACTGATAATTCGGCTATAGTACCAGCAGTAGAAGGAGCATTTGAAAAAATGCCAGTAGTTACAGTAGATGCTGTATTAAATACTGAAAATATTACAAGTTATGTAGGAACAGTTAGTTATGATGCTGGTAAAAAATTAGGGGAATACACTAAAAAATACATAGATGAAAAGTTAGGTGGAAAGTCAGAAATAGCAATAGTGACAGATTTAAAATCTCAAATACAAATGCAGAGAATAGATGGATTTAAAGATGCATTAAAAGGTTCAGCAAATGTTAAGATATTAAATTCACAACCAGGATATGACAGAGAAGAATCTCTTAATACAGTAGAAAACTTAATTCAATCTAATCCAGATGTAGATATAATATATGCAACAGCTGAAAATAGTGTACTAGGAGCTAAAGCTGCACTTGAATCTGCAAAAAATAAGGATGTTAAGATTGTAGGATTTGACTTAACTGAAGAAGCATCAAGTGGAATAACAGATGGAACTATTCTTGCTATGATTCAACAACAACCTAAAGAGATGGGACGTTTAGCTGTAGAAGCAGTAGTAAAAGCTATAAAAGGGGAAAAGGTAGAAAAGAATATACCAGTACCAGCTTTACTTTATGATAAGGAAAATATAAAAGACTTTAAGAATTAGTAAAATAAAATGAGATTATTTGAAAGAAATCCTATTTAAAAAGGAGTGTCATTATGAGTAATATAATTCTGAAGTTAAGTAATATTGCTAAAGAATTTCCTGGTGTCAGAGCATTAGATAATGTTAATTTTGAGTTATTTCATGGCGAAGTTCATGCACTACTGGGTGAAAATGGTGCTGGTAAATCAACAATGATAAAGATTTTAACTGGGGCACATTCGAAAACTTCTGGAAAATTTATTTTTGAAGGCAAAGAAATAGAGAATATATCCCCAGATATCTCTAAAAAGATAGGTATAAATGCCATATATCAAGAACTAACAGTTTTTGACGAATTAACAGTAGCACAAAATATTTTTATGGGAAAAGAAATAAATGGCAAAGTCTTAACCAATGACAAAAAAATGAATGAAGAGGCTAAAAAGATTTTCGATAATATGGGAATAGATATAAATCCAAATAGCTTAGTCAAAGAGCTTAGTATAGCTCAAAAACAAATGGTAGAAATAGCAAGAGTTTTATCATCAGAAACTAAAGTATTAATAATGGATGAACCTACTTCTTCAATAAGTAAAAAAGAGACTGAAATACTTTTTAGACTTATAAATGATTTAAAAGAGAGTGGAGTTAGTATAATATATATATCCCATAGGATGGAAGAACTCTTTGAGATTTGTGACAGAATAACTATAATGCGAGATGGGAAAACGATTTCGACTTTGAATACCAAAGATGTATCGTCTGAGGAAGAATTAGTTAATTTAATGATAGATAGAAAGCTAGACCAATTTTTCCCAAAAAGAAAAGTAGAAATAAAAGAAGAAATTATGCGAGTGGAAAGTCTAACTAAGAACAATGTTTTTAATGATATTAGCTTTAATATAAGAAAAGGTGAAATATTGGGAATAGGTGGACTAGTTGGAAGTAAGAGAAGTGAAATAGTAGAAGCTATATTTGGACTTAGAACATATGATTCTGGGAAAATATATTTAAACAATGAAGAAGTAAAGTTTAAAACTCCATCAGATGCAATAGAAAATGGACTAGGATTAATAACAGAAGATAGAAAAGGTACTGGATTGTTTTTACAAATGAGTGTCAAAGAAAACACAACTATGGCTGGGTTAAAAAAGATATCTAAGTTTAAATCAATTATAGATAGAAAAAAGGAAAAAGATATTTTAGAAAAATACATAGAAGCTTTAAAGATAAAAACACCACATATGAATCAAGTTATACAAAGTTTAAGTGGTGGAAACCAACAAAAAGCTATAATAGCAAGATGGCTTTTATTACAACCAGATATATTAATTATGGATGAACCAACCAGAGGTATAGATGTAAATGCTAAGGCAGAGATATACAATCTAATGGGAGATTTAGTGGAGAGTGGTGTAAGTATAATAATGATATCTTCTGAAATACCAGAATTAATATCAATGAGTGACAGAATAATGGTTATGAGAGAAGGTCATATAAGTGGATTTTTAGAAGGTGAAGAAATGGTTGAAAATAATGTATTAAAATTGGCTTTCGGAGGTAAAATTAATGAGTTCAATAACTAAGCATAAAGAAGAAAAATCTTCTCCATTATTGACAAAATTAACAAGTGTATTTAGAGACCAAGGGAGTGCAGCTGTAGGACTTGTAATAATTTTTATAATAATGAGTGTAGCTTCATCTAACTTTTTAACTTTAGACAATTTAATTAATGTTGGAAGACAAATATCAATAAATGCAATACTTGCAGTAGGTATGACATTTGTAATAATTACAGGAGGAATAGATTTAAGTGTAGGAGCAGTAATTGCTTTAGTAGGTACATTTTGGGCTACAACAGTAGTGAATTATAATGCACCTATATGGGGAGGTATGATACTTGCATTAGCAATAGGGACAATATTAGGAGTCATAAAAGGTGCAATTATTTCAACACAAAAACTACCTCCATTCATTGTAACTTTAGCCATGTTAACGATAATAAGTGGGGCAAGCTTTGTATTTACAGGAGGAAGACCTATATCAGTAAATACAGATGCATTTAAGATGCTCGGTAGAGGATATATTGGACCAATACCAATACCAGTTATAATTATGATTATAGTTGTAATAGCAGGACATTTTCTATTAAAAAGAACTAATTTTGGACGTCATGTACATGCAGTAGGTGGAAATGAAGAGGCCGCTAGATTATGTGGAGTAAAAGTAAATAAAGTTATAGTAAAAGTATACGCACTAGCTGGACTACTAACAGCATTAGCTGGGATAATACTATCATCACGTTTGGCATCAGGTTCACCAACTGTTGGAGATGGAGCAGAATTGGATGCTATAGCAGCCGTTGTGCTTGGTGGTACTAATATGATGGGTGGTTCTGGTTCTATAGTAGGTACATGTATAGGTGTCGGAATAATAGGAATATTAGGAAATGGATTAAACTTATTAAGTGTATCTTCATATAATCAAATGATTATAAAAGGTTTGGTAATGTTATTTGCTATATGGATAAATAATATAAAATTAAAAAAATCAGCTAAATCTAAATAGTAATTAAATTTTAGCTTATAAACTATAAAAATTATTGAGTTTTTGTATATATTTTTATACTTTAATTTGCATACATCTTTATACATTGAATGGGAATATGCTAAGTGAAAAAGTTTACTATGGCTTAAATAGATGAGATTAGACTTGAAATTTTAAATGTAAAAATAAATCTTAGGAGGAAATATGAAAAAAATTCTCTTAGATACATTAAATAGTAAAAAACAAGAATACATAGATTATTTAAAAGAACTTGTAAGTATAAAGACTGAAGATGTTGGTCATGGAATACTAGGTGGATTTGAAAAAGAAGGACAGGAATATATTGAAAAACTTGCAAATTACATAGGTTTTAGTGTAGATAGACAAGAAATAAGCGAAGAATTAATTAAAAAAGCAAAAAATATATATAAAGAAGGAAATCTAGGTCACAATTATCAAGATAGATATAATTTAATTTGTAAGTATAGTGATGATTTACCTGGTAAGACAATTGTATTTAATGGTCATGTAGACACTATGCCACCGGGTGATATAAGTAAGTGGAAATATAATCCATATCGTGCTACAGAAGATAATGGAAAACTTTATGGACTTGGAACTGCTGATATGAAATCTGGACTTATAGCATCAATATTAGCTGTAAAGCTTATAAAAGATAGTGGTCTAAATGTACCTGGTAATGTAAAAATAATGTCAGTAGTAGATGAAGAAGGTGGCGGAAATGGTACCATAAATGCAGTTATGAATGGTATTGGTGGAGATTGTTGCATAATTTGTGAACCATCAGAACAAAACTTAATAGTTGCACATATGGGATTTGTATTCTTTGAAGTTGAGGTTAAAGGTGTGTCTCTTCACTGTGGTAGTAAGTGGGAGGGTGTAAATGCAATTGAGAAGGCTATGTTGTTGCTTCAAGATATAAAAGGGTTGGAACATAACTGGCTTATGATATATAAACATCCACTATTACCTTCACCTACAATAAATTTAGGTGTAATAAATGGTGGAACAGCAGGTTCTACTGTGCCAGATAAGTGTGTATTTAATTTATGTGTACACTTCTTGCCAAATATAATGAGTTATGAACAAGTTGTAAATGATGTAACAAATGTCATAATGACAAGGGCTAATGGAGATTTATGGCTTAAAGATAATAAACCAAATATAAACATATATCAATCAGGGTTAGGTTTTGAGATGGACAAGGATTCTGATTTTGTAGTGAATGCACATAAAATACTAGAAGAAACTCTAGGAAAAAAATTAGAGATAAAAGGTTCAACAGCTGGCAATGATGCGAGAGTAATGAAAAATTTAGCTGAAATACCAACACTTATATTAGGGCCAGGTTCAATAGAACAATGTCATTCAATTGATGAATATGTTGAAATTAAGGAGTATTTAGATAGTATACTTATGTATGCAAGTCTAATATTAAACTTATAAAAGTAGGAGGAATATATAAATGAAAAAAGTATTAATAGTAGGGGAATCTTGGGTAAAAAATATAACTCATATAAAAGGATTTGATACGTTTGTTACAACTCATTATGAAGAAGCTGTAAAGTGGTTGAAAGAAGCAATAGAATCTGGAGGATATGAGACAGTTCATATGCCTGCACATGTAGCAGCAGATAGTTTTCCGTATAAATTAGAAGAGTTAAATGAGTATGACTGTATAATATTATCTGATATAGGTTCTAATACGTTCTTATTATCTAATAGTACTTTTATAGATTGCAATAGTAATCCAGATAGACTTGAACTAATCAAAGAGTATGTAAATAATGGTGGGGCGTTAATCATGGTAGGTGGATATATGTCATTTACAGGAATAGATGCAAAAGCTAGATTCGGAGAAACTGCTATCAAAGATGTATTACCAATAACAATGATAGATAAAGATGATAGAGTTGAAAAACCAGCAGGAATAATTCCAGAAGTTATTGACTCTGAACATCCAGTATTAAAAGGTATACCAACAGAATGGCCAAAGTTTTTAGGATATAACAAAACAGTAGCTAGAGATAATTGTCCTGTTTTAGCAACTATTGGAGGAGACCCATTTGTAGCTGTTGGCGAGTTTGGAAAAGGAAAATCTGCTATCTTTAGTTCTGACTGTGCACCTCACTGGGGTCCAAAAGAATTTACTGATTGGAAATACTATAATAAATTATGGGTTAATATGCTTGATTGGTTAACATGCTAAAAATTTTATAAAACTTGAAAACCTCTTACTTGATAAAATGAAACTTACAAGTCAAGAGGTTTTATTGTATAAAATGGTTGTATGGTAGAAAATATTTTTAAATCAGTTAAAATTAGTCATTTTGGCTGATAATCTATAAGTTATTAGAAACAGGGAGGTTTATATAATTAATATGGATAATTTAAATAAAAAGTTTTTGATGGAATATATAGATGAGATACAGGGAGAATTAAGAGATATATCAGATAAGATATGGAAAAATCCAGAGCTTCAGTATAAAGAATACTATGCTTCAAATTTACAAAAAGAATGTTTAAAAAAACATGGTTTTAGTATAGAGGGATTAGAAGGTATGGATACAGCATTTGTGGCTAGTTATGGAGAAGGTAGACCAGTTATAGCAGTTTTGGGAGAATATGATGCTTTAGATGGTTTGTCTCAAAAAGTATCCACTACTAAAGAACCTATTGTAGATGGTGGTGCAGGTCATGGATGTGGACATAACTTACTTGGTACAGGTTCAATAGGAGCTGTAATTGCAGTAAAGGAATTAATCAAACTAAAAAAGCTGAAAGGGACTATAAAATACTATGGATGTCCAGCAGAGGAAGATTTATCTGGAAAAGTATTGATGATAAAAAAGGGTTTTTTTGATGGAATTGATTGTGCTTTTAGTTGGCATCCATTTGATATAAATACTCCTATAAGAATCCCAACACTTGCTAATTACTCTGTGAAATTTAGATATAATGGGATTAGTGCTCATGCAGCACAAGCTCCTTATAACGGAAGAAGTGCACTTGATGCAGTAGAACTTATGAATATAGGTTGTAATTATTTAAGAGAACATATATTTGATAATTGTAGAGTACACTATGTAACTACTAATGGTGGAAAAATGCCAAATATAGTTCCTGATTTTGCAGAAGTGTGGTATTACATAAGAGGAGTTAAAATGGAGCATGTAAGAGATGTATTTGGTAGGATTGTTGATATAGCAAAAGGAGCAGCATTAATGACTGGTACCATTATGGAATATGACATTATAAGTGGAGTATATGACTATATTCCAAATACAATATTAACAGATATTCTATCACAAAATATGAAATTAGTAGGTGTACAAAACTATAATGAAGATGACTACTATTTTGCAGATAAATTAGCTGAGACAGTGTCTATAGATAAAAGAAGTAGTGTTTCTAGTGTATTAAGTGGAAATAAGGATATTACTAAGATGAATTTACATGATGAGGTTACAGATGATACATTTACTCATAATAACTGTATATCATTATCATTGGATATTGGAGATGTTAGTTACATAATTCCTACAGCACAGTGTTCTTGTTCAGTTTGGCCTATTGGTATTTCTGCCCATACATGGCAATCTTGTGCAAGTGCAGGTTCTGATATGGGATTTAAAGCAATGTTATTGGCATCTAAATCTATATCATGTTCAATAAATGATGTAATGCTTGATGAATTGGTTATAAATAAAGCAAAAAAAGAATTGAAGTATACTGTAGGTAGTTTTGAATATACTCCAATTATTTGAAGAGTAATTTAATACAAGTAAGATTGAATTGTATGAATTAGGATAAATATATAAATTAACATTATTTTTAACTTAACTTTCTAATTATTTTCAATCTAAGATATAATAATTAGAATATATTTTTAAAGTTTCCTATTTAAGGAAAATAATTTGATTTTATGTTCGATAAAAGGACTTATAATTTGTAAGCCCTTTTATTATATTTATTTTTTGTTTATAATTAATTTTATTTTTTAGGTTTAGTTAGGTTATAGATTACCCTGAAGAAATGGTACTGATACTTGTTAGAATGTCGTTACTCGGTCCTTTAAGAGCAGTTGGAATTAGTAAAGATTCATAAAAATAGTTTTATATATATTAGACTTTGAAAATATATGTTTAAAAACCATTTTTTACTACTACTGTTTATAAATTAGGGGAGATATCTTAAAATATTAGTAAAAGGAGTGCTAAGTGAGTGTAATAACTATGAGATAAGAGGTTTAGTTGATATAGTCAAAACTTCAAAAGAATCAATTAGAAAAGTTAAAATGTTACAATTAAATTTAAAGGAGTAATATATGAAAAATGAAAATATAAGTTATTTGGCGTTAGGATTATGTTTTGGTGTTATTTTGGGTTCATTATTTAAAAACTTAGCTATTGGTTTATCCTTTGGATTAGTTATTGGAGTAGTATTAGACAGTAAGAAAAATAAATAAAACTTCTATAGTAACATATAACAATTATACTATTTTTGTATAAAATCATTGGAAATCAACAATAGAAAATATTTGTTATTTAAAAACTAAAAATACAGTTTAAACGACCTAAAAATATATTATATAATTATTATAACAAGATAAGTGAGAGTAAGGTTATGATAATAGAGTAATATTTTTCAATTATTACTCTATTTATATTTATTTAGTTATACTATAGTTTATATTGTTATTTTAATTTCATATGCAGTATAGGGAATGGATTACCTTGTTCATCGAACTCAGATTTTTTAAAGACTTTAAATCCCATATGTTTATAAAAGCCTAATGCTTGTTGATTTTGCTCATTCACATCTACATAATTTACATTTAATACTTCTATTGCATATTCTGCAAGTCTTTTTCCAATTCCATTTCCTATACTATAATTACCTACAAATAACATTTCAATTTTAAAATCATGTATTCCCATAAAAGCTTTTATAAGACCTTTTTTGTCTCTTACACATAAAAAATTACTAACATATTTAGCACCTTCTTTAACTTGAGGCTTTATTGATATTATTTTTTCTTCACTTAAAAAGTCATGTGTTGCTCTTACTGATGATTCCCATGTATCTAGTATTTCTTTCATATCTTTATTGTTAATAATATTTAACTTTTCAAATTTTATCATTTAATAATTCCTCTTAAGTAAGTATGTTACTTAATATTATATGTTAAATATGATTTAAAAAGGTTATAAGAATAGTTTTGTATTAAATATAATCAAATAAATATATTTATTTGTCATAAATTAAATGTCCACTAAAATAGAAAAAATAAGAAGAAATAGGTAATAAATGATAGCTTATAGCAAAATAAAGATGTAAGTATAACAATAGATGAGATTGTAATTAAGTAACTATACCTAACAGAACATTCTTAGACGAATATAGAAGACTTAAAAAAGAAAAGAGAAGTAGATAAGAATTTATTAATGATTACATATAAAATAAATGAATTATAATTTTATTAATGATATAATAATAATTAACAAAAAATAAAAGAGGAGCGAGTTAATGTTTGATGGCATACACTCATTTTCTAACCAATGAAACAATAGATTCAATTAAGGTTACTAAAGTCTAATTAACACATAAACATATAGGATAAATACATCTTTTTAATATATTAATTATGTTAGACTTACAAAAAATGTAAATATATAGCTTGTTAAATCTTGATTGAACCTTAAATAATAAGGGATAAAAAATGACTTGTTCAAAGGCAAAGAATATACTATTAAATGATATAAGTAACTTAGAGATAATATGTAGTAAGTCAAAAGGACTATATAGCATCAGTAAGTAAAAAGAGTAAAAACTTACATAATGCACTATAAAATAAATGAGTTAGAAAATAAATATAATTTATATAATAAAGTAGTACAAAAAGGAGTATTTATGTTTGGATATGTTAAAATAAACAAAATGGATTTAACATTTAGAGAATATGATTATTACAAAGCTTACTATTGTGGACTATGTAAATACTTAAAAAGAAATCATGGAGAAATCTCTAGGTTTTCTTTGAACTATGATATAACATTTTTAATTGTTTTATTAACAGCAGTATATAACCCAGAGTCTATAAGTACAGAGGAAGTGTGTATAGTAAATCCATTTAAAAAGAAAAAGGTAATTACAAATGATATTACAGAATATGCAGCAAGTATGAATATTCTTTTAACGTATTATAAATTGGAAGATAATTTAATGGATGATAAACGCATAAAAGATAAATTGGCATATTATATATATAAAAACAAATTAAAATTAGCATATGAAAAGTATCCTGAAAAAGCAGAGTATATAAAACAACAACTAAATGAATTAAATAAGTTAGAAAAAGATAAAAATATAAATATAGATGAAGTATCTAGTATATTTGGAAATATAATGGGTGAAGTATTTGTCTATAAAAAAGATGAAAATGAGAGAAACTTAAGAATGATAGGTTTTAATATAGGTAAGTATATATATCTACTAGATGCCTATGAAGATTTAGATGAAGATTTTAAGAAAGGAAGATATAATCCATTTATAGAGTATATTGATAAAAATGATGAGTTAAAAGAAAAAGTAAAAAAAATAATAGTAACATCATTAGGATTTTTAGCTAGGGGAATTGATAATCTAAATCTAAATAAAAATGTTGGAATAATAGAAAATATAATTTATTCTGGTGTTTATTTAAGATATATTAATATATTAGAAAGTAGAGGTGGAAAGAATGTACAGTAATACTTATAATAATGAAAATTTTATGAGAGCAAGATCATTCATAGAAAATAGTGAATTTAAAAAAGCATATGATTTTTTAAAAACTTTGACTGACAAATGTGCAGAGTGGTATTATTTAACTGGTTTTTCTGCAATGAACATAGGATATTATGAAGAAGGTGAAGACTTCTTAAAAAGAGCAAAATTTATGGAGCCTGAAAATAGTGAATATAGTGATGCACTTAGAAGTTATACACAATATAGAAATGATTATAGCAATAGGGCTGACAATTATAATAGAAGAAGACGTAATGATTTAGATGGATGTTGTTGCTGTTGCTGTGATGATTGCTGTTGTTGTCTAGGTGACGATTGTTGTGAAAATTGTGCTAAGCTTTGGTGTTTAGATTCATGTTGTGAATGTTTTGGTGGAGATTTAATAACTTGTTGTTAGGATGATAAATATGAGTATAAAAGTTGCTTATGGAGGAGTTTTATTAGCATTAAATGTGATATTGTTGACTCTTACAAATATTATTCCTGTAAATACATTGTTTATTATGGGGTTAGCATCACTTTTAGTATCAATTGTAATAATGGAATGGGGCTTTAAGAGTGGAATCGCTTTTTATATAGGTTCTATAGTTTTAGGATTTATAGTGATGGCAAGTAAGTCTCAATGGATTGTATATTCACTTACCTTTGGAATATATGGTATTGTAAAATATCTTATAGAAAAAGATAGGTCTATATATATTGAGTATTTTATGAAATTAGTATTTGCAAATATAATGATACTTATATTGTATTTTTTATTAAGAACAATAGTTTATATTCCAATAAACATATTTATTATAGGTTCATTTGAGATAGCCTTTATAGTATATGACTATGTTTACAGTTCTTTTATAGGTTATTACAATAATAGGTTAAGAAAGATGCTATTTAAAAAATAATTGCTTATTTTTATCTTTAAATTTAATGAAATTGTAGTTTGGATAAGGTAAATTATATATATGAATATACATTAAAACATAAAGCTAAATTTAATATATTCTTAGTGCAACATATAAAAGCTTTGATTTTTAGTCAAAGCTTTTATATGTTAGATATAAATATTAGATATAATATAAGTTTTTAAAATAGATAGTATAAATTAAATATCCACTATATTTACATCTGTAGATAGAGAATAAATAATATCTTTTCTTTCTACTATTATCTCAACATTTTTAGAAATTTCCTCATCAAGTGATATTTGAGATAAAAGTTCCTTTGTTGGATTTATTGCTATTGGATTTCCAACTCTTTTTAGCATATTTATATCACCATTAGTATCTCCATAGGCATACGAGTTTGATAAATCTAAATCATACTTTACAACAAAATCGTTTATAGCATTATTCTTACTTATAGAATCCCACATTGGAATAACTGTGCCTGTAAATATATTATTTTCAAAGACATAATCACTTCCTAGAAAATCGGTTACATTATATTTTTTTGCCATTTTTTCAACAAGAAATCCAGGGCTACCAGATATAAATATAACTATATGTCCTTGATTTAGATGCCACTCAATCCTTGAACGTGTGTATTTATAGACTCTATCTGCTTTTAATTTAATTACTTGGTCACTTGTAAAGTTGATACAGGTTTTATCTAATCCTTTTAATGAATCAACATAAAGGTCACATATTTCTAATAGATAATCATCATAATTACCTTGTCTTTTATCCCAATCCATAAAAGTGTCTCTAGCATGTTTATACCAATTTTTTTGGTCAATTATATCGTATTTAATTAATTTCTTAAAATGTTCAACCATAAGAGAGTCTCTATAAAGAGTACCATCTATATCAAAAAAAGCTGCTATATTTTTCATAAGACCACCTCAATTAATCATTTCCTTATATTATATTATAAATTGTATCTAAGTTGTTAAAATATATGTATAATAATTTATATATTAAAAAACAAGTATTTTAGAGTTTAAAGGATGTGACTATATGAATTTTAATTTTGCAAAGGCTACAAATTCTAGACTTATGGGAAGTTTAGGTCTTATAATAAATTGGATAGATGATGAAAACAATCACTTTTGTCAATATTTTTTATTAGATGCAGAGGGATTAGGATTAGCAGATTATGTGAGTTTAAATAACCCAACACAAGAAGAAGCTTATATGGAAGAAGAAAGATTGATGGGAGGATTTGGTTCAGATAGAGTTGAATTAACGAAGGATGAATCTTTATTTTTAGTATCTTATTTTGGTAATAAGAATCTTTATTATGATAAGCTATTGCCAGGAGATAAATGTGAGTATATTGATATTATAAAAAACTATAAAACAGATTTAACTATAGAAAAATTATACAATAAAATATGTAAAAGAGTTGATGAAGAAGTTGAATTTATAAATTATATGACTATGAGATTTATAGCATGGGATAGAGAAAGTTTAAAGTACTTTTCTGGAAGTGACGAGATTGCAAATATGCATATTACTAATATAAATGGAACATTACTTAAAAATGTGGTAAGTGATAAAGGTCAAGGCAGATATATAAGTGAAGCTTTATATGAAGATAATGATGGATACTATATATGTAAAATTGCTTTTTGCATAAGTAAGTGTTATGAAACTGGTTTTAGAATTAACTCTCTATTAGTGACAGATAAAGAACCTATGTATGATTTTGAGGTATTTGATGAGATTTCTAAAAGTGAATTTGTAAGTGTATACAGTGTAAATTCACCTGAAGAATTTGCAAGAGTATTTTATAGAGAAAATCCATTTTTGTTAAAAAGTAATATGAATGAAGGTATATTTTTTACTAGATTTAATTTTAATAATGATCATGTAAAAGAAAATGTATATATAATAAATAATGATATGAAAGCTATATATTACTTAATGGGAAATAAGTTTTTTATTGGTACTTATAACGAAAATGATTGCAATTATATCAATGAAATAAGTCAATCTAATTATAGTGACTATATTAAATTTGAAGAGAAATTTTTCTTTGAACAAAATGCATTATATGACTTTGCAGAATCAGGTTCATTAGATTTTGATGATTTTTTGGAATAATAAATTTAGACATTATTTAAGCGAGATTAACTGAATTTAATCTCGCTTAAATTTATTTCTATAATATTGGGGGAATATTATGAGGAATACATTTATTATTATGGTCAATTATTA
The DNA here is from genome assembly GCF_001077535.1 of Clostridioides difficile ATCC 9689 = DSM 1296. Taxonomy (GTDB): domain Bacteria; phylum Bacillota; class Clostridia; order Peptostreptococcales; family Peptostreptococcaceae; genus Clostridioides; species Clostridioides difficile. The sequence continues at coordinate 446,521 of NZ_CP011968.1, forward strand.
ATGTTTTATACAACTTACTTAAAAAAATATATATTACATTTCTTCCTCATCAAATTCTTCAATATTAGTAGTCTGTGGTATACCTTGTATAGACATATTACTAGAACCATAAGGAGTAGGATATATATTAGGAGGCATAGTACTAGGCATAACTACAGGCATACCTTGCATTGTATTATGACATATAACTCCTGGTATCATCATAAGTACATTAGGAGGCATATTTTGATTACATGAGAAGTTAGGAATACTCATAGTATTGTTCATATTATACCCCATATTACTGTTCATGTTATTAGGCATACTTGTATTACCATACATATTATTCATATTACCAGACATATTGTTAGGCATACCCATATTACTATTCATATTATTAGACATATTGTTAGGTATACCCATATTACTATTCATGTTATTAGGCATACCCATGTTACTATTCATATTATTAGGCATATTGTTAGGCATACCCATGTTACTATTCATGTTATTAGGCATATTGTTAGGCATACCCATATTACTATTCATATTGTTAGACATATTATTAGGCATACCCGTATTATTATTCATGTTATTAGGCATATTATTTGTAGCAGACGTATTGTAATTCATATTTCCGGATGTATTATTTGTGTTAGGCAAGTTGTTTGGAGAATTACTACTTTTAGGATAATGATTTACATTATTAGGATATAGGTTATTTATGTTCTGGTTATTAGGTATTTTTGTATAACCATTAGAAATTTGAGGGTCATTTCTCAATTCATCTTGAGGAATTTCTTCATTAGTAATATAATCTGCATAGTTCGCTGGGTCTAAGTAAGGCATGTAACTAGTATCTAAATCCTTTTTTTTCTTGTTACTCATATTAAACTTGCACCTCCTAGAAAACTATAAAAAAGTTTACAAAAACTTATTCTAATAATATATATATTAAAAAAGTTTATAATATGTGCATTCTAATTATATTAAATTAATAAAAATTATTGTTGCAAATTTAGAAATGATAGCATATAATGAACATATGAACAGTTATTCATATATTAAAATAATTGGAGGATTAAAAATGAGAGAAGAGATAAATGATTGTAATTGTAATATAGTACATGAAGAAATAGTAACAGAGGCTAAATCAACTATGCCAGATGAAGAGATGTTATATGATTTAGCAGAATTATTTAAAGTATTTGGGGATACTACTAGAGTAAAGATATTATATGCATTATTTGCAAATGAAATGTGTGTATGTGATATAGCGAGTTTATTAAATATGACTCACTCTGCAATATCTCATCAACTTAGAGTATTAAAGCAGGCTAGATTAGTAAAGTTTAGAAGAGAAGGAAAAACAGTGTATTACTCATTAGATGATAGTCATATAAGTCAGATATTTGATTGTGGATTAAATCATATTAGAGAGACTTATAAATGATAAATGAGAGGAGTGAATATATATGGAAGCAAATAATTTAATTAAAAAAGAATTTATCCTAGGAGGATTAAATTGTGCTCACTGTGCAGAAGAAATTAATAATAAAGTTTCTAAACTACAAGAAGTTAAATCTTCTAATTTAAATTTTATAAATAAAAAACTTACAGTAAATATAAAGGAAAGCTTTAATGAGGATACTACTATAGAAAAGATAATAGATATAATAGATTCAACAGAACCAGGTCTTGATATACAAATAAGTTCTAAAGAAAATGCATCTAGTAAAATATCAATTAAAAAAGAGCTTATATTAGGAGGATTAAACTGTGCACATTGTGCAGAGGAAATTAATAACAAAGTTTCTAAATTAAAGGAAGTTGAATCTTCTAATTTAAACTTTGTAAATAAAAAACTTACAGTAAATATAAGTAATAACTTTGAAGCGGATGATGTTATAAATAAAATAAAAGAAATAATAAATTCAACAGAGCCAGGGCTTGATATACAAGTAGAGTCTACTAACAAAGTAAAAGGGAGAACTACTGAAAAACCAGGAGCTGTAAATGATACAAATAAGAAAGAATTAATTCCACTTATAATTGGAGCACTTGTATATATATTTGGTATATATCAAACAGCTACAGGTTATGAAAGTCAGTTTAGCAATATAGTATTTATAGTTGCCTATGTAATAGTAGGTGGCGATGTGCTTTTAAGAGCAATAAGAAATATATCAAAAGGAAGAGTATTTGATGAGAACTTTTTGATGGCTCTAGCAACAGTAGGAGCATTAGCAATAGGGGAGTTATCAGAAGCAGTAGGGGTTATGCTTTTCTATAAAGTAGGAGAGTATTTACAAGGTGTTGCAGTTGGGAAATCAAGAAAGTCTATAACTTCACTTATGCAAATAAGACCAGACTATGCAAATTTAAAAGTTAATTCTGAAGTTAAGGTGGTGTCACCAGAAGAAGTAAATGTAGGCGATATAATAGTAGTAAAACCTGGTGAGAAAGTACCATTAGATGGTGTAGTAGTGGATGGAATTTCTATGCTAGATACTTCTGCACTTACAGGAGAGTCAGTACTGAGAGAAGTTGAAAAAGGAGACGAAATTTTATCAGGTGTTATAAATAAAAATGCTTTATTGAGTATTGAAGTTACAAAGAGTTTTGGAGAATCAACAGTTTCTAAGATTCTTGACCTTGTTGAAAATTCTAGCATTAAAAAGTCAAAGACAGAAAACTTTATATCTAAGTTTTCAAGATACTATACTCCGATAGTAGTAATAGCTGCTTTATTAATAGCATTTGTGCCACCACTTGTAATCTCAGGTGAGGTATTTAGTGATTGGTTATATAGAGGATTGATATTCTTAGTCGTTTCTTGCCCTTGTGCATTAGTTTTATCAATACCACTTAGTTTCTTTAGTGGAATTGGGTTTGCATCTAAAAATGGTATCCTTATTAAAGGAAGTAACTATTTAGAAGCTTTAAGAAGTGTAGATACAGTAGTATTTGATAAAACAGGAACACTTACTAAAGGTGTGTTTAATGTAACTAAGTTAAATCCTGAAGGTATATCAGAAGAAGAATTATTAGAATATGCAGCTATTGCGGAGGTAAATTCAAATCATCCAATAGCAAAGTCTATATTAAGTTACTATAATAAAAAAATTGATTTAGATACAATAGACAGTTATGAGGAAATAGCAGCTTATGGAATTAGAGTAAAGCATAATGGCAATTTTATATTAGCAGGTAATGAGAAACTTATGAAAAAAGAAAATATATCTTATTCATCAGCTAAAGAAGTAGGTACAGTAGTCTATATTGCTGTTGATAAAGTATATAGAGGTTATATAGTTATATCTGATGAAGTAAAAGAAGATAGTAAAAATGCCATAAGAAGCTTAAAAGCAATAGGGGTAAAAGAAGTTGTAATGTTAACTGGAGATAATGAGAAAGTAGCAAAAAATATTGCTCAAGAATTAGAATTGGATACAGTTTACTCAAATTTACTTCCTAATGAAAAGGTAGATAGATTAGAAGATTTATATGAAGGAAGAACTGAAAAAGAGAAAATAGCATTTGTAGGTGATGGAATAAATGATGCTCCAGTATTAGCTCGTGCTGATGTTGGTATAGCTATGGGAGGCTTAGGTTCAGATGCTGCTATTGAAGCTGCAGATGTAGTGCTTATGACAGATGAGCCTAGCAAGATATCTAAAGCAATTGAAATAGCAAACAAGACTAATAAGATAGTGTGGCAAAACATAATATTTGCTCTAGGAGTAAAAATTATAGTTATGATACTAGGTGCTGGAGGAGTAGCTACTATGTGGGAAGCTATATTTGCTGATGTAGGTGTGGCACTTATAGCAGTAGTAAATGCTATGAGAGCTATGAGATAAGGGATAAATGTAAATCCATACTATTCAAAAAACTTATAATTATATATTGAAGTATATAATAATAAAAGGTATCAATAAGTTTCTTTTAACTTTATTGGTACCTTTTTATTGGAGCGTTTTTGTATATATAAATCTATATTCATTACACATTATGTTTATTTAATGTATTTATTTAGTGTAGAGCTTTTATATTGTAATTTTAAAATTTAGATATAGAAGATTTATTAATAAGTTTATATTAAGTTTAAATTAGATTCATAAAAATTATAATACTTATGATTGTATATATATTATATTAATAGTTGTAATTTTTACAACAAAATGTGTGTGTTAAAATACTCTAAAACAACAGTATAACTGCCATTCAATAAATTATGTAATATAAGAAAGTAAATATTTTTAAAAAATAATTTAAAAAAGTATTGACGAATTATTTTTAAGGTGATATAGTATTACTTGTCCTTAAGAAAAGGGCAAACATAAAAAATGAACTTTGAAAATTAAACAGTAGGTTAATTTATAAAACAAGAAACAAACCATAAAGCCAGATATTTTGATAACAATAGTATCTGAGCCTGATAAACTTTTATTTGAGAGTTTGATCCTGGCTCAGGATGAACGCTGGCGGCGTGCCTAACACATGCAAGTTGAGCGATTTACTTCGGTAAAGAGCGGCGGACGGGTGAGTAACGCGTGGGTAACCTACCCTGTACACACGGATAACATACCGAAAGGTATGCTAATACGGGATAATATATTTGAGAGGCATCTCTTAAATATCAAAGGTGAGCCAGTACAGGATGGACCCGCGTCTGATTAGCTAGTTGGTAAGGTAACGGCTTACCAAGGCGACGATCAGTAGCCGACCTGAGAGGGTGATCGGCCACATTGGAACTGAGACACGGTCCAAACTCCTACGGGAGGCAGCAGTGGGGAATATTGCACAATGGGCGAAAGCCTGATGCAGCAACGCCGCGTGAGTGATGAAGGCCTTCGGGTCGTAAAACTCTGTCCTCAAGGAAGATAATGACGGTACTTGAGGAGGAAGCCCCGGCTAACTACGTGCCAGCAGCCGCGGTAATACGTAGGGGGCTAGCGTTATCCGGATTTACTGGGCGTAAAGGGTGCGTAGGCGGTCTTTCAAGTCAGGAGTGAAAGGCTACGGCTCAACCGTAGTAAGCTCTTGAAACTGGGAGACTTGAGTGCAGGAGAGGAGAGTGGAATTCCTAGTGTAGCGGTGAAATGCGTAGATATTAGGAGGAACACCAGTTGCGAAGGCGGCTCTCTGGACTGTAACTGACGCTGAGGCACGAAAGCGTGGGGAGCAAACAGGATTAGATACCCTGGTAGTCCACGCTGTAAACGATGAGTACTAGGTGTCGGGGGTTACCCCCTTCGGTGCCGCAGCTAACGCATTAAGTACTCCGCCTGGGAAGTACGCTCGCAAGAGTGAAACTCAAAGGAATTGACGGGGACCCGCACAAGTAGCGGAGCATGTGGTTTAATTCGAAGCAACGCGAAGAACCTTACCTAAGCTTGACATCCCAATGACATCTCCTTAATCGGAGAGTTCCCTTCGGGGACATTGGTGACAGGTGGTGCATGGTTGTCGTCAGCTCGTGTCGTGAGATGTTGGGTTAAGTCCCGCAACGAGCGCAACCCTTGTCTTTAGTTGCCATCATTAAGTTGGGCACTCTAGAGAGACTGCCAGGGATAACCTGGAGGAAGGTGGGGATGACGTCAAATCATCATGCCCCTTATGCTTAGGGCTACACACGTGCTACAATGGGTAGTACAGAGGGTTGCCAAGCCGTAAGGTGGAGCTAATCCCTTAAAGCTACTCTCAGTTCGGATTGTAGGCTGAAACTCGCCTACATGAAGCTGGAGTTACTAGTAATCGCAGATCAGAATGCTGCGGTGAATGCGTTCCCGGGTCTTGTACACACCGCCCGTCACACCACGGGAGTTGGAGACGCCCGAAGCCGATTATCTAACCTTTTGGAAGAAGTCGTCGAAGGTGGAATCAATAACTGGGGTGAAGTCGTAACAAGGTAGCCGTATCGGAAGGTGCGGCTGGATCACCTCCTTTCTAAGGAGAATTGCCTACTGTTTAATTTTGAGGGTTCGTTTTTACGAATACTCAAAATTAGCACTTTTAGCACTTTGAAAACTGCATATATATTTAGTGATATGACATCTAATTTGTAATATATAAAGCTGATAACTTTTTAAAATTATCGAAGTTGATAGCTTCTAATCTATCAAACCTTTTTAACTGGTCAAGTTATTAAGGGTGCAGGGCGGATGCCTTGGCACTAGGAGCCGATGAAGGACGTGATAAGCTGCGATAAGCTTCGGGGAGTTGCACGTAAACTTTGATCCGAAGATTTCCGAATGAGGAAACTCACTTAGAGTAATGTCTAAGTATCATTAAGTGAATACATAGCTTAATGAGGGGAACTCAGGGAACTGAAACATCTAAGTACCTGAAGGAAGAGAAAGAAATTCGATTCCGTAAGTAGCGGCGAGCGAACGCGGATTAGCCCAAACCAATAAAGTTTTCTTTATTGGGGTTGCGGACATATCATAACGAAGAGGTATCGTAATTGAAGAGGTTTGGAAAGACCCACCACAGAAGGTAATAGTCCTGTATGTTAAACGAGAAGACTTTAGATATGATCCAGAGTACCACGGGACACGTGAAACCCTGTGGGAAGCAGGAGGGACCACCCTCCAAGGCTAAATACTACCTAGTGACCGATAGCGTATAGTACCGTGAGGGAAAGGTGAAAAGAACCCCGGGAGGGGAGTGAAATAGAACCTGAAACCCTGCACTTACAAGCTGTGGAAGCACATTTCTTGTGTGACCGCGTACTTTTTGTAGAACGGGCCAACGAGTTACGTTAAGTAGCAAGGTTAAGCACTTAAGGTGCGGAGCCGTAGCGAAAGCGAGTTTTAACTGAGCGTTCAGTTACTTGACGTAGACCCGAAACCGGGCGACCTACCCATGAGCAGGATGAAGCGAAAGTAAAATTTCGTGGAGGTCCGAACCCACGAGCGTTGAAAAGCTCGGGGATGACTTGTGGGTAGCGGTGAAATTCCAATCGAGCCCGGAGATAGCTGGTTCTCCCCGAAATAGCTTTAGGGCTAGCCTCAAGGTGAGAGATACGGAGGTAGAGCACTGAATGTCCTAGGGGGTATTGCACCTACCGAAGACTATCAAACTCCGAATGCCGTCATCTTATACTTGGGAGTCAGACTGTGGGTGATAAGATTCATAGTCGAAAGGGCAACAGCCCAGATCGTCAGCTAAGGTCCCTAAATGTAAGTTAAGTGGTAAAGGATGTGGGATTGCACAGACAACCAGGATGTTGGCTTAGAAGCAGCCACTCATTCAAAGAGTGCGTAATAGCTCACTGGTCGAGTGATCCTGCGCCGAAGATTTCCGGGGCTAAAACTTACTACCGAAGCTACGGCATCAGTAATGATGGGTAGGGGAGCTTCCCATACGGGTTGAAGCATGACCGTAAGGACATGTGGACAGTATGGGAGTGAGAATGTTGGCATGAGTAGCGAGATGTGGGTGAGAATCCCACAGGCCGTAAACCCAAGGTTTCCAGGGGAAGGTTCGTCCGCCCTGGGTTAGTCGGGACCTAAGCTGAGGCCGAAAGGCGTAGGTGATGGACAACAGGTTGATATTCCTGTACTACCGATAACTGTTTGAGAGAAGGGATGACACAGTAGGATAAGCTAAGCACACTGTTGGTTATGTGTGCCCAAGCATTGAGGCAGTCAAAGTAGGCAAATCCGCTTTGATAATGCTGGGATGTGATGGGGAGCGAAATTTAGTAGCGAAGTAGCTGATTTCACACTGTCAAGAAAAGTCTCTATCGAGGTTAAAGGTACCCGTACCGCAAACCGACACAGGTGGGTGAGGAGAGTATCCTAAGGCCAGCGAGAGAACTGTTGTTAAGGAACTCGGCAAAATGACCCCGTAACTTAGGGATAAGGGGTGCCACCATCAGGTGGCCGCAGAGAATAGGCCCAAGCGACTGTTTACCAAAAACATAGGTTTCTGCTAAGTCGCAAGACGATGTATAGGAGCTGACGCCTGCCCGGTGCTGGAAGGTTAAGGGGATCTGTTAGAGCAATCGAAGCAGTGAACTTAAGCCCCAGTAAACGGCGGCCGTAACTATAACGGTCCTAAGGTAGCGAAATTCCTTGTCGGGTAAGTTCCGACCCGCACGAAAGGCGTAACGATTTGGGCACTGTCTCAACAACAGACTCGGTGAAATTGTAATTCCGGTGAAGATGCCGGATACCTGCGACAGGACGGAAAGACCCCATGGAGCTTTACTGTAGCTTGACATTGGGTCTTGGTACTACATGTACAGGATAGGTGGGAGGCTTTGAAACCAGGACGCCAGTTTTGGCGGAGCCATCCTTGGGATACCACCCTTGTAGTACTGGGACTCTAACCATAGGCCATGAATCTGGTCTTGGGACACTGTCAGGTGGGCAGTTTGACTGGGGCGGTCGCCTCCCAAAAGGTAACGGAGGCGCTCAAAGGTTCTCTCAGTACGGTCGGAAATCGTACGTAGAGTGTAAAGGCAAAAGAGAGCTTGATTGCAAGACATACAGGTCGAGCAAGGATGAAAATCGGACTTAGTGATCCGGTGGTTCTGCGTGGAAGGGCCATCGCTCAACGGATAAAAGCTACCCTGGGGATAACAGGCTTATCTCCCCCAAGAGTCCACATCGACGGGGAGGTTTGGCACCTCGATGTCGGCTCATCACATCCTGGGGCTGTAGTAGGTCCCAAGGGTTGGGCTGTTCGCCCATTAAAGTGGTACGCGAGCTGGGTTCAGAACGTCGTGAGACAGTTCGGTCCCTATCCGTCGCAGGCGTAGGAAATTTGAGAAGACCTGTCCTTAGTACGAGAGGACCGGGATGGACGTACCTCTGGTGTACCAGTTGTCCTGCCAAGGGCATGGCTGGGTAGCTATGTGCGGAATGGATAAGCGCTGAAAGCATCTAAGCGCGAAGCCAACTTCAAGATAAGATTTCCCACCGCAAGGGTAAGACCCCAGAAAGACTATCTGGTTGATAGGTCGAAGGTGTAAGTGCAGCAATGTATTTAGCTTATCGATACTAATAGGTCGAGGACTTGACCAATATTTATTTGATGTTCATTCATTAAGATATATGTGTAGTTTTTAGAGTGCTAACTCTAAAGAAACTAGTATTACTAGATTCTATAAACTTATTAAAAACTTAATAGAAATATTAAGCATAAAGATTATGTGGTTACAATAGCAGAGAGGATACACCTGTTCCCATTCCGAACACAGAAGTTAAGCTCTCTAGCGCTGATGGTACTTGGTGGGAAACTGCCTGGGAGAGTAGGACGTAGCCACGTAATCTTTTTTTATTTATTAAGTTTCTTATTTTAAGGTACTATTTTTAAAGTATGTTATAAATGCTTTGTGTAAATACATATAATAGTTTAAAGAGATTGATTCTTTAAATATAGGGTGAGAATCCTTAGAATATGTACCCTTAAAACCTTTAAATAAGAAAGGAGATAGATAAGTAAGTGTCTGTAATCAATAGTTTTATTTTACAATATGGATTAATCTCTGTATTTGTATTAATTATGATTGAGTATGCTTGTTTTCCATTACCTAGCGAAGTTGTTTTACCTTTATGTGGAGCAATTGCTGCAAGAAATCATTTTGGATTTCTGACAATTTTAATTTTAAGTATAATTGCAGGTATACTTGGTTCGATATTTTGTTATACAGTGGGAAATTGGGGAGGTAAATCTATCATAAATAAAATAATAGAGATATGTCCAAAGGCAAAGAAAGGAATATTTGCATCTCAAGATTATTTTAATAAATACTCTTCTATTTCTGTTTGTGTATGTAGATTAATCCCTTTATGTAGAACATACATATCTTTTATAGCAGGTATAGCAGGTCAAAATATTATAACTTTTGCAATATCATCTATCGTGGGAATAACCATATGGAATACTTCATTAATCAGTATAGGATATATTTTTTCTGAGAGTTGGGTAAGAATAATGTCACATTATAATGATTATAAATTCCTCGTTCTAATTATACCAATATCCATAATTTTTATTGGATTTGTTATTAAGTCATTTATACATAAAAAACATCACAAGATAAGATTATAAAAAATATTAGAAAAATTTCTTTTGTACAAGGTCATTAAGACGGTTGAGAAAATAGAAGGCGTCGTAAATCTGCATAAGCACTACGTTTTTGTAGGTTCTCGGCGTTTCTTTTATTGCTTGTGTCTGTGGTACTTTTTTCTTAAAATGTACCATGTTTTACACTTTGTTGAGGATAAGTTTGCTTATATAGAAGAAAAGGCGGCAGCTTTGAAAATCAAAACTACCACTTTATAAATATTCAAAAATATGTTGCCTCTGTGACAGTTTTTTTATATTCGTTTGGAAGATTAAAACCAAATATTTAAAGTTATAGTATTAAAATACGAAACAATAACTTGCTAATATTACATTCACTATAATTAACATAAGTTACTAATCCAGTCCAATCTTATCAGTCCACTCATTTATTCTTTCTATTACCCCTTTAGGTGGGTCATTGTTGAATTTCCATTCAGTATAACAGTGTAACATGCCAAAAAGAAACAAGAATACAATTAGAATAATCAGTTTTTTTATCTTTTTCATTTTGATATACATATTTCAATTTTTTTCATTGTGTTTTAGCCCTTTCAGTATAAATGCAGAAAGGCAGGCACAAAGTAATAAACTTATGATACTCCCCATAATTTTTTCTCCAGTAGTTATATAGTATCCAGAAATATTAAATATTGCCGCAATAGGAAAAAAGGTTTGTAAGACATTTGACATACCCGCAAATAGTCCAGCAATAGAATAAACTTCTGTGAATACTAATGCAAGCCAATATCCTTTTTTCATGCGCGATACCAAGGCAATAATGGGAGAAATTGCAAAGAATACACCTATGCCATCAAGAAAATACTCTTTCATGCAACTTAAAACCAGTTTTGTCGATAAATCGGAAAAATGTAAAACGGATTCAGTCAAAAATGTTATAGTAAAGAGTAACAAATAAAGAAGTATACTGAATATAAAAGTAATAATCATTTTTGCTATGGTTAAATTTGTTTCATTTATGGGAATAAGACGCAGGGATTTAATAGTGTCCTCCTCTTCTTCACGACAAATAATATAGCTTCCTAATAAGGCAATGACAGCAGGAAGAACAAAAAAAGTTGACCAAGGTTGTACTGCGTCCATATACCAACCTGCATTGTCTATATACCGTGAACCGTCATAAACGCTCTTTAAGCCATAATGTAAATCTGGGTCATTATATACATCCTGCCCTCCTGCAAAAACTATGACTGCTATCATAATGGATGCAAAAACTGTAATCCAAACAATTTTTGAACGACGAATTTTTTGACATTCAGCCCAAAGTAATTTCCACATTATCTACACCTCACTTTCTTCTTCCTAGTGCAATGTTTGCAAACAATACTGATACAATACTCCAAATACAAATACAAAGAAATGCTAATGGGACATTAATTTCCTGTGAAAATATAAGACCTGGAATGTCTTTATTTCTCATGATAATAACTCCCATACTGGATAAAGGGTGTAAATACATATTTATTGTCATTATAACAAAACCGGAAAAGGCATATACCAATGTGATACAAATTGGGAGAATGTATCCTTTTTGAGATGTAGCGATTGCCAAAATCGGCAACATTACAAAAGCAGTGATTACACCAATTTCTAGACATTTTTTCAACAAATATAAAATGCTTGCCCAGCTAAATACGACATATCCAGAAAGTACACTAAATAACACAGAAGCAACGGCTGTAATCAGCATAAAACAAATAGAGTAAATCAAAACAACGAAAAATTTACTAAAAAAGTATCCCATTTTACTAATAGGTACAATCCAAAGCTGTTTGAGCATATCATACTGGTTTTCTTCGTGTATAAGCATGGTGCAAAATATACCCAAAACAACGGGCAAAATAATCCAAAGTGTATAACCAAATGCAGACCATTTATAAAACTTTGTTGGCTCAACACCTGTTTTACCAAAATAATTGAAGTATAGTAGTGCGAAAAACGGCATAATGAGAGCAGACAACAACATCAGCCAAATAAGTTTCCTACGACGCAGTTTAAGAAATTCTGTTTGAATAAGTTTAAGCAATGCCCTCTCCTCCTGTGATTTTTTTAAAGTAGTCCTCTAAAGTATCATTACAAAGTTGAGAACTAATAACAATTACATTCTGCATTACAAGTGCTTTATTGATTTCACCCATATCCAGATTAGTGTTATAAAGGTGTAACGTGTAGTCATCTTGAACGGAATAATCCTTCGTGTTAAATTGACGCTCTAAAATAAGTGATGTCTTCGGAATATCTGAAACTTGTAGCAGGATATATTTACTGTTTTTCTTTTCTAGTTCACTCATACTACTTTCTTCCAAAAGAACACCGTGGTCGATAATTCCAATATCATCAGCCAACAATGAGATTTCTGAAAGAATATGACTGGAAATAAGAATTGTCTTTCCATGCTCAACGCTCAAGTCCCTAATAAACTTTCTCATCTCCGCAATACCAATAGGGTCAAGACCATTGGTTGGCTCATCTAAAACTAACAGTTCTGGGTCATGCAGGATAGCGTTGGCAATACCAAGTCGCTGTTTCATGCCAAGTGAATATTTACTAAACAGCTTTTTATTTTTATAAGGTAAGCCTACAATTTCCAATGCTCTTTTTACAGAATTAGGGGCGGCTGTACCACGCAGTTTTGCAAAAATCTCCAAGTTCTCCGTTCCTGTCAGATTAGGATAAAATCCTGGCGTTTCGATAATTGCACCGATACGGGGATATACCTGTTTTTCACGTCCCTTAATATTCTCTCCAAATACATCTACCTCGCCATACGTGATTGAAGTCAATCCTAAAATCATTTTCATAATTGTGGTTTTCCCAGCTCCGTTGCGTCCTAACAGACCATATATTCGGCCTTTTTTTACATGGAGATTGACTTTGTCAACTACTGTTTGATTCCCATAAATTTTTGTAAGTTGCTTTGTTTCAATCACAAAATCATTCATATATAATTTCCTCACTTTTAATAAATTTGTTTCTACAAAAGATAGTTGATACAACGTCAAAATCAACTACAATTAGAATTATAAAACATGAACCTTGCCAAAACCTTGCCATAATCTTGCTTTTATCTTGTTTTAGAGTAAGAAAGCCTCGTACTTTTACAGGGCTTTAGGAAGCAATATTGTAAATTCTGTTCCCATACCGGGAGTGCTGTTGGCGGTAATATTTCCCTTATGAGCGTTAATAAGTTCCTTTGCAATCGCCAAGCCTAAACCATTTCCCTTTGAAGCTCGTGAATGGTCGCATTGGTACAACCTTTCAAAAATATGTGGGAGATTGTCTGAAGATATACCTTTCCCATTATCTGTTATTATAATTTGAGCTTGCTCTTTGTTTTCAAAAATTCTCAATGTCATTTTGTTGCCACTACTATGGGTAATAATATTTTGTAATAGGTTATTAATGATACGGGTATATGCATTTGCGTCTATACGTAAGAAGTACTCTATTTCTGGTATATCAAATTCATATTCAAAATGACTGCTTTCTAAAACAGGTATCCAATCAGATATAATATTACGGGATAATTCATTCAAGTCAAAAATATCAAAATGAAAAACTTGTTCCTTAGAATCCAATTTTACCCATTCAAATAGATTTTCTACAAAATTCTTTAAGTAATGAGCCTTATTAGACGCAACATGGATATACTCGTCTTTTTCCTCTCCTACAACAATTTTACTTTCTACTGCTTCCAAATAACCGACCAAAGAAGCAAGTGGAGTTTTTACATCATGGGAGAGACTTGTCATTAGCTGTTTGTAGGCTTGTTCTGATTGTTTTTGCTGAATAAGTTGAAATTGGCTATTGATTGCTATTTCGTTAATATCATAGCAAATTTGTTTTGTAATGTCGTTTTCATCTGTTAAAATACGTCGATTAAGGTTTCCATTTTTTATATCCTCTAAAGCATCTTTTATAAGTGTAAGTTGTATTCGGACACGTAGCAGGACAGAAACAAGGTACGCTATAATAATCAGGCTAAGAACCAATATCAAAAGCAGATAGACACTTGTATTCATGTTAAGCCTCCTTATTAAAACGATAACCGACACCACGAACTGTCAAAATATAAAATGGATGGTTGGGGTCTGGTTCAATCTTTTTTCTCAATTTACTGATGAAAGACATGATGTTACTATCGTCAAAAGCATATTCTTCTTCCCATACTTGTGTATAAATCTGTTTTTTGGTAAACACCCGTCCCTTATTAGAAGCCAGAAAAGCAAGTAAATCAAATTCTTTGCTTGTAAGTTGAACAGGAATATTATTGACAGAAACAATTCGGTTTGTCTTGTCAATAATCATGCCATTTATTATTATGCAATCTGTGTCTGTTATAAAAGCAGGGTTTAACATAGTATACCGACGAATAAGAGAATTGACACGAGCCATAAGTTCGTTTATGCTGAACGGTTTTGTTAGGTAATCGTCAGCACCTAAACGTAGTCCGGAAACTTTATCATCCTCGTCATTTTTAGCAGTAAGCATAATTACTGGAATATTACTTGTTTCTCTAATTTTTTTCAGAACTTGAAAACCGTCTATATCTGGCATCATTATGTCCAAAATTACAAGAGAGAGTGTGTGTCTATTTTTATCGACCAAATGTAGACCTTCTGCACCACAATGTGCAGTAATAGCAGATAAATTTTCTTGCTCAACACATTTTTTCATAAGAGCACAAAGTTCTTTGTCATCATCTATAATTAAAACGCTATTCATATTGTACTTCCTTTCTTCTTTTTGTTCTACCATCAACAGGCTTTTCTGCGTTCTTTGGTATCAGCCACATATACCCGAGTTTTGAAACTCCTGGTATGCGACTTTCTTCACATAGTTTTTGTACTCTTCTTTCAGAAATACCCCATTTTTTTGCTACTTCTGGGCAAGACATATATTCCATATTTCAATCATCCTTTCCTCATAATTTATCAGCATATATTATATACGTATAGACGAACAAAATCAAGAAATATCAGTAAGTAGTACTCTTAATTTTGTAGTGATAAAATGGTGCATGGTTTTACTTAAAATGGGGAGATTAAAAAATCAATTTTAGCTTATATCCTTTTATGCTAAAATGGTGATAAGAAATGAAACAAATACTATTTATATAAAAGGGGTAAAAATATGGATATAATAGATAATCTAAGGGTGCAAGGGGTAGATGAAAAACTTATTGAAGATGTACTGTATTTTAGAAATTATTATGGATTAGAAAAAGATTTAGAATACAGAGTAACAAAGTCTAAAACTTATTTTTATGGTAAAGATATCTTGTCTATGTGTATAGCAGCTATTTTAGAAGAAGAAAATATATTATTATCGGGACCAAAGGCAACAGGAAAAAACTTACTTGCTGATAATCTAGGGGAAATATTTAATAGACCTCAGTGGAATACATCATTTCATATAAATACAGACAGTTCAACACTTATAGGTACAGATACATTTATAGACAATGAAGTTAAACTTAGAAGAGGCTCAGTTTATGAGTGTGCTATTAATGGAGGTTTTGGGGTATTTGATGAAATTAATATGGCAAAAAATGATGCTATAGTTGTGGTACATTCAGCTTTAGACTATAGAAGAATAATTGATGTACCTGGGTATGAGAGAGTCAATCTACATCCAGCAACAAGATTTATTGGGACTATGAATTATGAATATGCAGGAACAAAAGAACTTAATGAAGCACTGGTATCTAGATTTATGGTAATAGATATTCCTCCTATAGAAGAAGATAAGTTAATGATGATTTTAAAAAATGAATTTTCAGATGCTGATGAAGAAAAATTAATACACTTTGCAGGAATATTTTTAGATTTACAATTGAAGTCTCAAAATGGAGAGATATCTAGTAAAGCTATTGATTTACGTGGTCTTATGGCATCTCTTAAGACTATAAGAAGAGGATTAAAACCAACTCTTGCAATTAATATGGGACTTACAGGAAAGACTTTTGATGTATATGAGAAAGAAATGGTTGGAGATGTAATTAAAACTAGAATACCTAATAAATGGGAGAGTATAGATGTGTTTCCAATAAGTCATATTTAATATAGGTGAGATTATGAAATGGATATATGATGATTATGAATTTGAAAATAGAGCTAATAACCTATCATGGACAATAGCTGGTGATTACAATGAAAGTATAGATATATCAGAAAAAGATTACTCTTCAAAAGAAATAGGTCTATATTTCGCAATAATTGCAGGTGCTAGAAGAAAGTATGTAGATTGGGATATAGTTAAAAAATATCTTACAAATAGAATAAGAAAAGGATACAACAAAGATATTATACTGGGTCTAATTCAAGTCATATTAAATACAATAGTTGAAGAAAAGGTCATTAAAGATAGGCCAGGGATAGAAGACATAAGAAGAAATGCTTATAAAGATATTGTTTCACGTTTTACCAAAATACACAATGATAATATTATGGATAAAATTAAATACACATTTGTACTTTATAGTATGGACAAGCACCCAGCATTAGATAGTATGACTAGAAGAATAGTTAATGATATAAGAAATATAGATACCAATCAAGATATTATGGAGATTTTAAAAGCATTAGATGTTATATATTTAACTTATTTTGAATACATATTAAATGGAGAAGAAAATAGTCTTATTGATGAAAATAATGTAGAAAGTGTAGAAGTAAATTTTGATACATTTGCTGATTTCATGTATGAAGAACTTTATAGTGATGAAGAAGAAAATATTATTGAAAGTGATATAGATTCAATATCTTCATCCATGCTTGTAGAAGGTGTAGGGGATTTTGATGATTCTAAATGTAGCAATTCAGCAGACCGAGTTATATATGTTGATGAAGACACTGCAAATAAGATATATTCAAAAATAGAACATTATTATGGAAAAACTTATTTGAGTAAAGGTGAAATTAAAAAAATTGAGACACAAAATTGTAGAAATGTTCATGAAGGTTGTAGAATACACTTTACAGATGGAGTTCTTAGAAGTGAGTGTAATAATGTATTTCAACTAAAATATGTAACAAGACAAAAAGAAAATAATTTAGGAAAATTTAGAGAACATGCTAGAATGTATAGACAGCAAATAAAGAGATTAAAAGAAAGTCTGTCAAGAATTTTAATAGAAGAAAATGCTAAAAGTAGAGTATATTCTGATTGTGGTACTATATTAGCAAATAGAGCTTGGAGAGTTGGTAGAAGTAATAATAATAAAATATTTTATAAAGATATAGAAAATGAAAAAGGGAAATACGTTATTGATATATTATTGGATGCAAGTGGCTCTCAAAGTAGAAATCAGGGAAATGTGGCAATTCAAGCTTACATAATTGCAAATGCTCTAACAGAAGTTGGCATACCAAATAGAGTGATGGGATTTTCTAGTTTTTTAGACTATACAATATTAAAAAGATTTAAAGATTATGATGATAGTATAAAAAATAGTGAAAATATATTTGAATATTTTTGTGCTGGTAATAATAGAGATGGTTTGGCAATAAAATCTATATGTAGTGGTCTAATAAATAGAGATGAAGAAAATAAAATCCTGATAGTTCTCAGCGATGGAAGACCAAATGATGTAAAGATAGGAAAAAGTAGTGAGAGAACATTAAGAGGAGAAAAGGCTTATAGGGGTATAGTTGGTTTGAGAGATACAGCCAATGAAGTGAGAAAAGCTAGAAAGCAAAATATATTAGTATTAGGAGTATTTACAGGAAAAGAATCAGAACTTGAAGCTGAAAGATTAATATATGGAAATGATTTTATATATTCAAGAGATATAACTAGATTTTCTGATGTAGTTTCAATGTATTTAAAGAAGATAATTAGAAATTAATAAACTTACAAAAAAGAATTTATATACATAAAAATATAAAAATGAATAAAATTTATAAAAAATGTAGAAATTTTCACAGAAAAGGTATACAATGATTTATATAGAAAATGATTTAAGAATAATTTAAAAATTAAATATATAATATTATAGGTTCTTTAAGCAAGATTAATAGGGAAAAAGGTTAAATTCCTTTACAGCCCCCGCTACTGTGATGCAGACGAAACTTTTGTTAGCCACTATGATGATATTTTTTATATCTCATGGGAAGGAAGAGGAGTAGGATGAAGCTAAGTCAGGAGACCTGCCTAAAATATTAAAGTAATTTCTTCGGGGATGGAGAAAGTTTCTTATAATAATTATACAGATATGTTTGTTTTATGTGTTTGTATTTAGATTGTGGAAAATTAGAAGCCTAACCATCGAGTTAGGCTTTTTTATTTTATTAAATAAATCAGACATGTATTATTATGTTTTAATTATTAGAAAGGGAGAGAGGGATACTAAGATGAAACAGAATATTAAATTAGGGGTTATAGCTGCACTTATGTTAATCATTTTAACTCCAGTTACATCAAATGCAATGCATATAATGGAAGGTTACTTACCAGTAAAATGGTCTATAGCATGGGGAGTTATATTTATACCATTTTTCTTATTCGGATTAAAATCAATAGGTAAAATAGTAAAGCAAGACCCTAAAAAGAAAGTATTATTAGCTTTATGTGGAGCATTTGTGTTTGTATTATCAGCACTAAAAATACCTTCAGTAACAGGAAGTTGTTCACATCCTACTGGTGTAGGTCTTGGAGCAATAATGTTTGGACCAAGCGTAATGTTTGTTCTTGGAACTATAGTTTTAATATTCCAAGCATTGTTATTAGCACATGGAGGAATAACTACTTTAGGAGCTAATGCTTTTTCAATGGCGATAATAGGGCCAATCGTATCATTCCTAATATTTAAGGCTTTAAAGAAAAAAGATGGAAATAATGCTATTCCAGTATTTCTTGCAGCAGCAATAGGAGACTTAGCCACATATACAATAACTTCAATACAATTAGCACTGGCTTTCCCAGACCCATCAGGTGGGGTAATGGCTTCAGCAATTAAATTTTTAGGAATTTTCTTTATGACTCAAATACCAATAGCAATAGCAGAAGGTATACTTACTGTAATTGTATATAATTTAATTACAGAAAACGGAGAAAAAAGCATACTAGAAAATAATGATAAAGGAGTTAAAGCTAATGAGTGCTAAAACAAAAACAAAAACTAACATATTATTACTTTTATTAGTAGTAGCTCTTATTATATTCCCATTACTTGTCAACTCAGGTGCTGAATATGGAGGAGCAGATGGTCAAGCTGAAAGTGAAATTACTAAGATAAATCCAAATTACAAACCATGGTTTAGCAGTCCATATGAGCCACCAAGTGGAGAAATAGAAAGTTTATTATTCTCTGCACAAGCAGCTTTAGGGGCTGGTGTAATAGGATACATATTAGGTCTTCAAAAAGGAAAGAGAAGTTAATCATGCTTATAATTGATAAATATGCATATACAAATAGATTGAGTAAAGTAAATCCAAACAAAAAAGTAGCCATAGGAGTAATTTTTCTGATTGCTTCTATGGTAATACAAAATATATTTATTTTAAGTGGAATTATGATTTTAATGAGTATTTTGGTTGTTTGTGTGGCTGGAATAGATTTAAAAAATTATTTAAAATTACTTAGAATACCAATGTACTTTTTATTTCTTAGTATAGGAATAACTCTTGTAAATATATCTTTTAATAAAGCAGATTTATTATATAGTTTTGAATTTTTTAGTTTTAATGTAGGAATATCAAAGGCGTCTATTGACATGTCTATTCATGTGTTATTTAGAGCGATGTCTTGTTTGACTTGTGTGTATTTTTGTATACTTACAACACCTTTTAATCAATTAATATTCTTTTTTAAAAAACTTCATTTACCTGACACTTTTGTCGAGTTATCAATGTTAATATATAGGTTTATATTCATATTTTTAGAAGAATTTTCAGAAATATACAAGTCACAAGAGCTAAGATTTGGATATATAAATTTAAAAACTTCATATAAATCCTTAGGTATTCTTGGAAGTATGCTGTACAAAAGACTTATGACAAGGTATGATGATATGTGTATATCATTAGACATAAAATTGTATGATGGTAAATTTCACATAGTAGGGGATAATGATGTTTAAAATAAATAATTTAACGTATCAATATGAAAAAAATACCAATGCACTATTAAACATTAATATGGATTTTTCAAAGGGAAATGTTATAGGTATAATAGGTTCAAATGGTTCAGGAAAATCAACATTATTTATGAATTTAATGGGTATATTAAAGCCTACATCTGGAGAAATTCTTTTTAAAGAAGAAAAGTTAAAATATGATAAGAGAAGTTTATACAACCTTAGAAAAAATGTAGGTATTGTGTTCCAAGACCCAGAAAAACAAATTTTTTATTCAAAAGTATATGATGATATAGCCTTTGCAATGAGAAACATTGGTATGGATGAAAAAACAATTAAAGAGAGAATAAACAAAGCTCTAGTAGCTGTTAATGGAATAGATTTTATAGACAGGCCAGTACATTTTCTTAGCTATGGACAGAAAAAAAGAGTGGCAATAGCATCAGTTATAGCAATGGAAAATGAAATTGTATTACTTGATGAACCTACAGCTGGTTTAGACCCAGTAAGTACTAGGTCTATTGTAGATATAATAAAGGGATTAAATAAAAATAATATAAAAATAGTAATATCCAGTCATGATATGAATTTAATGTATGAAATATGTGATTACATATATGTATTGGATAAGGGGATTTTGATTGATGAAGGAAAGGCAGAAAATGTGTTTATAAATGAAAATAATATTATACAAGCTGGTCTAGAATCCCCATGGTTAGTAAAAGTACATAGAAATATGAATTTACCCTTATTTAAGAAAGAAGAAGATTTGTATAAGTATTGGAAGGAAAGAGAACTTAATACAAATAAATAATTAAGCCCTAAACCTATTTTAAAAAAATAGATTTATATATAATAACCCTTAACCTAGACCCCTTAAAGGTGCCTTATGATTCCCCAAATCATAAGGTTATTTTTTTTATTAAACAATGAAATAAATTATATGGAAAAATGTTATTTAATTGTAATATATTGGAAATAATCTATTAATATAATACATAATTATAATTTGAAGTAATTCATATTTTAGATTAAAATATATTTATGGCTGTTAACAGGAGGAGAAATATGAATTTAGATACATTAAATCCTGCTCAAAGAGAAGCAGTAGAAAAGACTGAAGGTCCAGTACTTATACTGGCTGGTGCTGGTTCAGGTAAAACTAAGGTATTAACAACAAGAATAGCATATCTTATAGAAGATAAAGGTGTACAAGCACCAAATATATTGGCTATAACATTTACAAACAAAGCTGCAAATGAAATGAGAGAGAGAGTTGAACAAAATATAGGTCCTGAAACTAAGGATATGTGGATAAGTACATTCCATTCTTGCTGTGTTCGTATACTAAGAAAAGATATAAATAAGATTGGTTACAATAGAAGTTTTGTAATTTATGATTCAGCAGACCAAGTTACATTGGTTAAAGACTGTCTAAAAGAATTAAATTTAAGTGATAAAGTGTTTGAACCAAAAGCAGTTATAAGTGCAATTTCAGGAGCAAAAGACAAACTTTATACTCCAAAGCAGTTTAAAGATATCAATATGGCAGATAATAGAATGGTTAAGATTGCAGATATTTATGCGCTATATCAAGACCGTTTAAAAAGAAATAGTGCACTTGACTTTGATGATTTAATACTTAAAACTGTAGAACTTTTCAAGGCTAATGATGAAGTGTTAGCATATTACAGAAGTAGATTTAGATACATAATGGTAGATGAGTACCAAGATACAAGTAAAGCTCAATATGAATTGATAAAATTATTAGCAAGAGAACATCAAAATATTTGTGTTGTTGGAGATGATGACCAAAGTATTTATGGATGGAGAGGTGCAGATATAAGAAACATACTTGAATTTGAGAAAGATTATGACAATGTACATGTTGTAAAGTTAGAACAAAATTATAGGTCTACACAAGTGATATTAGATGCAGCTAATAAAGTCATATCTAATAATATAGAAAGAAAAAGAAAAAAGCTTTGGAGTGAAAAAAAAGAAGGAGAACTTATAAAGATACAATTAACTGGTAGCGAAATAGAAGAGGCTGATTTCATTGCTGATTCAATTGCACAAATAGCTAGAAAAGAAAATAGACCTTATAAGGATTTTGCAGTACTTTATAGAGCAAATGCACAGGCAAGACCTGTAGAGGACGCTTTAAATAGAAGTCAAATTCCATACAATATATATGGTGGTACAAAATTCTATGAGAGAAAAGAAATAAAGGATTTGTTGGCGTATTTAAGAGTTATTCAAAATCCACAAGATGATATATCTATAAAAAGGATTATAAATGTTCCTAGAAGAGGTATAGGGCTTAGAACTATAGAAAAAATTGAAGATAGAGCTAACTTAAAACAGGAAAGTATATACTCAGTATTAATTGATATAGAAACAAATTCAGATATATCTACTAAGGCAAGGGCAAGTATAAGTGGATTTGTTGATATTATAGGGACTCTTAGAACTATAAAAGAAGTTTATCCTGTTAGCAAACTTATAGAAAAAGTCTTGGATACTACAGGATATATGGACGAGCTTGTAGAGATAAGAAATAAAAATGAAAAAGATTTAACAGGCAAAGGTGAAGAAGCTCAAGACAGAATTGATAATTTGAGAGAATTTATTTCTATAGCTTTGGAGTTTGAAAGTAGTAATGATGATACTTATGAAAATAAAGACTTAGAGACATTCCTAACAAGTATAGCACTTACATCTGAATCAAATGATGAAGAAGACAATGATAGGGTTTCGCTTATGACAATTCATACATCCAAAGGTTTAGAGTTCCCTGTTGTGTTTTTAACAGGTATGGAAGAAGGGTTATTTCCTATATCAAGAGCTATAAAATCTATGAGTGATTCACAAATAGAAGAAGAGAGAAGACTTTGTTATGTTGGTATAACTAGAGCTAAAGAAGAGCTATATATGTCATTGACAGAGAAGAGAACATTATATGGTAAAACAAATGTTGCAATAGCTTCAAGATTTATGGAAGAACTGCCAGAAGAATGTATAGAAAGATTGTACAAAGTAAAAAAAGAACTAAGCTATTCTAAAGCAAGTTATAATATGTTAGATAAATATACTAAAAAGTATATGAGTACTATAAGCAAATCTAAAGTTGCAGATAAAGTTAATGCTACAATAAAAGATTCTAATAAAGAAACTAATCCAGATGATATAAAACTTGGTTCTAAGGTACATCATCCTAAATTTGGGGTTGGGACAGTGGTTTCTATAATTGGTACAGATGTTACTATAGCTTTTGACCAACAGGGAATTAAAAAAATAAATAAAGAATATACAACACTAAATATTTTATAATGGAGGTAAATGAGGAATGGATAGTATAAACTTTGCTAAAAACTTAATAGACTTCATATATGATAGTCCGTCGTCTTTTCATGCAGTCGAGAGTACTAAGGAAATCTTAGATAAAAATGGATTTGAAGAATTAGTTTTGAATCAAAGATGGAATCTAAGAGTTGGTGGAAAGTATTATGTTACTAAGAATTTATCAGCTATAGTAGCTTTTGTAGTAAATTCAGAAGATATAGAAAGAGATGGATTTAGAATAATAGGCTCTCATTCAGATTCTCCTACATTTAGTATTAAACCAAATGCAGAAATAGAAGCTGAAAAATCTTATTTGAAGTTAAATACAGAATGCTATGGAGGAGCAATATTAAGTACATGGTTGGATAGACCTCTTGGGATAGCTGGTAGAGTAGTTTTAAAAGGTGATAGTATATTAAAACCAAATGAAAGGCTTATAGACTTTAAAAAGCCAATTTGTATAATACCAAATCTAGCAATACATTTAAATAGAAGTATAAATGATGGTCATTCATATAATAAGCAAAAAGATATGTTACCTTTAGTTGGGATGTTAAATGATACATTAGAAAAAGATAATTTTCTTATAAAGCAAATAGCATCTAACTTAGATGTAAATATGGACGATATTATAGATTTTGATTTATTTTTATATGAATTTGAAAAAGGAAGTTTAATAGGGGCTAATGATGAATTTATATCTATTGGGAGACAAGATAATCTTGCAATGGTACATGCTAGTTTGAATGCTCTTGTTAATACTAAAGGTCAACATGGTGTAAATGTAATGGCTGTATTTGACAATGAAGAAGTTGGTAGCTCTACTAAACAAGGTGCAGATTCAAACATGTTGTTAAATATATTGGAGAGAATTTGCATATCAATGGGTAAGGATAGAGAGGGATTCTTTGAGTCTATTTATTCATCTTTTATGATATCATCAGATTTAGCTCATGCTATTCATCCAAACATTCCAGAAAAGCATGACCCAACTAATAAACCAATAATGGGAAAAGGTCCGGTTATAAAGATAAATGTTAGTCAGGCATATACTAGTGATGGATATTCTATAGCTATTTATAAAAATATATGTAGAGAAGCTAATGTTGAGTATCAAGAATTTGTTAATAGGTCAGATGAAAGAGGAGGAAGTACTATAGGTCCAATATCTTCTACTCATATAGATATACCATCTGTGGATGTGGGAAGTCCAATTTTAGCAATGCATTCTATAAGAGAATTAGGAAATGTTGAGGACCACTATAGTATATATAAAACATTTAGTAAGTTTTTTGAAATATAAATATAAGATAAACAATTTGGAGATGAGACTATGAAATTAGGATTATGTTTAGAAGGTGGAGGAGCAAAAGGGGCTTATCAAGCAGGAGTAGTTAAAGCCTTGTATGATGGAGGAATAAATAAATTTTATTCGATTTCAGGGACATCAATAGGAGCAATAAATGGATATTATTTGTACACAGGGAATGTTGATAACTTGGAGAAAATGTGGACAAATATAAAAGATATCCAGAATGGAAATGTAAAAATAGTAAATAATACTGTGGATAATTCTCCTGCTATAGACAACCTAAGGGAACTAGATGATAGTAATATAGAAGAAATGAACTTTTATGTTAATTATGTTGAAGTTGATAATAAAGTAGTATCAGAAAAGATTGTTGACGTATCAAAAATGCCTCGTAATGAAGCCATTATCAGCATTTCATACAGTGGGTTGTTACCATCAAATCCAAACGCAACTCTTGGATTTAAAGAACAATTTGTGAAAGATGTGCAAGAAGGAATTTATGATGGTTTCAAATTAGATGGAGGTTTAATTAGGAGTGCATTAATTGAACCATTAATTGGGGATAATGTGGATAAAATTATTTTAATATCCACAAAATATAATTATGAGTTGCCAGAAGATATTAAAAAAGTATATGATGAAGATAAAATAATAGTAGTTAGACCTAATACTCAATTTGCTCCTAAAGACACGCTTAACTTTGATGATGAGTTTTGTAAAACTATTTATCAAGAAGGATATGAAATAGGAAAAAATATACTTGATAGACTTTAATTTAGAGTATAATATAATAAATGTAATTATGTAATTTAACTAATGAAAAGGAAGGTAATAAATTATGGAAAATAAAAATCCTATAGTAACTATAGAAATGGAAAATGGAAAAGAAATCAAAATTGAGTTATATCCAAATATAGCTCCAAATACAGTTAAAAACTTTGTATCATTAGTAAATGAAGGATATTACAATGGAATAATATTTCATAGGGTAATACCAGGATTTATGATACAAGGAGGATGCCCAAATGGTACAGGAATGGGTGGTCCAGGTCACTCAATAAAAGGTGAATTTAGTGGTAATGGATTTACTAACAATTTAAAACATGAAAGAGGAGTCATATCAATGGCTAGAACTATGGCACCTAATTCAGCTGGTTCTCAATTTTTCATAATGCATAAAAACTCACCACACTTAGATGGTCAGTATGCAGGTTTTGGTAGAGTGATAGAAGGTATGGATACAGTTGATGAAATAGCATCAGTTAGAACAGATTCAGCTGATAAGCCACAAACTCCACAAGTTATGAAATCTGTTACTGTAGAAACTTTTGGAATAGATTACTCAGATGTAGAAAAAAACTAAAATTTATATAAAAACTAGATTTAGTTATAAATAAAAATTAAAAATATATATTACTTAAAAATGAGGATAAAGTGAAATGTTATTATGTTTTTAGACAAATACATTTCACTTTTTAATTTATTTGTATTGTGGAAATCTATATATTGTATGATTTTAACTAAAAAATAAAGTTTTATTAAAAAAATTTTATTATGATTGTTTATATATTTATTTTTAAATAATAATGTATTAAATAAATATATAAAATATGTGGAAAACACTTATTTCAGTATTTTTTAAACTTATTTTATTTATTCTATTTAATAAAAATAAGGTTTTTTATAATTTTTACTTATAAAAAGATATTGTTATGGTAATATATTCTATTTACAATTTTATAACTTTGGTTTACAATAATATAGACAATAAATCCTAAAAAACATAATAAGAAAAAAGTGCTTAATATTTTAGAAAGACTGGTTTAGTTTACACCAGCTAAGCCAGTCAAGGAATAATTTAAAGTGTAATATATAATAATGAAAAAGAACATGCTATTAGAAATTTCTAATGACATGTTCTTTTTTTGTAGAAATCAGCATTATTATATAAAAATTTAATACTATAAATTTTAATTATATTGTAACTAAGCATGTATTTTAAACATAGTATGATATAGACCCA
Organism: Clostridioides difficile ATCC 9689 = DSM 1296; assembly: GCF_001077535.1. Lineage (GTDB taxonomy): Bacteria > Bacillota > Clostridia > Peptostreptococcales > Peptostreptococcaceae > Clostridioides > Clostridioides difficile. The sequence goes on from NZ_CP011968.1 coordinate 473,363, forward strand.
AAATGGAGGGATTATAAATGAGAAATATTATACTTTATTTAAATGATGATACTTTTATATCTAAAAAATATCCAGATAAAAACTTTAGTAATTTAGATTATTGCTTAATAGGAAGTAAATGTTCAAATAGTTTTGTAAAAGAAAAGTTGATTACTTTTTTTAAAGTGAGAATACCAGATATATTAAAAGACAAAAGTATATTAAAAGCAGAGTTATTTATTCATATTGATTCAAATAAGAATCATATTTTTAAAGAAAAAGTAGATATTGAAATTAAAAGAATAAGTGAATATTATAATTTACGAACTATAACATGGAATGATAGAGTGTCTATGGAAAATATTAGGGGATATTTACCAGTTGGGATAAGTGATACATCCAACTATATTTGTTTAAATATTACAGGAACTATAAAAGCATGGGCAATGAATAAATATCCTAATTATGGGTTAGCTTTATCTTTAAATTACCCTTATCAGATTCTTGAATTTACATCTAGTAGAGGTTGTAACAAACCGTATATACTTGTAACATTTGAAGATAGAATTATAGATAATTGTTATCCTAAATGTGAGTGTCTTCCAATTAGAATTACAGGTCCAATGGGACCAAGAGGAGCGACAGGAAGTACAGGACCAACGGGAGTAACAGGCCCAACCGGAAGTACAGGAGCGACAGGAAGCATAGGACCAACAGGCCCAACCGGAAATACAGGAGCAACAGGAAGTATAGGGCCAACGGGAGTAACAGGCCCAACCGGAAGTACAGGAGCGACAGGAAGTATAGGACCAACAGGAGTAACAGGTCCGACAGGAAATACGGGAGTGACAGGAAATACGGGAGTGACAGGAAATACGGGAGTGACAGGAAGTATAGGACCAACGGGAGCAACAGGCCCAACAGGAGTGACAGGAGAAATAGGACCAACGGGAGTAACAGGCCCAACAGGAGTGACAGGAGAAATAGGACCAACGGGAGCAACAGGAGCGACAGGAGTGACAGGAAGTATAGGACCAACAGGAGCAACAGGTCCAACAGGAGCGACAGGAGTGACAGGAGAAATAGGGCCAACAGGAGAAATAGGACCAACGGGAGCAACAGGCCCAACAGGAGTGACAGGAAGTATAGGACCAACGGGAGCAACAGGCCCAACAGGAGAAATAGGCCCAACAGGAGCAACAGGCTCAACAGGAGTGACAGGAAGTATAGGACCAACGGGAGCAACAGGCCCAACAGGAGCGACAGGAGAAATAGGACCAACGGGAGCAACAGGCCCAACAGGAGTGACAGGAGAAATAGGACCAACGGGAGCAACAGGCCCAACAGGAAATACAGGAGTAACAGGAGAAATAGGACCAACGGGAGCAACAGGCCCAACAGGAAATACAGGAGTAACAGGAGAAATAGGACCAACGGGAGCAACGGGTCCGACAGGAAATACAGGAGTGACAGGAGAAATAGGACTAACGGGAGCAACAGGCCCAACAGGAAATACAGGAGCGACAGGAAGTATAGGGCCAACGGGAGTAACAGGACCAACAGGAGCGACAGGAGTAACAGGCCCAACAGGTCCAACAGGAGCAACAGGCAATTCCTCTCAGCCAGTTGCTAACTTCCTCGTAAATGCACCATCTCCACAAACACTAAATAATGGAGATGCTATAACAGGTTGGCAAACAATAATAGGAAATAGTTCAAGTATAACAGTAGATGCAAATGGTACGTTTACAGTACAAGAAAATGGTGTGTATTATATATCAGTTTCAGTAGCATTACAACCAGGTTCATCAAGTATAAATCAATATTCTTTCGCTATCCTATTCCCAATTTTAGGAGGAAAAGATTTGGCAGGGCTTACTACTGAGCCAGGAGGCGGAGGAGTACTTTCTGGATATTTTGCTGGTTTTTTATTTGGTGGGACTACTTTTACAATAAATAATTTTTCATCTACAACAGTAGGGATACGAAATGGGCAATCAGCAGGAACTGCGGCTACTTTGACGATATTTAGAATAGCTGATACTGTTATGACTTAAAACGTGTCTAAAATAATCTTAAAAACTATTTAGGCTTTATTTAAATGACAAAAGTATTTTTATATATTGAGTTTTACCTATTTTAGAATGAATAAAATAACAATAATAATAAAATATATTCATAAAAATTTTAAATTTATGGATTTTTATTTAACTTTATTATCAATATATATATAATAAAAAACTGTCTCAAATATAGATTTGAGACAGTTTTCGTTATTTAAAAATTTTATATTATTTAAAATTTTTGATTGCAGTAGTTAAATTAGGGACTAATTGTTTTTTTCTTGATACAACACCTGGTGCAAATGTGCCTTGAACACCTTCAACACCAAATGCGTTAGCAATTAAGCTATCTTCTGCTTTATAGATTAAATAAGAACCTTCTTTGATTATATCTGTAACTGAAAGAATTAATTTATCATAATCAGTCGAATTTATATAAGATAAAAACTCATCTTTTTTAGCAAATATAGAGTCTATGTCTAAGGTAAATACTTGTCCAATACCAACTCTATGTCCACTCATATTAAATTCTTTAAAGTCCATATTTACTATTTCTTCTATAGTATATTCATCTAAAGAAGTACCGCATTTAAACATATCCATAGCGTATTTTTCCATGTCTACTTTTGCTATTTTACTTAATTCTTCACAAGCTTTCTTATCTATATCAGTTGTTGTTGGAGACTTAAATAATAATGTATCTGATAATATAGCAGATAAAAGAAGCCCGGCTATTTCATAAGGTATCTCAACATTATTTTCTTTGTACATTTGATAAATTATAGTACTATTGCATCCAACAGGCATAACTCTAAATGACATAGGAACATCAGTAGAAATACCACCAAGTTTATGATGGTCAATTATTTCAACTATGTTTGCTTGTTCAATTCCATCAGCACTTTGAGCATATTCGTTATGGTCAACTAAAACAACATTCTTTTTAGATGGGTTTAATAGATGACCTTTTGAAACTAAACCTAAAAACTTATTATCATCATCTAATATTGGATAAGATCTGAAGTTTGTTTCTAGCATAATCTCTTTTATTTCATCCATATAATCATCTTCTTTGAATGTAATTAAATTTTCTGTAGCTTCTATAGAGTCTAAGAAACTACATTGATTTATTACATTAGAAGTTTTATAATTGTCACTTTCAACAGAAACAACAGACACTCCATTTATCTTAGCAAGAGCTAGCAAATCTTTTGAAATCTCTGTATGATTAGTAAGTATTAAAAGTTTAACTTTTGTATCAATAGCATATTCAATACTATCATATCTATCTCCAACAATAGCTATGTCTCCTTCTTTTAAAGTCTCTATTAGAGTCTCCATTCCAAATGATAAAGTGACTACTCTACCTTTTATATCTTCACCACAGTCCACAAGAATAGTACCATTAAGGTTTTTACAAATGTTTGATAGTGATGTGTGTATAGTTGTAAAGTGTTGATGAAGTAGATTTTTAGCTATTTCTTTCATAGTAATGATACCAGCAAAAGTTCCATCATCATAAGTTACAGGTAGTGTTTTAACATTTTTTTCATCCATAAGGTTATAGGCCTCTAATATAGATGAAGTTGGTGTTAAAGGTACTACTTTATCATAATTTAAATCTCTAACTTGTATTCTAACATTATCTAAAATTTCAGGTGCATCTACCTTAAAGTAATCCAAGGCATATTTAGCTTCTTTTCTGATATCTCCTAAAGCATAAGCTGTTGCTTTTATTCCTAGTTTGTTCTTTAAATGTGCTAATGAAATTGCAGAACATATTGAATCTGTATCTGGATTTTTATGTCCGAAAACTAATAAACTCATTTTAATACTCCTTTCAAAACTTGAATATAATAATAATTGATAAAAATATTATATCAAAAGGTAGTGAGTATTTGTTGTAAAAAGAAAAAAATTTAGTGAAAAAATATTATATAAAATTTATTTCTTACATAAATACTACAAATTTAATATAAAAATTATTATTATATATACTTTTACCCAATCAAATATCGAATTAAATTTACTTTTATTCAAAATAAATTGATTAAATCTACCTGGGAAAAAATTAATTAATACGTCAATAAACTAAAAATTTATAAATATTTTATACTGTAAAAAATTTTGTATATATATTATCATTAAAAAATTAACGGTCTTAATATAAAAATTATTTATCTATATGAAAAGCATAATTATTACATATTGACTTAAAAATAACTTATAGAGATTAGAATAATTTTAGTTTATATATTTTTTAAAACTATACAGTTGTTATAAAAAGAAAAATTGCATACAAGTCAAAAATAAGTGTTATTTTATAAAAATACGACAAAAATTTTATTTACTACTTATACAAATAACATGCAAATAACATATAAAATTTAATAAGTAAAAAAAATGAAAGATATAAATTATCATTTTAGTATTTTATTTAGTCGAAGTAAATTATTCAAATGAAATATATCTCATTTAGATAAAAAATTTTAGTAAAAGTAAAAAAAATAATATATTTGTTAAAAAATAAATTGACAAAATATTCAGAAAAAAACTTCTTGACCTAAGAGAGTAAAATAAATAAAATCTAAGATATAGAGATGAAATCTATAAAATTATTTTAAGTATAAGTTAAAAATATAGATGATGCATTTAAGATTTATAAAAATTAGAGATGCATAATTATTTTAGGGAGGTTTTTAGTATGGAGAAAAAAGAAAAGGTAGTAGAAAAATCAAATGTTGAAGTATGTAGTCCTGAAATTGTCAACAGTGTTGAAACATTAAGAATGAGATTAGAAGAAATTAGATTGGCACAAAAAGAATTTGCAACATTTACGCAAGAACAGGTAGATAAGATTTTCTTAGCTGCTTCAACTGCAGCTAATCAACAAAGAATACCTCTAGCAAAAATGGCAGTGGAAGAGACTGGTATGGGTATTGTTGAAGATAAGGTTATAAAAAACCATTTTGCCTCAGAATATATCTATAATGCTTATAAAGATACTAAAACTTGTGGTGTCATAGAAAAAGATGAAGCATTTGGTTTTACAAGAATTGCTGAGCCAGTAGGTGTTTTATCAGCAGTTATACCAACAACTAATCCTACATCAACTGCAATATTCAAATCCCTAATAGCACTAAAAACTAGAAATGGTATAATTTTCTCTCCTCATCCAAGAGCTAAAAACTGTACTATAGAAGCAGCTAGAGTTGTACATGATGCAGCAGTTAAGGCAGGAGCACCAAAAGGACTTATAGGTTGGGTAGATGTTCCTTCGATTGAATTAACTAATGTTGTCATGGCAGAGGCAGACCTTATATTAGCTACTGGTGGACCTGGAATGGTTAAATCTGCATACTCTTCAGGTAAACCAGCTGTCGGAGTTGGGCCTGGAAATGTACCTGCAATAATAGATGAGAGTGCAGATATAAAAATGGCTGTAAGTTCAATCTTAGTATCAAAATCATTCGATAATGGTATGATATGTGCTTCCGAGCAAGCTGTAATAGTACCAGAAAAAATATATGAAGAAGTTAAAAAAGAATTTAAATATCGTGGAGCACATTTCCTAAATAAAGAAGAAACTGAAAAAGTAGGAAAAGTAGTAATAATTGATGGTTCATTAAATGCCAGAATAGTTGGACAACCAGCACATGTAATAGCCAAAATGGCGGATGTAGAAGTTCCAAAAACAGCTAGAATAATAATTGGTGAAGTAGAATCTGTTGAATTAAATGAACCTTTTGCACATGAAAAACTTTCTCCTGTACTTGCAATGTACAAGTCTAAAAGTTTTGAAGATGCAGTTGCTAAAGCAGAAAAATTAGTTGCAGATGGAGGCTATGGTCATACATCTTCATTATATGCAGACTCTATAAATCATCCAGAGAGAGTAGAAAAGTTTGTAAATGCTATGAAGACTTGTAGAGTATTAGTTAATACTCCATCATCACAAGGTGGTATAGGTGATTTATATAACTTTAAATTGGCACCGTCTCTTACTCTTGGTTGTGGTTCTTGGGGTGGAAACTCAGTATCTGAAAACGTTGGAGTAAAACATTTGCTTAATATCAAGACAGTAGCTGAAAGGAGAGAGAATATGCTTTGGTTCAGAGCACCAGAAAAGGTTTATTTCAAAAAAGGATGTTTAGGTGTAGCAGCAAGAGAATTTAAGGATGTTATGGATAAAAAGAAAGCATTTATAGTAACAGATTCTTTCCTATATAATAATGGATATACTAAGAAATTAACTGATTTATTAGATGAGATGGGAATTAAGCATACTACATTCTTTGATGTAGCTCCAGACCCAACATTAGCTTGTGCAAGAGAAGGAGCTAAAGCTATGGCTGATTTCCAACCAGATTTAATAATAGCTGTAGGTGGAGGAAGTGCAATGGATGCTGGTAAGATAATGTGGGTAATGTATGAGCATCCAGAAGTAGATTTCCAAGACTTAGCTATGAGATTTATGGATATAAGAAAAAGAGTATATGTATTCCCTAAGATGGGTGAAAAAGCGTATTTTGCTGCTATCCCAACTTCAGCAGGAACTGGTTCAGAAGTAACTCCATTTGCAGTTATAACTGACCAAGATTCAGGTGTAAAATACCCATTAGCAGATTATGAATTAATGCCAAACATGGCTATAATTGATGCTGATATGATGATGGAGATGCCACCAAGATTAACAGCAGCATCAGGTGTTGATGCTTTAACACATGCATTAGAAGCATATGTATCTATGTTAAGAACTGAACCAGCTGACGGTCTAGCACTACAAGCAGGTAAAATAATATTTGAATATTTACCTCGTGCATATAAAAATGGAAAGAATGATAAAGAAGCAAGAGAAAAAATGGCAATGGCATCTACTATGGCAGGAATGTCTTTTGCAAATGCCTTCTTAGGAATATGTCACTCTTTAGCACATAAATTAGGTGCATTCCACCATGTTCAACACGGTGTTGCAAATGCATTATTAATAAATGAAGTAATCAAGTTCAATTGTGCAGAAGCTCCAAATAAAATGGGTGCATTCTCACAATACAGATATCCTGATTGCATACAAAGATATGCTGAATTTGCTTCTTTTGCAGGTATTAAAGGAAGTACAGACCAAGAAAAAGTAGATAATCTTATAAAAGCAATAGATGAACTAAAGGCAAAAGTAGGTCTTCCTAAGACTATAAAAGAGGCTGGAGTAGAAGAATCTAAATTCTTAGAAAGATTGGATGCTATGGTTGAACAAGCTTTTGATGACCAATGTACAGGTGCTAATCCTAGATACCCATTGATGAGTGAATTAAAAGAGATATATCTAAAAGTTTATTATGGTAAATAATATCTATTGTGCAACATAGGTTCTATTGGGTTTGTATATAAATTATTAGATTTGAATATAAATAGAGTTTTATTAGAGATATGTATAAATAGTTATAAATAATAGATTATAACTTAAATTCTGAATGGAAATGATAAAAGGTCAGTAATTTAAAGATAATTTTGAATATGTGTATTTAATCAATTAACTTTAAAATTAGTCGGAAAATTTTTTTATTACATATAATTTTAAAGCATAATATATAAAAAACTTTATGAAAAAATTATAAAAATATTCAGAAAATTCTATTGACTAATTTATTTATCATGATATAATAAGTTTAGAAAAGAAAAAAATTGGGGCCTATTAAGGCCCCCTTACTATTTTTTGATAGATTTATTTAAAATTACTTTCTCATTTTGATTTTTTATATTTACTATAGAGTCAGTATAATCCACTTCAAAGTTGGCAAAAGCAGAGAATAAATCTATATCTCTTAACAAATGAATTGTCATACATTGATTGTTCTTATTTAGCCTTAGAATCAATGCTCTTACAAATGGAAATTGTATTCTAGAATTAAATAAGTTAGAACCATCAGTATCTATATCTAAGCTACGATAATTAATATCTATAAATATATCTACATCATCATTTTCTTCTCTTATTATTCTGTAGTCAAAATCCAAGTTTAAATTTAAATTACCTAAAATCAATAACATTTAAATCCTCTTTTCTATAAATAGTTTTAGAGTGTTAATTTAAGCTCTCCATCTATTATAGATATAATTCTATCTGCTTTTCTAGCAATATTTTCATTATGTGTTATTATTATAAGGGTTTGGTTATATTTTTTTATAGAACTTTTTAGTAAATCCATGACTTCTTCTGTAGTTTTACTGTCTAAATTTCCTGTTGGTTCATCTGCTAGGATTATACTTGGTTTTGCAGATAAAGCACGTGCAATAGCAACTCTTTGCTGTTGACCACCAGATAATTGGTTGGGAAGATGATTTTTCCTTTCCTTAAGCCCCAATAAATTTATAAGGTCTTCAATATATTCTTTATCTATTTTTTTATTGTCTAACTTTAGTGGTAATTCTATATTTTCCTTTACATTTAATACAGGAATTAAGTTATACTGTTGAAAGACAAATCCTACTTTTTGTCTTCTATATCTTGCTAGTTCTTTATCTGAAAGGCAACATATATCTTTACCAGCAACTTTTATAGTACCATTACTTGGTCTCTCAAGACCACCTACTAAATGTAGAAATGTACTTTTCCCACTTCCACTTGGCCCAATTATTGCAACAAATTCACCTTTATTTATTTTTAAATTTGCATTCTTTAGTGCATGTACAGATGTTTCCTTTTTTCCATAAATCTTACCTAAGTTAATAGTTTCCAATATAGGCATAATTATTCCTCCTATTCTGTAATGTTTATAGCTTCAACTATACTAATTTTATTTATCTTTCTTGATGGAATATATGTAGCTAGAATACCTACAATTATATTTGCTACAACAACTAGTATATATATTTTGTAATCTATTGAAAATCCCAATCCATATGATACAAAGCCCTGCATATAATACATTTTAAATTGTATTATAAGTCCTGACACGATAGTAATTATACTTGAGAGTACACCATATAATATTCCTTCATAAAGTATCATATTTTTAAATCCTCTCTCAGAGATACCAATAGCTCTTAACATTCCAAATTCACTAGTTCTTGAAGTTAAGTTATAACTTATGTTGTTTATTATGTTAAGTACACTGATTATGAACATTATTGCTACTATGCCATAACTATAAATCATAGTTCTAGATGTCATCTTATCAGAATTTTCTTTTTCCACCATCATATCTACTGTTGTAGTTCCAGGAACTTCACTTCCAATTTTACCTAAAAGGTTATTTATTTTTTTCTTGTTTGCATTTTCATTAAGGTCTGCATAAACTAAGTTATACTTATCTACACCAGTTAATTTTTTTAGGTATTCGCTACTCGTTATTACATCTACACTATCATCTCCAGAGTACATACCATTATCTGCAAAAGGATAACTTATAATAGCTCCAACTTTAAATTCATATTCTAAGTATTCATAATTATCTTTTAGACTTTCATAAAGCCCTGTATCCATCCCACCATTTGGATATTTGACTTTTATAGTATCACCTACTTTTATATCTACAGCTGGTGTCCCTTCACCAGGAGTAAAAGTCTTTGTGTATTTCTGTGTTTTAGAAATTTCTGGTACATATACAATAGCTAAATTTTCTTTTTTCATTTTTTTCAAGTTTATATTTCCACTTACTAAGTATTTTTCTAATGACTTTATCATCTCATCATTATAACCTTTTAGCTTTTGCTTTAGTGTATATTTGCCAGTAGTCTTATTTTTTATGAACAGAGGATTTAGCTTATAATAAGGAGTTGAATTTATAGCTTCGTAGTAATCTAATCTATTTATTTTATTTACCTCTATTCTTGTGTTTAAGATACTAGCAGTTTTGACTTTGTCAATTCCATCTATATTTTTTATTTTATCTATCTGACTATCACTAAACCCTTTTATATCTTTAAAAGAAGTATTGTTACCAGTTTCATTGAGATAAACATTTGATAGAATAAAATCTGCATTCATATATGTTTGTTCTTGTACGGATTTGTTTTGCACATCTAAAAAAGAATATTTATAATTGTCTTTTATGACGATTATACCTCCTATACTCATAGATAATACAATTATCATGAACCCCTTTTTATTTCTAAAGATATTTTTCGCAGATATAGATTTTGTTACTGACATATTTAAAGTTAATTTTGATATTAAATAATTAACTTTGGTTACATTTTTATCAGATCCAAAAGTTTTTCTGATAGCATCAATAGGAGAAATTCTTCTTATTTTTAAGTATGTAAAGAAACTTATAATTAGCATTATTAGTATTGTACATGCAATTGATAAGAGAATTATTTTATCTGGAATAACAAAAGGTGTAACATTTATATTTCCTTCAAATTGAATATTTCCTACAGACCTATTAAATATTTGTGCACCTCCCATACCTATACATATACCTATAGGCATTGCTATTAGAGCAAGTATGAAAAGTTCATAAAGCATAAGTTTGAAAATCCTAAAGTTGGTGGAACCAATAGCTCTTAAGATGCCATATTCCTGTACTCTTTGGTATATTGATATAACATAGATACTATATATTACAATACCAGCAAATAGACTCATAGCAATTGCAATGTATTTACTTGAATTATCTAAAGTACCGTTTTTCATAGTAGATTCTATAAGCATTGAGTTTCTTCCTATACTTTTCTCATCTAACATAGCATTTTTTATTATATTGTCTATGTTTGTATTTATATCACTGCCTTCATTAAATTCAATATAAGTTGTAAAATTATTCAGTTCTGATTCATTGAGATTAGAAAAAATTTCACATTGTCCCCTTTTTTTCTCTATAAATCTATCTTCAAGGATTCCAACAACTTTAAAAGTTTCTGGATTTTCTTTTTGATATAATTTAAAAGTAAGGTTTTGATTTATCTCTGGTTTTAAGCCCATACTATTTAAAATCCATTTCTCGACTACCACCTCATTGCTAGCTTTTGGAAATCGACCTTTTATAAGTTTAGAATGACTAGTCAAATAATTTTTATTTGCATATAGTATGTTTATAGGTAATTTTTCATTAACATCTGTAGATGCATAGTAAGATGTTATACCCAGATTTTTAATATCTTTGCTAGATTTTATGGACTTTAATTGATTTTTCTTTATATTTTTAAAGTATACATGGTCAGTTCCAAGCTCTCTTTTCAATCTATCTACATCTGCTTGCTGAGCACTTCTTGAGAGGGTACCAATACCAACAACGAGTGATGTAGCAAGAATTATACTCACAACAATTGCTAAAGACCTAGCTTTATAACTTTTTATATACCTTAGTACTATTTTCAAATTATCTTTCATATTTACCACTTCCTTTCTTAACTAAATCAATTATATATTTATCTAAAATATATAGCAAAGTAAGTATTTTCAAGTTTTAAGTAGTTAATTGTACAAATTCATCTGTATTTTTACAAGTTTAATTAATATATATGTAAATTTTAACTTTTTACATAATTTTTTTAAAATGATATAATCCCTATATAAATTGTAGAGGGGAGGGGAATCATGGATAACAATTTTGTATTTCCTATAGTAATACTAACTTTGTTTATATTTAGCAATCTTATAATGAATAAGTATAAATTTTACAAAGAATTAGACATATTAAAAAGAGGCATATTAACATTTTTTATATCGTGTTTTGCATTGATTTTATTTATGGAGGGCACTAAATATATACAATTAAGGTTAGGATATAGTTTTTTACTTGAAGGAGTATTAAATATTATACTTTTTTTGGTTTTAATTATTTTAAGTTTTTATACAGGCTTTAAAGTTATAAGATTGATAAATAATAATAATGAACAGGAATATAAATTACAAAAACTAGATAGTAAAATAAATCATAAGGATAATATAATTATCAAATTAAGAAGTCAAAAACATGACTATTTGAAACATTTGCAAGTAGTGTATTCTCTATTAAATACTGGGCTAGATGAAGATGCCAAAGAATATATAATGAATATATCAAATAGCTTTAAATCAAAAAATTCAAGGTATGGAAAAGTATCTTATTTAGATGCTATAGCTTCATTAAAATACGAGGAATGTCTTGAAAAGGATATATCTTTTGATGTCTACATTCAAGATTTTATGGATAATTTAGAGATTGAACCTAATGATATGAGTTCAGTACTATTAAACATAATAGATAATGCAATAGAGTCTTTGTCTACTATAAAAAAAGAAAAGAAGTATATAAGATTACATGCATATGAAGATGAATTTCAGTATATTATAGCTATAAAAAATAATGGTCCTAAAATACATAATGTTGAAAGTATATTTTGGAATGGATTTAGTACTAAAGAAGGACAAGATAGGGGATATGGGCTACATTTAGTTAAAAATATATTAGATAAGTATGATTATAGTATACTTGTAAATAGTGATGATTTTTTAACTGAATTTGTAATCTTAATCCCAAAATATTATTAGTTAGGAGGAGAAAAGTCTATGATAAAAGTTTTGATTTGTGATGATGATAAGATTGTAAGAGATGATATAGCAAATATAGCTAAAGAGTCTGGATATGTAGATTATGTTAAAAAAGTTAAGGATGGTATAGAGGCAATTGAATTTATAAAAAATGAGAAAATAGATTTATTGATTATTGACATTGATATGCCATATAAAAATGGGATTGATTCTGCTGAAGAAATTCTTTCTATAGATAAGGATATACATATAGTATTTGTGACGGGTTTCGCTGATTATAGTCTTGAAAGCTTTAAAGTGCATCCTATAGATTTTGTAGTTAAACCATTTAAAAAAGAAAAAATACTTGATTCAATTAACATAGCAATAGACCATATTAACTCCCATAAGATTGCTAATAATAATTTTATAGAAGACACCCTTTTTGTATATAAAATAAGGAAGCAGATACATATGATTAATTTTGATGATATAGTTATGTTTGAGAAAAATTCAAGAGCAATTAATCTACACACTAAAGATGAAGATATAATAAAGTTTTATGAGAACTTTGATGATTTAAAAAAACGCCTACCTCCTAATTTCTTTATGACCCATAGACAATACATAGTAAATCTAAGATTTATACATAAGGTTATACCTATAAATAAATCTTCATTAGAGATAAGGTTTATAAATTTTCAAGAAAATGCCATATTAAACAAATCTCTAGAAAAAGATTTTTTATATAGATTTTATAGGGTTAAAAGATTCTAGTGAAGATAGAAGAAAAATACTTTTTGTGTGATATAATAAGTACCGTAAAGATAATGTATAAGAGAAGTTTATATAAAAATTATTTGTAATTATGATTTAATCTATATAAATTACAGTATAGTATATATTGGACTTTCTAATTTTTTTAAGAAAGTCCAATATATTTTAGAGATAGTTTTTATACTTATAAATTACTTAAGATACTAGGGTCTTTAATCTTACTATCTTCAGCAAGTAATAGTATCTTAGACATAATCTCAGCAGTTTTAGGGTCTTCATCAGCGAATGGAAGGAATATCTTACCTCTACTTTGAGAATGTATAGGAAGTATATTCAAAGCACCCATCCCTTTTTTATGTACAATACCAGAACCCATATGCACAGAATACTCACCTAAATTACCTGCTATAAGAGCATGAGAGCCTTCAAAATTGACATTGTTAATTTTTAATAATAATAAAAGTTCTTTAGCAATTGCTATACGCATCTCTACAGTAGAATGGCTAGTTTCAGGGTCAACACCACCAGCATGAGCGACACTTACAACAAGGTCTATATCACGCATAACTTCTGAGAATAGAATTGGAGGTATAGAAGCTAATTCTAAACTTTTATAAGTTTTTCTATCAAAAAATTCTACTGTTTCAATAGTAGGAGGCTCTATATCTGCTGGTGAAAACCAATCTGCAAGTGCAAACATCTTTGCCACTATATTTTCTTTATAAAATACTTTCTGTAATCCCTCTTCATAATCGACAGTCCAAAGCTGATTTCTAAGAAGTGCTACAGTTTTCTTTGGCTGAATTTGGTGACCAGCATATCTGCGAGATATAGTTTTTTCAGATAATTCATCACTGTTTATTCTATAATACTCACGGAATACTTGCTTAAATGGTTGAACAATTTGCTTACTAAATAAATCATGTTGGAACTCACTCCACTTACCAGATTCAAACAAATGAACTGGATGTGCAAGTTTTAATTTATTTTTTGCCGTCAACTTATAAGTTTCACCTTCTATATTGCAAATAAAGAACTTAGACTTATCATTATAAACATATCCAATATTATCATCACATACCCATACTAGATTTTTAATCAAAGGGCAGATAACTGGATTTTTATAGATATTGGCAATTTCTTTAACTGTAAATACTATTTCATTTTTCATAGCTTGTTCTAAACTCTGTTTTGCACGAGAATACTGACTCTTTAAATCTTTTTGGACAGATTTAAGTTCAAGTACATATGGATGTTTAGCAATAGCTTTTGGTATACTCTTTAAAGACTTGTTGCCTTTTTGAACTTTAGTAGATGCTTTTCCGTTTTCATCAACATCTATCCAAATTGAAGTACCATCAATATCTTTTGGTTTAAATAGATGAGCAACTTCATTTAGTTTTTCAGTCTCAAGAGCCCACATCATACGATTTACATCTCCAAATCCAGCACTTCTAGCTAGATTTTCTAGCGCTATAGTACAAGCTTTTGATTCACTTTCACGACGTTGTGCACCAAATTGCTTGCTTTCTTTAGCAAACTTTTGAATAAATTCATAACGGAAAGTTGCTTCTTTTAGGTCTCCTTTTTTCATAGGAAGTAAAGAGAAACTTCTCAATTTATCTTGATTTCTATTTGTTTCAATTTCTTTCATCAACATGTCTTTATCAAGCTTACCAAGTGTAGCATCAGCATAGAGTTGTGCACGTCTATGAGAGTTACCACCACTAGTTATATATTTAGCTGACTTGTAAAGTATATTGAATCTTTCTTCCCCAATAGTTTTATATGAATCTAAAAACCAATCTACATCAAATGCACCATCAATGAAACTACGTGGTGAAATAGGGGAGAATAGAGCAACCTCTGATTCTTTTTGTGCAGAGAAGCCTTCATTTATATGTGCATGGAAGTACCAAATTGTACTTTTCAGACCCTTCCAGTTTAAATATTTTTCAATTATGTTTACCCATTGAGGGGCATACATAGCAGATTCTATCAATCTTAACTCAGTAATGTCGGTATTTTTAAGTAAACTTTTTAATTTTTTTGAATCATCTTCTTTAGTAGGATAGCAATTTTTAAGTAGAGAACTTAAAACATCTTTTTTTGAATAATTGCTACCATATGAATATCCTCTCTGGAAAGTTTCTTTACCAAGAGCGACCAAAATATTTACAAAATAATTTATACCTTCAAAGTATTGTATATTATTAGCTAGATGAGACACTTCTGTTGGCATATCACCTCTACGTGATTCAATTTCTATAATTCGGTTTGTAACAGTTTTTAAATTATCTTTAAGCCAAGGGTACTTTTCTAATGTGTCGCCAGCCCATCTAGGATTTGTCAATGTTCTTATTATATTTGATGCGTTGTATCCACTTATCATTTCTCTATTAACTTGCTCTTCAGTCATTAATCCTAATTCATGTGCACGAGCAAACACATTTATGCTAGTATAGAAAGGAAACTTATATTCTAGCAACTGATAATTTGAAAACGTAGTGTAGAAAAACTTAGTAAAAGAAATATCATCATAAATAAACGAATGTGCTTTATCAAGCCAGTAGTTTAAAATAGGGGCATTTAAAGCAGGGCAGTATTCATTTTGTCTGTAATAGTTTTTAGTAAATTCAACTCTTTGTTTTTTACATTGTTCTATAGTCAATAAGTTTCTAAGTTTATAGTATATTTCTAAACAATAGTTAAATATTTCTTTATGGTCAAACTCATTTAGTAAAACTCTTAAAAGTTTTCTTGTAAGTCCATTAAATTTAAGTTTTTCAAGTTTTGTATATATTTTATTTTGTTTTTTAGAGTCAAGGACATTTGAATATATAGATGAAAACCAACTTTTTTCTGTTTCATTATATCCACATGTACTTATACTATAAAATAAGATATCAAGTATTAATTTGTAATCTAAGTCAAGTTTTTTACTAGTTTCTCTCCAAAGTTCTGCTAATGGATAATTATCAAGAGTATCATTAGAAACTTTATATTTAATAGGAGTCAAGTTATAAGTAGAATAACCTAAAAGTACTTTGTCTACATTACCTGACCATCTTTCAACTTCATATTCATAATCTGCATTTTCAGTAATAAGCTCATCAAATTTTTCATAAACTTTTATTATTTTATTTATATCCGTATCGAGAATTTTTTTTGCTTCTTTTTTTGTTGCTACAGAAACAGAATCCTCACGAGTAGATAAACTTATATTTGAAATAATTTTATTAAGCTTTGATGAGCTATTAGAATCATCTTTAAAATCAAATTGTTCTGGAATTTGAACTTTGTTTTCATGGTTATATATTCCAAAACCATTTTCTTTGCAGTAATCATTTTTTGCTTTACCTAACAAATTATCAATTAGTATTTGAACTTGAGATGTATTCTTTTTAGATTTATCAATATCTTCTATAAGTAAAACAAGCTTATTATATAGTTCTTGTCTAGCAGTATTGTCTTTTAATAAGTTTACAATTTCAAGACCTCCAAGGCATTTTTGAGAATTTGAAGATTTTATCAGTGAAGAAGCAATATTTTCCAAGTTTGAATCATCTTGTTCAAGTAAAATTTTTATTACTGTTTGTCTAATAGAGCTTGTCTTTAAAGACAATAGATTGGTTATCTTATCTAATTCTACATCTGTTAGCTCAAGCTTTCTAAGTAGACTCAATACCGTTTCTCTATTGGAAACACTCTTATCACTTAAACATTCCAATAAAAATTCACGTTGTCTATCTGTCTTTGGTTCATTTACAAAATTGACTATAAGTGAAGCTCTTAAATCTGAACTCATAAGATGACAATTTTCCATAAGCACATCTATAAATTGAGCATTCATATCGTATGCTGTTAAAGTCATCATACATTTAAGTATTTCATGAGAAGAAATTTCAATCCAAGTCCATGGAAATACACTTCCTGAAAATGATTTTGTCTTTGAATTTAAAATTTCTAAAGTATGTTTTAAACTTTCAAATTGTTCTTTTCTAGCATCAAAGTCTTTGTCAATAGGAGTGTTTGACAAGTCAAAATTAGTTTCTCTGTTTTGCCAACTATAGTAGTAGCCAACAGAACCTTCTACATAGAAATTTGTAATTACCCATGCTAGTATCTCTAAATCATCACCCTTAATGTTTTTAGATGCTATAGAATGTTTAAAATATGTACTTTCTGTATGCGATAAAAAGTAAAGAGCTACAAGTTTTTTATATTTTTCCTGACAAGAAAGTAAGTTTTCAATAAGAGAGTAAGAGTCATATATGTTGTAAGTTGCAGTAGCCCACAAGGCAAAATAAATTTCAAGATTATCATTGCTATTAATTGATTCTATACGGAACTTTTCATCAGTCAATGATTTATATGAAAGTTCTAAACATTTACGTATTATTCCAGGTTTTTGGTCTGAAAAACCAAGTCCTGTCCATGTATCCAAGGCTCTTATAACAGAACTAAATCGCTCTAAATTGTTGTCCAAAATAGTTTTTAACATGTATATTGATGCAGAAATTGTACCCTCATCTAAACTCTCTACAATTTGCTGTCTAAGTCCTTCTTGTTGTTTGGCTGCCAAAAGGAGTTTAGAAAGCATTTCATAGCATTTATCACTATGACTCTTCATGATACCAATTATCATTTGTCTTGTAAGTAGAGCAGTTTGATTTTCTCCAAATATTACTTCTTCTAAAGCACTTATTACTTTTTGATTTCCTTTGTCTATTTCTAGTGCTATTTTATCACTCATTATAGAGTCATAGTACAAGACCTTATTTGGAAGAGTAAGATAATCTATAACTGAAAAATCATAATAAATTAAATCAACATAGTTTGAAATAAACCTTATAATACCTCTAAAATAATCCACAAGTTTATTTGAGCGATAACCTTTACGATAATATCCTCCTGAATATGTATAATCCATCTTTCTTTTAATTAATTGGCAAAGTTCTTCTACTTGTTCAGAAGTAAATATTAATTCTAATGCATTTTTTAAAGGTCCAGAAAGGAGCTCGTCCATATTTTTAATTTCGTAGTAGTGGCAATTGTAGTATTTCTTTATCATATTTAAGAATTTGTCTTCAGGTTCTCTATAATAGTATGAACTATTTTCTATGCAATCCCAAAGAGACTTTGCTAAGTCGTAGTACTGTTTTGAAGAAGATTTAGTAAAATTATTTTTAAAATTTTCAATTATTTTAGGATTTTTTTCTACTCTAGTACGTTCTAACATTTATGTACCTCCAAATTATTTATTTTAAAACATTCTTCCAGCAAGCAAGGTAAGTCTTATAAAAGTAAATATATCTCCACTTTTCAGATTTATAGAGGAATCGAGTTTTTCAATAACATCTTCATTTATAAGCACTTTGTAGATTCCATCTTCAAATGCCTGTAACGCTACTTCTATTGCCTTTTCTACAGATTGTTTATTCTCATTGTAAATAGAGCCAAATCCAACTTTTCCAATATCAGCTTGAGATTCAATTTCTTCATTAGTTAAGAAGTTTATTATTGATTTTTCTGGGATTTTCTCATTATATTCAAGAACATTTTTAGATACAATTTCAGAGATAGCTTCTTTTAGGCAATTGATGTTGTCAGATACATCAAAAGGGGTAAGTTCTAGCATAGGTTTGCGTTTGCCAACAGCCTTAACTCTAAAATAAATTTGCATAAAATCACCTCTCAAAATATTAATTATGTATTTAGAAATTTAAAATTTATCTATTTGTTATATTATATCATTTTGTGAATTATTAATGTGAATTATGGAATTATTTTACAAAAAATAGAAAAAAAGCTATCTTAAAGTCTAAAAAAGCAATAAAAGATAACTTTTAACTATAATTATATAGAATTATAACTGTACATTTATTAAATTTTAATTTTAGAATTATTTTTGATAACTATCTTTTTTTATTTATAAATTTTGCTCCTAAATATTTTTTGATATCTTCTTCAGGAGAAAAGTCATCAATAAGTATTTCTTTCCCAGTGTCTTCAAATACTACAAGAACTTCACAGTCACCTTGTAAGAAAAATTTTCTAACTGTATCTTCTTTAACTTCTCTAACTTTTATTACATTCTTTTTTTCTTTTTCAAAGTCTTTTGTGTAATAACTTCCCATCATATTAATTATTTTTGTATATCTATTCATAAAATACCTCCATATGCGATTAAATTTAAAAAATATGTTATAATAATTGTTTGTATTAACTTAATAATTATAACAAGGAGTAATAATAATGACTAGTATAAAAAATAAAGATATTTTAAATTGTATAGATTATTCCATTAAAAATAAGCTCTTTGACAAACTAAATGATGTATATAAGTCCTTGCCAGTAGGAAATTGTTCTGGATGTGGAAATTGTTGTATGGAGTCAGTAGGTATAAATTTAATTGAGTTTTTGAATATATTTTGTTATCTTGAAGATAGAGTTGATTTAAAAAAAAGCTGTATAAGTAAAATATTAGATTATTATTTTGAGGAGTATACAAGAAAGAACCCATGTCCATTTAAAGATACTAATAATAGATGTTTAATATATGAAGTTAGACCATTAAATTGTAGGATGTTTGGACATTGGAAAAAAGAGGATTATAATAAAAATTTAGATAATGTTATTGAGAAAAATAATAACTATAGAGAGTTAATGAAAAAGCAATATGGATTTGAAATAAATGATGAAGTAGTAAATTACAGGATAGATTATTGTGATAGATTTATTCCAAATAAAGATTATTTAAGTAAATCTAAGAGATTAAGCTTTTTTGATGAGCTTATGATATTAGACTCAAATATTTATTCAAGTGGAAATATAGATATAGACTTTAGGGATAGAGGTATAGTTGAATATTTTATAGAGTCATTACTTTATAGAAATTTAGCATATAATGTGAAAATAAGGATATCTAAAGAATACAAAATAAGAAAAAGAACTATAGATAGAATAAAAAGGATTGTTCTTGTATAGTTTTATATTAGTAAGTAATAAATTGTATCATAAATATTGTCAAAATGAGGTGAAGAAGGTGAATCTTACAAAAGTAAAAGGAAATACCTTTTTTATAAAAGGTGGCACGAATACAGGAATATATGTATTTGAAGATAACACAGCACTTATGATAGACCCAGGGTTATGTGGTTCAAGACCTAGGAGAGTAAATAAAGTATTAGATGAAAATAATATACAGGTTAGATATATTATAAATACTCATGGTCATGATGACCACTATGGAGCTTGTAATCAATTTAAAGAATATTATAAAGATGTGTGTATAATGTCATCTGAATACGATAAATTATATATAGAAAATCCAGAATTGTTTTCAAAGTATATTGTTGGGGGAAAGAGCAATGTATTTATGGATAATATCTTAAAAAATAAAATGTTGGATGATATAAAAATAGATAAATCTATAGAAGCTGGAAAAATTGAATTAAACAATGAAATATTTGATATAATTGAATTTCAGGGTCATACACCTGGTAGTATAGCTGTTTTGACGAAGGATAATGTGATTTTTGTTGGCGATTTATTGATAGGAGATGAAATTTTATCAAAATACGATTTCTTGTTTCTATATGATATACAAGAACAAATAAATTCATTAGAAAAATTAAAAAATATAGATTTTGAGTACTTAGTTTTAGGGCATGGCAAGCAAGTTATATCGAAAGAAGATTCTTATAAATTAATAGAAAAACATTTGAATGCTTTAAAAAAATATTTATATCAAATAAGAGAGTTGCTTGTAGAACCGAAATCTTTAGAAATTTTATTAAAAAACATTATAAATAACAATAATTTAAGCAATAATTATAAAGAGTATCATTTTTTTAAATCTTCGTTAGTATCTGTCATAAGTTACTTAGTTGATTTAGAAGAAATAGGGTATATATTGGAAAATGGAGAATTGCTTTACTATACAAAAACAAAATAAATTATGATAAAATAAAGAAGGTCATAAAAAACAAATAAAGGGTGAGCAATATGGAATACGAAAAATGGAATGAGATACTAGCACCTTATGAACATGCAGTAGAGGAATTGAAAATAAAATTTAAAAATATAAGAAAAGAATATTTAGCAAAAGGTGAATATTCTCCCATAGAGTTTGTCACAGGTAGAACAAAAAAAATATCTTCCATAATATCTAAGTTAAAAAGGATAAATGCAAAAGATATAGAAACTGAAATTGATGATATTGCTGGTATAAGAATAATGTGCCAGTTTGTTGAGGATATATATGCTATAGTTGATTTGATAAAAGTAAGAAATGATATGACTATAATAGGAGAAAAAGATTATATTACAAATTACAAAGATAGTGGTTATAGAAGCTATCATGTTATAATAAAATACCCTATAAACTCCATTGCGGGTTCAAAGGAAATTATATGTGAAATACAAATAAGAACTCTTGCAATGAATTTCTGGGCTACAATAGAACATTCATTAAAATATAAATATGACCATTACATACCTGAGACTCTTGCTGAAAGGCTTAGAAGAGCATCTGATGCTGCCTTTCTTTTAGACCAAGAAATGAGTGAAATAAGAGAGGACATAATGAAAGCTCAGGCTATGTACCAAATGAAGTCTATAGCTATTAGAGATACTCTAAATAGAATACAAGAGTTATATGACTTGGGTGATACACATAAAGCTATGCAGTACCAAAGAAAACTTGATAGAACTGAAACAGATAAAAATATAACTGAAATTTTGGAATTAAAACAAGAAATAGATATATTATTAGAGCAATATAAGGATACTAAGGTAGATGATAAAGTAGTTCAGTAAAAACTACTTGTAGAAAATTTGCTAAATATTAATGGGGCTGCCTCTTAATGGAAAATAATTTCTAAAAAGAGACAGCCTATTTAGTGTAATTAAGAAAGGAATGATATTATGAGTTTGTATGCTATAGGTGATTTACATTTTTCAACATCAGTCAATAAGCCAATGAATATCTTTGGAAGTAATTGGGATGGTCATGAAAAGAAAATTATAGATAATTGGAAAGAAGTTGTTGAGGAAGAAGATATGGTCTTAGTACTAGGAGATACATCTTGGGGAATTAATTTATCCGAAGCTAAAAAAGATTTAGATATAATAAGCAAACTTCCAGGTCAGAAAATACTTATAAAGGGAAATCATGATTACTGGTGGACAACCGTTACAAGTTTAAATAAGCTATATGAAGACATGCGTTTTATTCAGACAAATTTTTATGAATATAAAGATTATGCAATTTGTGGAGGTAGGGGCTGGATATGTCCTAATGATGTTAAATTTGATGAGACTGATGAAAAAGTTTATAAAAGAGAAGAACATAGACTTAGACTATCATTAGAATCTGCTCGTAAAAGTGGTCACTCAAAAATAATTGTGATTACTCATTATCCTCCTACGAATGATAAATTGGAAGAATCTTTATTTACAAAGTTATTTGAAGAATATAATGTTGAAAAGGTGATTTATGGTCACTTGCATGGTAAAGAATCTTTTAAAATGGGATTGAAGGGGATTCGAAATGGAGTAGAATATACATTAGCATCTTGTGACTATACAGAATTTAATTTAATAAAAGTTCACGATTAAAAAACATAAATTGGTAAATACTATAAGATACATGATTAAAAATAAATATTTGAGGGATTTCGGTTTTGAGAAAGGAGACACGACTTATGAGGTGGATATTAGTTTTTATATTTTTATATCTTATTCCTTTAGTAGTGATATTCAGAAATTACAAGAATTTTAAGAGGTCTTGTATCTACAGTAGTATTTATGTGGTATTAGCTACAACAATAATGATAAGTAATATTTATATGAGTGGACTTAATAAAATAAAAGAGTCTATGTATTATCACAATTATATTTCTGATGAGACATATGATGAAAAGTATGTATCAAATTTTAAGGAAAAAGAAAGTACTGATTTAAAACAGGATAATAAAAAGAATGAAGAAATATCAAATAATAAAAATTTAAACAACAAACAAGATAGAAATATACAAAATAAAGAAAGTAATGAAGAAGGAAGTAATGATATAAAAGAAAAGAATAATTCTGATAGTAATGTTTCAGTGAATAATAAATCAGAAAAACAAGAAGATAATACAAAAGAAAATAATAAATATACAAGTAAAGAAAAAAATAGTGAAGATATAAAAAAAATAGATATGGAAAGTATAGGAATTTTTAAGAAAGAAATTTATAATATAGAAAGAGCAGCTTTAGTTCCAATGAGAGAATGTATACCTTACACTAAGGATATAGCAAAAAATATAACTAAATTATCTAGTATAAAAAAAGATGTTACAAATGCCAGAAACAAGTGTAAAGAAGTTGTAAAAGAATATGAAAATATGCAGATTCCAGAACTTTCTAAGGAGAAGTATACAGAAACATTGAGTAATGCTAGAGATGACGTAAAGAAAGCATATGAGCTTAGAGAAAAATCTATGGAAAGTGCTTTGAAATTAATAAATACTAAAAGCCCTAAATATATAGGGAAGATAACAGAATATCTTGATTTATCAGATAAGCAGATAGAAAGTTTTAAAAATAGATTGAACGATTTAAAAGAAGAAATAAATAATTCAGAAACAAATAATATTAATTAATAAGATTTAAGGATATAAGTTAAAAGGGAGATTATGATGAATAAACAGAGTATAGGAAAACTAAATATGTTTTTTATGGGGATTACTCAAAGAAACCTTGATAATAGGGATTTTTTTATTGAGTTAGAGGTGATTTTTAAATCTGGAAGAAAAGAGTTTAAAGGAATTGCAATAGAGGAAGATAATAAATATAAATTTAATTTTAAAGGAAAATCAGATTTATATACGTTTAATGAGTTGCTTAAGAATATTTCTAAAGAGGCAGAAAATTATGATGGATTAGTATTTAAATATGTTGAGCGAGGAACTATTGTTGTAATTGAAGGAGACAATAAGAAGGTAAATGTAAAATATTTAGACAATAAGGAAGAAGTACCTAAAATAGATGAATTTACGGCATCTCAAATAAAAAACAGAGATTATTATGTAAAAGTAGGACAAGCAAATGCACTTTTAAAAGAAATTGGAGTACTTACAAAAGATGGTAAGATAAAAAATGATAAAATAAGAAAATACAATCAGATAGACCATTTTGTTGAATTGATAGATAGTATTTTAAAAGAAATAAAGGATAAAGACTGTATAACTATCTTGGATTGTGCTTGTGGAAAATCTTACTTAAGCTTTGTCTTAAATTTTTATATAAAAGAAGTATTGAAGAAAAACTGTTATTTTATAGGAATAGATTATTCAGATGTAGTTATAGAAGCATCAAAAAATATGGCTAAAAACTTGGGTTATAAAAATATGTCATTTATAAAAGAGGATTTGACTAATTATACACCTAATAGGGATGTTGACCTTGTAATAAGTCTACATGCTTGTGATACAGCTACAGATATGGCAATAGGTCTAGGAATTAGAGCAAAATCTGAAGCTATAGTAGTAGTACCATGTTGTCATAAGGAGTTATTAGGGCAATATAGATATGAAGCTATGGAACCAATATTAAAACATGGTGTATTTAAAGCTAGATTTGCAGATTTAATAACTGATGGTTTAAGAACATTGTTATTGGAGGGCAATGGATATGATACTTCTGTAGTAGAATACATATCTCCACTTGATACACCAAAAAATTTAATGATAAGAGCGATAAAAACTAAAACGAATAATGACAAAGCATTAAAAGAATATAAAGAACTGAAATCACAATTTGGAGTGGAACCAACCTTAGAAAAACTTATATATTAGTTAAAAATGTAAAATTTACGAAAAGCTTGCTTAAATATGCAAGCTTTTTGGTATTATATAGGTATAGTCATATCCAGAGTTTTGATTTATAATTAAAGCTGTGCTATAATATTTGATTAATCAAATCAATAAATGTTACATGGAGGTAAAAATGAACAAATTGAATATATGTATTGATATAGATGGAACAATAACAAGCCCTTATCATTTTCTTCCATACCTAAATGATATCTTTAATAAAAATATAACTGAAGCAGAGTGTATAACACATAATTGGGAAGAATTGTATGGTTCGGGAATAAGAGATGTGTATGCGGAGTTTAATAATAAGTATATACACTCATATGATGAAGCAAAGATTGTAGAGGGTGCTACAGAGGTAATTAGCACATTATCTAAAGGACATAATTTATCTTTTGTAACGGCTAGACATGAGTGTTTAACTGATGTAACTAAAAATTGGCTATCAAGACAAGGATTTTCAGATATAGATGTTTACTTATTAGGAAGTGATTATAAAGTTGAAAAGGCAAGAGAACTGAGTTGTGACATATTTATAGAAGATAATCCTTTAAACTCAGTGCAACTAGCTGATGATGGTGTTAAAGTAATACTTCTGGATACTAACTATAATAAAGATGTTAAACATCAAAATATAGTTAGAGTTAGTAATTGGATAGATATTGAAAAGATTATAAAACAAGGTATTTAAAGATTTGTAGATTGAAAGGGGGAGCATATGATAGATTTAAAAATTGAAAATAGAAAAGGAAAAATCCATGTAAAGAGCAGTGAAATAAAAGACATTTTAGAATTACGTCCAGACTTCGAATATGTACAAGATATATCAAATACTATAAATCAAGAAAATATATTGGTATTTGATTGCCAGTTGACAGGAAATTCTTTTGATATGGATGATTTAGATATAGAAGAAATATTGGAAGAGTTAGGTGAAGAAATAGATGAGTCTTATTTCAGTGTTTTATTTGAAGATGTAAGAGCGTATTTAAAAGATGCTACTGATGAGATAGAAGCAGACTTACAGGATAATTACTTATTTGATAATTTGAGATGTTATTTTGATATATACAATATAAATCAAGAATTTACAGATTTTAAGTTTGTATTTTTAGTTTCTTTTAAAGATATAAAAATTTCTTCATTAGCAAACCTAGCTAAGATTGTTTCTAAGAGACAGCTTATAGGTGCATCTAAGTTTTATAGTTAAAATGAAAGATTATTATAATAAAAGCTAGTAACCTTGTAAAAATATAGGTTACTAGTTTTTTATTTATTCATTTTCACAAAATTTCAGAAAACTATTTACATTCTAAAAAAAGTAATGTATATTAAACATAATGTACATTATAATGGATAAAAAGTTTCTATTAAATTACTAAGTTTATTTAATAATCAAAATAATTTATCTTATATTAGTATGTATTAGGGGGTATTTATGCAAAGTTTAAATGAAATAATCGCTGAAAATTTAAAAAAGATAAGGAAAGAAAAACATCTTAGTTTAGACAAGATTGCACAACTTAGTGGTGTAAGTAAGAGTATGCTATCTCAAATTGAAAAGTGTGAGGTAAATCCTACTATATCTACTTTGAAGAAAATAACTAATGGGCTAAAAATCTCATTTACATCATTGATGGAGAGGCAGGAAAGTGACATAGAATTGATTCAAAAAAGTGATATAGACCATTTTATTGAAGATAATGGAAAGTATATAAGTTATCCAATATTTCCATTTGACTCCAAAAGAAGATTTGAGATATTTATGATTGAAATAGAAGAAGGTGGAAATTTAGATTCAAATGCTGAACTTCCAGGAACACAAGAGTTTATAACTG
This sequence comes from Clostridioides difficile ATCC 9689 = DSM 1296, assembly GCF_001077535.1. GTDB lineage: Bacteria > Bacillota > Clostridia > Peptostreptococcales > Peptostreptococcaceae > Clostridioides > Clostridioides difficile. The sequence goes on from NZ_CP011968.1 coordinate 500,343, forward strand.
TTTTTAGTGGCGAAGTAACCATTAAAATAAATGGAGAAGATTACATTGTATCTAGTGGAAATTCTATAAGATTTAAAGCTGATGTATCACATATATATAGAAACTCAGGCAAAGGTATAGCTAAAATGAGTATGGTAGTATATTATATATAAATAATTTAATGGAATTAGAGTGATATTTAGATGATTTTAGGTATGAATATATATTATATTTAAGTTATAGGAGTGTGATTTATGGATGAATAATAAAAAAGCAGTTTTTTTCTTTTGCAGTGATTTAAAGAAAGACCCAGTAGCCAGTAATGTGATAAAGTGTTGTGAAGAAATAATGGATTTAAATCAAACTGATATTGTTATTGATGATAATTTTGTATTAGAGTTTAAGGATAAAAACAATAACTTATTTCATTTTGTAAAAACAAAAGATGTAATAAGTCATAATTATAAATATTATCTTCCAATTTTAAATAGACATTTCAGAGATTATGATTTTGCAGGAGTTGTAAATTGGCATGAGGGAGAAAATGCTCCAGAACATATCCTAACAGCTCATACAATTGGAGATGTTCCAACAGGAGAATTTGGAAATTCAAATCCAAGATACTTTAAAAATCTAATCAATGCTATTGAGGATATAAAAAATGAAAATCTACTTGATGAATTTACTACATTAACAGAAGCAACTCACTGGTCTGGAACAACATATGGTGAAGAATCTAAATTAATTACAGAATATTCTGTACCTATGTTGGATATTGAGATAGGAAGTAGTAGTGATAGTTTTAATAATAGTATAGCAATACAGGTATTGGCAAAGTCATTAATTAGAGTATTTGATTGTGATGAACCTTTGAAGACTTTGTTATGTGTTGGAGGGGTACATTTTGAGAAATCTTTCTCAGATATTATAAAAAATAAAGAATATAACATATCAATTGGACATGTATTGCCAAATCAATGGATTGTAAGTGGAATGTATGATGATGAATCTGGATTTGAGAAACTAGAAAAGTGTATAAATAGTATTGAAGGAGGAATTGATTGTATAGTTTTTCATGATAAATTAAAAGGTACCTATAAAGAGCAATGCCGTAAACTAGGTGAAAAACTTAATGTACCTGTATTTAAACATAAAATATTAAAAAATCCAAAAGACTTACCTATATGGTAGTTTTATACAGTTAATATAACAATAAGTCGGATTAATTTTTAAGCGAGGTCAAAATGATATTATCTTATTTTGCATTATTAATTAGAGTAGTGCTATTAGCTTTTGAAAGAGTAGTTGTAAGATTATTAGGTGATGAAGAAGGAGATATTTATAAAAATATAGCTTCATCATTTCTATTTTTCTTTATAGGGGGAGTATGTTTACTTCCATTTAGCATAATGGATAGAGTTAGTGATTGGTCGTTTTTAATACCATGTTATATAAGTAGTTTAGTCTATTCAATTGGTTCAGTAGCGTATGTAACGTCTTTAGCAACTGGGGAAGTTTCACTTGTTACTCCAATAAATAGTTTAAATTCATTGTTTTTACTGCTTTTATCAGTTATATTTTTAGGTGAAGGTTTAAGTTTAGCAAAAGTTGCAGGAATCATAATTATGATTGGTGGAGTGTTTATATTAAAAAAAGTAAGCTCTTTTTTAAAGAATGTCTCTGTAATTTTTAACAATTTACCATGTAGATTAATGTTTTTATACATATTTTTGCAGTCAGTAGGAAGAGTATTGGATAAGGCTTTTTTTGTACAAGTATCTCCTATATTATATTCAACTATACTGTATTTTTTCGTAGGTTTAAATTTATTTATCTTTTTAGCATTTAAAAAGAAACAAAAAATAATTTGTGAGATTTTTACTAATAAAAAGGGACTTTCAATTTTAAGTGGTGCTATTAATGGATATTCTTATTTAGCATTATTAATTGCTTTAAATAATCTAGAACTTAGTATAGCAGAGCCATTTTCTCAAGTATCTATGATAATAACTTTAATACTTGCTCATTTTATATTCAAAGAAAATATAAAAGAAAAAATACCAGGTTCAATTTTGATACTAATTGGTGGGTGGCTACTGTTACTTTAATTGACATAAAAAATGAATTATAAAGGTGCTATTAGTTAGTATCAGAAAATTTAAAAAAGTATTGACAATTCTTTTAGGCAAATGTTAATATAATAATACAAAATAGTATAAATAGAAGACATGTTACTGGTAATGCAGGCAGGATCGAATATATTGCTTTGATTTTTCAAGGTGTTTATATAGGTTCTGCCTTTTTTGCATCTTGAATGGCCATTCATAAAAAATTATGGAGAAGGAGATTACAAGATGAATTATAAAAAAACTGCCATTGACATTATTGAACAAGTTGGTGGTTCAAAAAATATTTTAGCTTTAGAACACTGTTCAACTAGACTACGCTTTAAGTTGATTGATAGAAGTAAAGTCAATCAGGATGCTTTAAAAAAAGTACAAGGTGTTATGAGTATAGTTAATGGGGCACAATTTCAAGTTGTCATTGGAAATAGTGTTGTTGATGTGTATGATGAAATTTTAAAAGTTTGCCCTTTAGATACAAATGATAGTACTGTAAAAACTGAAGAAAAAATAAACTTAGGAACAAGATTTATAGAATTTATTATTAATATTTTTCAACCACTGATTTTTGCTATTGCAGGAGCTGGTATTTTAAAATCACTGTTGATGTTATTAGCAATGTTTAATATTTTAAAATCAGATTCTACTATATATACATTATTAGTTGCTATTTCAGATGCAACATTCTATTTCCTACCTCTTATGGTAGCTGTAACTACTGCCAATGTATTGAAATGTAATCGTTTAGTAGCTATTGCCGCTGTAGGATACTTATTGCTTCCAGCAACAACAACTGCTTTAAGTGAAGGTGTCGAACTATTTGGATTTACAATTCCAAACATTGCCTATAATGCACAGGTTTTCCCAGCTATTTTATGTGTGTCTTTCTTGGCAACAATGGAGAAAATTTTTAACAAGTATTCACCAAAACCAATTCGAACTTTCTTTGTTCCTATGATGTCTTTGGCAATTACTGTTCCAATTACTCTAACTATTTTAGGTCCTTTAGGATATAACGTTGGTACAATTTTTACAACCATTATTTTATTCTTGTATAACAAAATGGGATTCTTAGTTGTAGGATTACTTGCTGCTTTTCTTCCATTTATGGTTGCAACAGGAATGCACAAAGCACTAATACCTTATTCAATTAATACAATTGGAAAGTTGGGTTATGAAGCTTTATATATGACATCTTCATTAGCTCACAATATTTCTGAAAGTGGTGCTTGTTTTGCAGTAGCCTTGCGAACAAAAGATGAAACATTAAAACAAACAGCATTATCTGCAGGAATTTCTGCCTTGATGGGAATTACAGAGCCAGCTTTATATGGTATTACTTTACAACATAAAAGAGCAATGTTAGGTGTTGTATTCTCAAGTGCAATTTCTGGTACATTTTTAGGATTATTTGCAGTAAAAGGATTTGTAATTGTTGGACCAGGGCTTGCCAGTATGAGTATGTTTATTGACCCAAACAATGGAAACAATTTGATTTTTGCAAGTATTGGTTTTGTTATTGCAATATTAGGCTCGTTTATTATTACACTGATTATTTGGAAGGAAGATACAAATACAGTAGAGTCATCAATTGGAGATGTTGTTGAAGAAGAGCTAGAAGAAGAAAAAGAAGTAAATATCTTAGTAACTCCAGTAGAAGGAAAAGTAATAGATTTAAGTAAGGTTAATGATGAACTATTTGCAAGTAAGACTTTGGGAGATGGAGTTGCAATTATACCGACCAATGGAAATTTATACGCACCTTGTGATTCAGAAGTTGTGATGTTATTTGAAACAAAACATGCAATTGGTTTAAGAACAAAAAATGGGGCTGAGATTTTGATTCATATTGGAATAAATACTGTAAGTATGAATGGAGATGGATTTAAAACATTTGTTAAGACAGGCGATAATGTAAAAGAAGGAGATTTATTAATTCAATTTGATTTAGACAAAATCTCACATGCTAATTTAGATTCAACTGTTATGATTGTAAACAATAATGGAGCAGATTATGCTTATAAAGTGTTAAACCAGTCTTATGGCAATGTAAAAAAAGGAAGTATCTTGTTTGATGTAAAGGGAGGAATATAAATATGAGAAAGTTTCCAGAAGGATTTCTTTGGGGAGGAGCTACAGCTGCTAATCAATTTGAAGGTGGTTGGAATTTAGGTGGGAAAGGGTGGTCTGTATCAGATGTAGCAAAGGCACACTTTGATGCAGATGTGAAAGATTATAAATCTAATAATGAAATCACAACAAAAGATATAGAAGAAGGATTAGCACATCCTGAAGATGAAGTAAATTATCCAAAACGTCATGGTAGTGATTTTTATCATCACTATAAAGAAGATATTGCTCTAATGGCAGAAATGGGATTTAAGACATATCGAATGAGTATTGCTTGGTCTCGTATTTTTCCAAATGGAGATGATAAAGAGCCAAATGAAGAAGGTTTACAGTTTTATGATGATGTATTTGATGAGTTGATAAGTTATGGAATTGAACCACTTGTTACTATGTCACATTATGAACCACCATTAAATATCGTTTTAAACTATGATGGATGGTATTCACGACAAGTTATCAATATGTTTGTTAGGTATGTAGAAACTATCTGTGAAATATATAAAAACAAAGTGAAATATTGGCTTACATTTAATGAAGTTGATTCTATGATTCGTCATCCGTACACTACTGGTGGTTTAGTTCGAGACCGTTTTAAGGATAAAAACTTTGAGGAAGTTATTTTTCAAGCTATGCATCATCAATTTGTAGCTAGTGCCCTTGCAACAAAAATTTGCCATGAGATTATTCCAAATTCAAAAGTAGGGTGTATGTTAACAAAATTAACGTATTATCCATATACATGTAGACCAGAAGATGTTTTGGCAACTCAACAAAAAATGAGAAGTATTTATGCATATAGTGATACGCAGGTTTTTGGTGAGTATCCAGTATATTTACTGTCGTATTTTAAAAATAATAACATTCAAATAGTAAAAGAAGAACATGATGATGAAATTATGAAAAAGTATCCAGTAGATTTTATTTCATTCTCTTACTATATGTCTTCTTGTGAGGCAGCTGATACAACTGGATTAGATATTACACCTGGGAATACGTTATTAGCTGTAAAAAATCCTTATTTAGAAATGAGTGAATGGGGTTGGCAAATTGATTCAATAGGTCTACGTATATCTTTGATTGAATTATATGATAGATACAGAAAGCCTTTATTTATAGTTGAAAATGGATTAGGAGCTAAAGATATTTTAACTGAAGATAAAAAAGTTCATGACCAATATAGAATTAATTATTTAAAAGAACACTTTAAATGTATGTTAGATGCGATTATCGAAGATGGCGTTGAACTTTGGGGATACACTTCATGGGGTTGTATTGATTTGGTCAGTGAATCAACGAAACAAATGTCAAAACGTTATGGATATATTTATGTGGATGCTGATGATTATGGAAAGGGGACATATAATCGATATAAGAAAGATAGTTTTTATTGGTATAAAAAAGTAATTGAAAATAATAGTATAGATTTTAAATGACCAATAGAAGGTGAGCAAATAAAATGAACTACATAATAAAGAAAGTTTTGAACTCGAGCGTTGTTTTAGTTCATGACACAAAGGATAATGAATTTATTTTGCTAGGGAAAGGAATTGGATATGGTAAAAAAACAGGAGAATATATTTGTGGTTCCAATGATAATCAAATGTTTGTCCCTGTTGAAAATACAAAATCAAAACAATTTTTAGAATTAATGGATGATATTCCTGTCGACATTTTAAAGATAACACAGGAAATAATAGTAGAGGCAGAAAAGTTATTGAACTCATCTTTTAATAAAAACTTATACTTAATATTAGCAGACCATTTTAACTTTGCAATTGAAAGGATGCGTAAAGGAATAAAAATTACAAATCGAGTATTTTGGGAAATAAAAAATTATTATCCAAATGAGTTTAAGGTTGGAATGGTTGCAATTTATATGGTAGAGGAGAGATTGGGCATTCAATTACCAGAGGAAGAAGCAGCTAACATTGCTTTCCATTTTGCAAATGCTATGGCTTCAGATGGAAATTCATATGATACGATTAAGTATGCCAAAGTAATTGGAGAAATAATTAATATTTTTGTTTTTTCTTTGAATAGAACCTTAGATAAAAAGAGTATGCATTATATGAGATTTATAACACATATAAAATTTTTTGTGGAAAGATTTTTTTCAGATAGTATGTTAAGCAGTGGTGATGATTTATTATTTAATCAAATGAAAAGGTCAAATCCAAAAGAAATGTTAATTGCATTAAAAGTTAGAGATTTTTTAGAAAAGAAATATGGAAAAAAGTTAACAAATGAGGAAATAGCTTTCTTGGTTGTCCATATCGCACGAGTTAAGCAATAGAGTGAATTACAGCAATAGAGTAAATTACAGCAATAGAGTGAATTACTAATATTATCTTGTACGTCTACATGGTAGAAAATTGAAAGAAGGTAAAGTGTATAAAGAAACTGAGACATATTATTTTGTTGTTCATTATGTTTATTTTATGAGTGTATCCTGTTAAAAATTTAAGTTAATATTTATAATTAAAATATACAAATAGTTAAAATAAGTTTATGTAGTTATGAATTTATTTTAACTATTTTTTTGTTTAATGGAAAATATGCTTTATAACTAGAATTTTATTTTTAATTGATTATAATACAAAAAACTTTATAAAATCTTCAGAATTTCTTAAAGAATATGTAAGTAACATAAGATATATTATATTTAGTTGGTAATATAAAGGGAGCAATATTTATGAAGAATAAAAAATTCAGTGTTATAACACTGATAATACTTGATAATCATATTGATGCCATTAATAAAGAGCAGATTAGTACTAATTCAAAAAGAATTTACTTTGAAAAAAGTCGATTTTTCAGTGATTATAAGTGAATAAATATATATAAACATTTAATAAATTTAGAAGTTAAATGTTTTAATACGAAAGGATACACATATGATAAATTTAGAAGAAAAGTATTTAACACGAAAAGACACATATATGATAAAAATTCTAGAATACAATGGACATATTCGAAACTGGAAAGTTCTCTGTGAAGAACTTGGAATCGATTCTTCATTATGTAGAGATGAGCGTGAACGAGCAATTTTAGTGGAAGCATATAAGACATGGGGATATGATATGGCAAATCACATGCATGGAATGTTTGCTTTTGCATTATGGGATACTGTGGAAAAGAAACTCTTCTGCCTAAGAGACCGGTTTGGAGTAAAACCTTTCTATTATTATGAGACTGAAAATGGGAAGCTTCTCTATGGTTCATCTATTCGTAAGATTATGGAGCAACCAGGATTTGTGAAAGAGTTAAATGAAGACATGTTACAGATTTATATGTCTTTCACATATGTAGCAGGTGAAAATACATTCTTCCGTGGAGTAAAGAAGCTTATGCCAGGACATTACCTTGTCTATCAGAATAAAACAGTATGTATTGGTCGTTATTGGAAACCTGAATTTCATCCTGACCACAGCAAGTCTATTGAGGAATGGACGGATGAAATTCATACAACACTTCAGAAAATTATGCCAGAGGTAAAATCAGAGAATGAAACTGCAGAGTTATTCCTATCAGGAGGTGTTGATTCATCTTATATATTGGCAATGTCAGATATAGAAAAAACAGGTTCATGTGGTTATGAGGAAGAGCGTTTTGATGAATCAAAATTAGCACAACAGACAGCTAATATTCTTGGGTGTAAAAATTCGAGATATATAATTACACCTGAAGAGTATTTTGCGTCAGTACCTTATGTAATGTACCATATGGAGCAACCAACTGGAGATGCATCTGCTATCGTTTTTGCTATTGGATGCAAGGCAGCAGCTGAAAACACAAATATCTGTTACTCTGGAGAAGGAGCAGATGAGTTTTTTTGTGGATATAATATATACCATAAGGCAGAGTGTTATGGAGAGAATTTGAAGACATTTTATATTGGAAATACAAACATTATGAATGAGGGTGAGAAAAGAAAAATTCTTAAGAAATACAATCCTGATGTGCTTCCTATTGAAGTGGTAAAGGGAATTTATGAAGAAACAGAAGAACTAGATACACTTACTAACATGTCAAATGTAGATATTCAAATATGGTTGGAAGGAGATATTTATTTTAATATAGATAAAATGAGTACTGCAGTTGGATTGGAAGTCAGAATGCCTCTTACAGATACAAGAATATTTGATATTGCATCCAGAATACCATCAGAATATAAAGTGAAAGGAAAAGAGAATAAGATTGCCTTTCGTACAGCTGCATCAAAAACATTACCAGAAGAGATTGCTTTTAGAAATAAATTAGGATTTATTGTGCCAATTCGTATATGGATGGCTGATGACCAATATAATAAGGACATCCGAGATAAATTCAATAGTGAGATAGCAGATAAATTCTTTAACATAGATGAGATTAATGAGATTTTTAATGACTACATTAGTGGAAACTCTGATAATTGGAGAAAGATTTGGATGATTTACACATTCCTAGTGTGGTATGAAATCTATTTTGTAAAATGTTAATACAAGAGGAAGAATCACCTGAAAGACCATTCAGGTGATTCTTAATGTTTTATAATTAATGTTTTATAATTTTACTTGCTAATTCTTATGTCTAACCCTTAATGGTATATCAAGTTTTTTTGCCAGTTGTTTAGATTCTTCTATTTCTTCTGGAGATATTTCATCTACTACTGAAAAAGCTACTTCTTTTATATATTTTTTGCAATCTTTTGCAAAATCTAACATATAATCAAATGATTTTTCTCCAAACTTTGGTTGAGTAACTCTATTATAAGCTTCTTTATTTGGGGCATTAAGACTTATTGATACTGCATCTATAACATTTTTTAACAGAATAGCTGTTTTTTTGTTATGTATTAAATCACTTAGACCATTTGTATTTATTCTTATCTTTATGCTACTTTTTTCTTTTATAAACTTTGCTACCTCTATCAATTCATTTATTCTCATTAATGGTTCGCCATATCCACAAAATACGATTTCATCATAGTCGTCTAAATTGTATTTATTGAAGGCTTCTTTTACTTCATCTACACTTGGCTCATGTTCCAGCCATAAACTACCACTATTTGCAACTTCATCTTTTTCGTTTCTTATACAAAAAACACAACTACATGGACATGTATTAGTTATATTTACATAGATACTATTTTCAATTGTATATAAGATATTCATAATTTTCCCTCCATAAATTTAAATTCTTAATTAAAATAACGTTTTTTAAAATCAAGTTTATCAAGTGCCATACCTAAGATTATAAAAACAATAAAACTTCCTATTGGCTGTAATAAGCCAAGTAAGCTCATTACAAATGCACTTGTAAAACTTCCAATAATTATACCTTCAGCAAACATGTATAAAACTAATCCTACTATACCTGCTACAACCGAAGCAACTATATTTCTCTTATTTATTATCTTGTCACTTTTAGAAGTGAAAAATAATACAAGTATTGGTTTTATGATTATAGTTGGTATTACCCAGATAGCAGCACCTGTAGATAAATCAGCTAGACCAGCACCAATTGCAGAAGCAGCTATAGCATAGTTTGTTGGCAAAATAGTTGCAGCTAGATAAATAAAAGCATCTCCTATATGAACATATCCATTGTTTCCACCAACTGGAATATGTAATATATATGCTATTGTCAGGCATATTATGGATGCAAATAATGCTGAAGTAACAATATAGGTAGTTTTTTTAGAAGTAACTTTATTCATTTTTTCCAATATACTCCCTCCCTAAAAATCCAGAGCTAACATAATTGTTATGTTTTCTTATAAATATATTAATATTAATCATACAATTTTCATAGTTTGTTAGGTGTTTTTTTTGTAAAATACAGATTGTACCCATTCAAATGTATATAATTAGAAAAGTAAAAATAGGTAAAATGTATAGAGTAGGAGTAGTTAGAATAAGTTAATATAAATTTAATTTGGTATGAATAAGAAGAGTACAAGTTTAATATAAAAAATAATATAAGAGAGTCTACTCAATATATACTGAGCTGACTCTCTTATATTTGGGAAATTAAAGGCTATTTTGTTAGATAATAGCTAATTAATGAAAAAATATATTTATAAAATACTAATTTACTCTATTAGTAGCAGTTCCTGTTTTTATAACTTCTACAGCACTGCTTAAACTAGAATAAACTATATTTTCAATCGCTGTACTAGTGAAGAAACCAAGGTGATGAGTGAATATAACTTGTTCCATAGAAAGAAGTTTATTTATTTCTGGGTCAGTTAATTCTCCAGGATTCATTTTTTTGTTTAAGAACAATCCTTCAGTTTCAAATGTATCAAGGGCAGCAGCTCTAATTTTTCCTGACTCTAGTGCTTCTATTAAATCCCCTGTATTAATTAAACCACCACGGCCAGTATTTACTATGTAAGCTCCATCCTTCATTATAGCTAGAGTATCTTTATTTATCATATGTTTTGTTCCTTCAAGTAAAGGAGTATGTAATGTTATAAGGTCAGCTTCTTTTAGAAGGTCTTCTAAAGAATCTTTGTAAGTTAATATATCATTTAAATCACTATTTGGATATTGGTCAAATGCAATTACATTAGCTCCTAGGCCTTTGAATAATTTTGCAGAAGTAGCACCTATTTTTCCTGTACCTATAACACCAACTGTAATAGATCTAACTTCTGTTCCAAGAAGTTCAGCTATCCAACGGTAATCACCTTCACAGACTTTTTTCTTTACTAGAGGAGTCTTTCTTAAAAGGTTCATAGCTTGAGTAACAGCTAATTCAGCTATTGCATTAGGTGAATAAGAAGGAACGTTTGTAACGATAAGTCCATTTTCATTAACTAAATCAAAATGTATCATGTCAACCCCTGCAGTTCTTGAAGCTATAACTTTAACCCCAGCATCTTTTAAAGTTTCATAAATATAAGGATTATCTATATAGTTAGTTTGTTGTATAGATATACCATCATACCCTTTAGCTTTAACTACATTTTCTTCAGTCATGTTTTCAGGATAAATATCCACTTGAACATCCTTATGTTCTTCAGACCATTTTTTTATTACTGGTTCTTCATAATCGCGTGCTCCAAATACTAGTATTTTCATATCAATACCCTCCTGTAATTATTAAATTATTATGGTAATTTTTCATTTAGAAATAATATGTAGCATATAAGGTTATATTTTTTATACAAAATTTTTAAGGTTAAAAATTTAGTTTTGAAATTGTTTTCCCTGTGTTATTTTGATATTTAGTAATTTTTTATTTAATGTAATAATTACTCTAAAATTTATCAAAGAAATTGTTATTTTTTAGATTAAATATTATTAAAAAATTATCTAAGTTTGAAATTAGTTAACTAACTTGCTGATTAATTACAATGATAACATGTGTTTTTGAGTTTAGCAATGAAAACTTTTTTTGAAATGTCAAGCTTTTTCATAAAAAAATATATAAAAAAAACTTTTATAAGCAGAGAAAGAATAGCAAAATGCAATGGATAGTGGCAAGATGCCACGATATGAAAAAGATTATTCAATTGCATATTGTTAAAAAACATTCAAATCAAGCGATATTTTGATTAAATATAAAGTTGGCACGATAAATGCTTAACAATATAGGTGTAAGACAATAAAACAATAAAAAATAATTTTAATAATTTTTAAGTTATTTTAGATAAGATTAGGAACTTTGACATCAGACAGTTAATATCAGAAAAAAGTATTTTATGAGTGATTTAATCGAAATTTTATAATTGATACTATTAAGGAGGAAAACGTTATGCTTTTAGAAGGAGTTAAAGTAGTAGAACTTTCAAGTTTCATCGCAGCACCATGTTGTGCAAAAATGTTAGGTGACTGGGGTGCAGAGGTTATTAAGATTGAACCTATAGAAGGTGATGGAATAAGAGTTATGGGTGGAACATTTAAATCTCCAGCATCAGATGATGAAAACCCTATGTTTGAATTAGAAAATGGAAATAAAAAGGGTGTAAGTATTAATGTAAAATCAAAAGAAGGAGTAGAAATATTACATAAATTATTATCAGAAGCAGACATATTTGTAACTAATGTTAGAGTTCAAGCATTAGAAAAAATGGGTATAGCTTATGACCAAATAAAAGATAAGTATCCAGGATTAATATTCTCTCAAATATTAGGATATGGTGAAAAAGGACCTTTAAAAGATAAACCAGGATTTGACTATACTGCATACTTCGCAAGAGGAGGAGTTAGCCAATCTGTTATGGAAAAAGGAACATCTCCAGCAAATACAGCAGCAGGATTTGGTGACCACTATGCAGGTCTAGCACTAGCAGCAGGAAGTTTAGCAGCATTACATAAAAAAGCTCAAACTGGTAAAGGTGAGAGAGTAACAGTAAGTCTTTTCCATACAGCTATATATGGAATGGGAACAATGATAACAACAGCACAATACGGAAATGAAATGCCTTTATCAAGAGAAAATCCAAACAGCCCATTAATGACTACATATAAATGTAAAGATGGAAGATGGATTCAATTAGCTTTAATACAATACAACAAGTGGTTAGGCAAATTCTGTAAGGTTATAAATAGAGAATATATATTAGAAGACGATAGATATAATAACATAGATTCAATGGTTAATCATGTTGAAGATTTAGTTAAGATAGTTGGAGAAGCTATGTTAGAAAAAACATTAGACGAGTGGTCAGCTTTATTAGAAGAAGCAGACTTACCATTTGAAAAAATTCAAAGCTGTGAAGATTTATTAGATGACGAACAAGCTTGGGCAAATGACTTCTTATTTAAGAAAACATACGATAGCGGAAATACAGGTGTCTTAGTTAATACTCCAGTTATGTTTAGAAATGAAGGAATTAAAGAATATACACCAGCACCAAAAGTAGGTCAACATACTGTAGAAGTATTAAAATCTTTAGGCTACGATGAAGAGAAAATAAATAACTTTAAAGATAGTAAAGTTGTAAGATATTAATTAGTAATTCTAGATTTTTTAAAAGGAGAATGCTAAAGATGTACACAATGGGATTAGATATAGGTTCAACTGCATCAAAGGGAGTAATCTTAAAGAATGGGGAAGATATTGTAGCTTCTGAAACAATATCCTCTGGTACTGGGACTACTGGACCATCAAGAGTTTTAGAAAAATTATATGGCAAGACAGGTCTTGCAAGAGAAGATATTAAAAAAGTTGTAGTTACAGGATATGGAAGAATGAACTATTCAGATGCTGATAAGCAAATAAGTGAATTAAGCTGTCATGCTAGAGGGGTAAATTTCATAATTCCAGAGACAAGAACCATTATTGACATAGGTGGTCAAGATGCAAAGGTATTAAAATTAGATAATAATGGAAGACTATTAAACTTTCTTATGAATGACAAATGTGCTGCAGGTACAGGAAGATTTTTAGATGTAATGGCAAAAATAATAGAGGTTGATGTATCTGAACTCGGAAGTATATCTATGAATTCTCAAAATGAAGTATCAATAAGCAGTACATGTACAGTATTTGCAGAGTCTGAGGTTATATCACATTTATCTGAAAATGCAAAAATTGAAGATATAGTGGCAGGTATTCATACTTCAGTAGCAAAGAGAGTTTCTAGCCTAGTAAAAAGAATAGGAGTACAAAGAAATGTAGTTATGGTTGGTGGAGTTGCTAGAAATAGTGGTATTGTAAGAGCTATGGCAAGAGAAATCAACACAGAAATTATTGTACCTGATATACCTCAATTAACTGGTGCTTTAGGAGCAGCGTTATATGCTTTTGATGAAGCAAAAGAATCACAAAAAGAAGTGAAAAATATATAAAAAGAGGGATGAAAATGTCTGAAAAAAAAGAAGCTAGAGTAGTAATTAATGATTTATTAGCTGAACAATATGCAAATGCATTTAAAGCTAAAGAAGAAGGAAGACCTGTAGGTTGGTCAACATCAGTATTTCCTCAAGAGTTAGCAGAAGTATTTGACTTAAACGTATTATATCCAGAAAACCAAGCAGCTGGAGTAGCAGCTAAAAAAGGTTCTTTAGAATTATGTGAAATAGCTGAATCTAAAGGATATTCTATTGACCTATGTGCATATGCAAGAACAAATTTTGGTCTTTTAGAAAATGGTGGATGTGAAGCTTTGGATATGCCAGCTCCAGATTTCCTACTTTGCTGTAACAATATATGTAACCAAGTTATAAAATGGTATGAAAATATTTCAAGAGAATTAGATATACCTTTAATAATGATTGATACAACTTTCAATAATGAAGACGAAGTTACTCAATCAAGAATAGATTATATTAAAGCTCAATTTGAAGAAGCTATAAAACAACTAGAAATTATATCAGGAAAGAAATTTGACCCTAAGAAGTTTGAAGAAGTAATGAAAATATCAGCTGAAAACGGAAGACTATGGAAGTATTCTATGAGTTTACCAGCAGATTCTTCTCCTTCTCCAATGAATGGATTTGACTTATTTACTTACATGGCTGTAATAGTTTGTGCTAGAGGTAAAAAAGAAACTACAGAAGCATTTAAGTTACTTATAGAAGAATTAGAGGACAACATGAAAACTGGTAAATCTTCTTTCAGAGGGGAAGAAAAATACAGAATAATGATGGAAGGTATACCTTGTTGGCCATATATAGGATACAAGATGAAAACATTAGCTAAATTTGGAGTTAACATGACAGGTAGTGTTTACCCACATGCTTGGGCATTACAATATGAAGTTAATGATTTAGATGGAATGGCAGTAGCATATAGTACTATGTTTAACAATGTAAACCTAGACCGTATGACAAAATATAGAGTTGATTCTTTAGTAGAGGGTAAATGTGATGGAGCATTCTATCATATGAACAGAAGCTGTAAACTTATGAGTTTAATACAATATGAAATGCAAAGAAGAGCAGCTGAAGAAACTGGATTACCATATGCTGGATTTGATGGTGACCAAGCAGACCCTAGAGCTTTCACTAATGCTCAATTTGAAACAAGAATTCAAGGTTTAGTTGAAGTAATGGAAGAAAGAAAAAAACTTAATAGAGGTGAGATATAATGGAAGCTATTTTATCTAAAATGAAAGAAGTAGTTGAAAATCCAAATGCGGCTGTAAAAAAATATAAAAGTGAAACTGGTAAAAAAGCTATAGGTTGTTTCCCAGTTTATTGCCCAGAAGAAATTATACATGCAGCTGGAATGCTTCCAGTTGGTATATGGGGAGGACAAACAGAATTAGATTTAGCTAAACAATATTTCCCTGCATTTGCATGTTCAATAATGCAATCATGTTTAGAATATGGATTAAAAGGTGCTTATGATGAATTATCTGGAGTTATTATACCAGGTATGTGTGATACACTAATTTGTTTAGGACAAAACTGGAAATCAGCAGTACCTCATATAAAATATATATCATTAGTACACCCACAAAATAGAAAACTTGAAGCTGGTGTAAAATACTTAATCAGTGAGTACAAAGGCGTAAAAAGAGAACTTGAAGAAATTTGTGGATATGAAATAGAAGAAGCAAAAATTCATGAAAGTATAGAAGTTTACAATGAACATAGAAAAACTATGAGAGACTTTGTTGAAGTAGCTTATAAACATTCTAATACTATAAAACCATCAATAAGAAGCTTAGTAATTAAGAGTGGGTTCTTTATGAGAAAAGAAGAACATACTGAGCTAGTGAAAGATTTAATAGCAAAATTAAATGCTATGCCAGAAGAAGTCTGTTCTGGAAAGAAAGTTTTATTAACAGGTATATTAGCTGATTCTAAAGATATATTAGACATTTTAGAAGACAACAATATATCAGTTGTAGCTGACGACTTAGCACAAGAAACAAGACAATTCAGAACAGATGTACCAGCAGGTGATGATGCGTTAGAGAGATTAGCAAGACAATGGTCAAACATAGAAGGATGTTCATTAGCTTATGACCCTAAGAAAAAACGTGGGTCACTTATAGTAGATGAAGTTAAAAAGAAAGATATAGATGGTGTTATCTTCTGTATGATGAAATTCTGTGACCCAGAAGAATACGATTATCCTTTAGTTAGAAAAGATATAGAAGATAGTGGAATACCTACTTTATATGTTGAAATCGACCAACAAACTCAGAATAATGAACAAGCCAGAACTCGTATTCAAACTTTTGCTGAGATGATGAGTTTAGCGTAAGTTCATTAAAATAAATTTACTATAAAATATGAAAATTGGAGGAAGCTATGTTATATAACAAAGAACAAGAACTTTTAAGAAAAGCAGTAAGAGATTTTGTTAGTAAAGAATTAGATACTTTACCAGCAGAAATGGATAAAACAGGTGTAATGCCTAAGGAATTAATCAAAAAATTAGCTGATGCAAAATTTATAAGCAGTAATATCCCAGAAGAATATGGTGGTGGGGGAGCAGGATATGTTTCTTACGCTATAGTAATGGAAGAAATAGCTAGAAGATGTGCTTCAACAGCTACTTTTGTTACAGCTGGTTCTTCTCTTGCTTCATTACCAATACTTTACAATGGTACTGAAGAGCAAAAACAAAAATACTTAAAAGGTATAGCAACAGGTGAATTAATAGGAGCATTTGGTTTAACTGAGCCAGGAGCTGGTTCTGATGCAGGTGGACAACAAACAACAGCAGAATTAGTTGGAGACCACTATATATTAAATGGTAGAAAAACTTTCATAACTAATGGACCATTCTGTGATGTAGCTATAGTAATAGCAGTTACAGATAGAAGTAAAGGACTTAGAGGAACATCAGCGTTTATAGTAGAAAGTAAATGGGATGGTTTCTCAACAGGAGCTCATGAAGATAAGATGGGTATAAGAGGAACTGAAACTTCTGACTTAATATTTGAAAACGTTAAAGTTCCAAAAGAAAACTTACTTGGAAAAGAAGGTCAAGGATTTAAGATAGCAATGGGTACTCTAGAAGTTGGTAGAATAGGTGTTGCTGCCTTAGCTCTAGGAATAGCTCAAGGTGCTTTAGATGAAGCTGTTAAATATACAAAACAAAGAGTTCAATTTGGTAAGCCTATAGCTAAATTCCAAAATACTCAATTTACTATAGCTGACATGGAAACAAAAGTTTGTGCAGCTAGAGGATTAGTTTATGATGCAGCACAAAAGAGAGATGCAGGAATGAGAGTTGCTCAAGAATCTGCTATGGCTAAATACTATGCATCAGAAATTGCAAATGAAGTTGCTTATAAAGCATTACAACTTCACGGTGGATATGGATTTATAAAAGATTATGAAATCGAAAGAATGTACAGAGATGCTAGAATCGTATCAATATACGAAGGAACATCAGAAGTTCAAAAAATGGTAATTTCATCAAACGTATTAAAATAATAAATAATCTAATGAAATTGGAGGTATAGACTTTGAAAATATTAGTTTGCGTAAAACAAGTTCCAGATACTAACGAAGTAAGAATAAATAAAGAAACAGGTACTCTTATAAGAGATGGAGTTCCAAGTATATTAAACCCAGATGATGCAAATGCATTAGAGGAAGCTTTAAAAATTAAAGATGAGCATGATGATGTAACTATAACAGTTATAACAATGGGACCTCCTCAAGCAGACTTTATGCTAAGAGAGTGTTTAGCTATGGGTGCTGATGATGCAATATTATTAAGTGATAGAGCATTTGGAGGAGCTGATACTTGGGCTACATCAAATACTATTGCAGCGGGAATATCTAAAGTAGGTGACTATGACATAATATTTGCAGGAAGACAAGCAATAGATGGAGATACTGCACAAGTTGGACCACAAATTGCAGAGAAATTAGACATTCCTCAAGTTACATATGTACAAGATTTCAAAATAGAAGGAAAAGATATAATAGTTCAAAGACAATTAGAAGATGGATACGAATTAATAAAAGTAAGTACACCTGTACTTTTAACAGCAGTAAAAGAGTTAAATACACCTAGATACATGTCTGTTGATAAAATAGTAAAAGCATATAAACATGATGTAAAAGTTTGGACAATTGATGATTTAGATGTAAATAAAGAAGAAGTTGGTTTAAAAGCATCACCAACTAAAGTATTTAGATCATTTACTCCTGAACCAAGAGGAAAAGGAGAAATCTTAGAAGGTAAAGCTGATGAAATAGCTAGTAAAATAATAATCGGTCTAAAACAAAAGCACATTATATAAGTTGGAGGAGTACAAACTATGAATGATATAAAAGATTTAAGTTCTTATAAAAACGTATGGATATTTGCAGAACAAAGAGAAGGAAAAATAGCTCCAGTAGTTATAGAATTATTAGGAGAAGGAAGAAAATTAGCTAAAGAAGTAGATGCAGAACTTTGTGCAATATTATTAGGAAAAGATGTTGATGGATTAGCTAAAGAATTAATCACTTTTGGAGCTGACAAAGTTTATGTTGCAGATGATGCTCTTTTAGAAAAATATACAACTGATGCATATACAAAAGTAATAAAAGATGCAATAGATGAAATAAAACCAGAAATAATGCTTTTCGGAGCAACTCATATAGGTAGAGACTTAGCACCTAGAATAGCTTCAAGAGTTGGAACTGGATTAACAGCTGACTGTACTAAGTTAGAAATAGACCCAGAAGATAAGAAAATAAAACAAACTCGTCCAGCATTTGGTGGAAACATAATGGCTACAATCATTTGTCCAAACCATAGACCTCAAATGTCTACAGTTAGACCTGGTGTTATGGATAAAGCTGAAAAAGACGAAACAAGAACTGGTGAAGTTATAGCATTAGACTACAAAATAACTCAAGATGATATAAGAACTACTGTTTTAGAAACAGTTAAAACTAAGAAAGATTTAGTATCTCTTACAGATGCAAATGTTATAGTATCAGGTGGTTTAGGATTAGGTGGACCAGAAGGATTTGAAATGCTTAAGAAATTAGCTGACAAATTAGGTGGAGTAGTTGGTTCTTCTCGTGCGGCTGTTGATGCTGGATGGATAGACCATTCTCACCAAGTAGGTCAAACAGGAACTACTGTTAAACCAAACCTATATATAGCTTGTGGTATATCAGGAGCAATACAACATTTAGCAGGTATGCAATCATCAGATTTCATAATTGCTATAAACAAAAACCCAGCAGCTCCAATTTTAGAAATCGCTGACTATGGAGTAGTTGGAGACTTACATGAAATAGTTCCAATGCTTATAGAAAAATTAGATAGTGTTGATGATTTATTAGAAGCTATAAAAGCTTAATAGATACAAACTATATAAATATTACTGATTGAATAAGTCTTATTAGTTAGTAACATAATTATTAACCCTTTGATAAGTTATTGCTAGTGTGTATTTGTCAGTTATTAAAAAGTCTGTTTGAATAAAATTTTATAATACAAGATAATCTGGATAATCCTTATATGTATATTGCTTACAAATTGTGAGTTATATTCTGTAAGGATTATCTTTGTTTTTTTAAATAAATCTTAAATTTAATTAAATTGTATTAAATAGACAAATAATTACTAAATATGTGATAAAATACAATTAAAAGCAAAATGAAATTTTTAACAAACTATAATCATTAAAATTATATCTTAGTTACGTTTTAATGAAATAAACTACTTGAAAAGACGAATATTATAAGGAGTTGATTATATGTGCTGATGGTATTTATTGTAAGCAAACAATAAATTTTGTATGTAGTTCAATAAATTACTTAATGAAAGGTGCGAATATTAATGGATAATAATTTAATAGGGCTTATAGAACATGTAGAAAATCCAGCCATTTTATGTAAAGAATCAGGCGAAATAATATACTGTAATCATCTAATAGATAGTATTTTTAGTTTTCTAGATATAAAAAAGCCTAGAAATATAAATGAATTAGATTCAAATTTTGACAAAACAGAAATACTGACAGATAGTAAAAAGAAAATAGCTTTCAGAGAGTTAAGGATGACTGCACATATATACAATATGAAAGATAATAATAATGAAAATAATATAGTTTATTTATTTGAGAAGTCTCTAATATCTGATAAAGTAATTGAAGATATAATAGAGCATATAGATGAAGTTGTTGTTGTGTTTAACAAAGATGGGGTAATTGAAAAGATGAACACTGTCAGTGATGAGATATTACCTTTTAAAAGAACTGAGGTACTTGGTAGAAATATAACAGACCTTGTGAGACAAGGATTAGTTGAAGAACCAATAATATTAAACATGCTTAAAGTGAAGAAAAAGATTTATAGAAATATCGTTTACCCAGATGGGAAGCTTATTGCATATACGGCAGTTCCAAGATGGGATTCTAAGGGAAAGCTTACAGGAGGAGTACTAACAGGGAGAGATATTTCAAGGGTTATTAAGCTTGAATCTCAGATAAAATATAGTGATATATCAGAAGACACAGAGTATATAAGTCAAAGTAAGATTATGGACAATATAAAAAAAGTTGTTAAGAGAGCTGCAGCCTCAGATTCTTCTATATTTATAAATGGAGAATCAGGTGTAGGAAAAGAAATAATAGCAAGAACAATATATAAGTATAGTTCAAGGAGAGACAAACCTTTTATAGCTATAAACTGTGGAGCTATACCAAATGAATTATTAGAGTCAGAGTTTTTTGGATATGAAGAAGGTTCTTTTACTGGAGCTAAGAAAAAAGGTAAAAAGGGACTTTTTGAAGAGGCGAATGGTGGAACTATTTTCTTGGATGAGATAGGTGAGTTACCAATGCAGATGCAAAAAAAATTACTTAGGGTTATACAAGAAAATACTATTACTAGAATAGGTGGTAGTAAGCCTATAAAAATAGATGTTAGATATATAAGTGCTACTAATATTTCTCATGAAGACCTTAGAAATAACCTTAAATTTAGACAAGATTTGTACTATAGATTAAGTGTTATTCCAGTAAAAATACCTCCTCTTAGAGAAAGAAAAGAGGATATAGTACCATTAGTAAATTATTTCTTAAAACTTTACAATGAAAAGTACAATAGAGAAGTAGAAGTTTCGCCTAAAGTTATTGAGTTATTAGAAGAATATTCTTGGCCAGGAAACATAAGAGAATTAAAAAACATCATTGAAAGATTTGTAGTATTATCAGCTAAAAATGTAATTGGAGAAGATGAATTTAACATGCTGATAAATTTAGATATGATTGATAATGAAACAGATGATTTATCACCAATAGTGGTAAATGGAATTATGAATCTTAATGATGCATATAAAATAGTGGACCAAATAATGATAAGTAAGGCTATAAATAAGTATGGTTCAATAACAAAGGCTGCTGAAGTTATAGGTATATATCCTTCTACCATCCATAGAAAGATAAAGAGTGGACATATTCACGTTTAGCTGTCAGTTTAAAAAGACAATATAATTAAAATATTATAAGATACATAATTTATACAACTTAAAAGAGATGGCTTAAAAATAAATTTAATTACTTTAAGTCATCTCTTTTCTTTTATAAATATTTAAAAGTTATATTAGTTTATAGAGTTAGCAGAACCTAAAACATCATCTATCTTGCTTTCAACTACAGCTTGTATAGCATCTCTACCAGCACCAATGTATTTTCTTGGGTCAAATTCTTTTGGATTTTCAGCTAAGAATTTTCTGATAGCAGCAGTCATAGCTAGTCTTAAGTCAGTATCCATGTTTATTTTACAAACAGCCATAGAAGATGCTTTTCTTAACATATCTACAGGTACACCTTTAGCACCAGCTATATTTCCACCAAATTCATTACATGTAGCAACAGCATTTTGGTCAACAGCAGATGCACCATGAAGAACTATTGGGAAACCTGGTAATTTGCTTTGGATTTCTTCTAGTATATCGAATCTTAATTTAGCTTCTCCTTTGAATTTGAAAGCACCATGAGAAGTTCCAATAGCTATTGCTAATGAATCAACACCTGTTCTTTCAACGAACTCAACTGCCTCAGCTGGTTGAGTATACTTGTGAACATCAGAAGTAACATCATCTTCTGTTCCAGCTAGAACACCAAGTTCTGCTTCAACAACAACACCTTTAGAGTGTGCATATTCAACAGCTTCTTTAGTTATTCTAACATTTTCTTCAAAGTCAAAATGAGAACCATCTATCATAACTGAAGAGAAACCAGCATCAATACAAGTTTTAATAGCATCCATATTTGGACCATGGTCTAAGTGAAGAGCCACATCTACACCTATTTCATCAGAAGCAGCCTTAACCATTTCAACTAATGTATGAGGTCCAGCATATTTAACAGCTGACATAGAAGCTTGTATCATAACATAAGAATTTTTAGCTTTAGCAGCTTTTAAAACACCTTGTAATTGTTCTAAGTCACTTATGTTAAATGCACCTATAGCAAATCCACCTTCGTAAGCTTTTTTAAACATTTCTTTTGTAGTAATTAATGCCATTTTAAACTCCTCCTATTAACTTTTAAAATTTACCCATCACTTATATTATAACGTTAAATCAAAAAAAGTACATAGTAAATTGTAATAACTATAAATTACAAGTATAATGTTAAATAGAAGACAATAGGATTAAATAAAATAATAAAGAATATAAACAATTTAGGAAAATTAGCTATATAATGCTAACTATAAGGGTAGGAACTACCTTATTAGTTTGGAGATACTGATAACAATAGTTGTCTTGACCAAGAAGTTGCCACTTCAAACGTTATCGAAGGGAATTAAGTGGATGATAATTCACTAAAAATTTAAAATAAAGGAGATAAACTATGCCACAGATAAAAATAAGAGGAATTAATGAAAATGATATATGTAAAATAAGTGAAAAAATGATAAATGATTTAGTTGAAGCTGTAAAATGTCCAAGAGACTACTTTGAAATAGAATGTATAAAGTCAGTTGCAATAAGAGATGGTAAAATAGCAGATGTATATCCTTTTGTTGAAGTAGCTTGGTTTGATAGAGGACAAGAAGTACAAGATATAGTAGCAAGAATAATAACTGATAGTATAAGAAATAATTTAGATGTAGAAAGTATGGATTTAGCATTTACAGTATTTGAAAAAGAAAAATATTATGAGAATGGAGAGCATTTTTAATGGCTAAAAAGCAACGTATAGATAAAATTCTTTCAAATTTAGGTTATGGAAGCAGAAGTGAAATAAAGAAGTATTGTAAACAAGGGTCTGTAGTAGTAAATGGAAGTGAAGTTTCAAATCCAGGAACTCAAGTAGACACTGAAAATGATGAGATATTATTTAATGGAGAAGAAGTTATATATA
Source organism: Clostridioides difficile ATCC 9689 = DSM 1296 (assembly GCF_001077535.1). Lineage (GTDB taxonomy): Bacteria > Bacillota > Clostridia > Peptostreptococcales > Peptostreptococcaceae > Clostridioides > Clostridioides difficile. The sequence goes on from NZ_CP011968.1 coordinate 523,797, forward strand.
GAGAATATATATATTTGATGATGAATAAACCTGCTGGATATATATCAGCAACTACAGATAAATATGACCCAACAGTATTAGATTTAATTGATTTATCATACTTAGTTTTTGAACCATTTCCTGTTGGAAGGTTAGATAAAGACACAGAGGGATTATTAGTTTTGACTAATGATGGAAAGCTTTCTCATAGAGTTTTATCTCCTAAGAAGCATGTGCCTAAGACTTATTATGCAAAAATTGATGGAGTAGTTACTGAAGAAGATGTAGAAGCTTTTTTAGAAGGTGTAGTGCTTGATGACGGATATAAAACTATGCCATCACAGTTAAATATATTAAAAAGTGATGATGAATCAGAAATAGAGCTTACAATACATGAAGGTAAGTTTCACCAAGTAAAAAGAATGTTTGAAAGCGTAGGCAAAAAAGTAGTATACTTAAAAAGATTGTCTATGGGCAATTTAAAATTGGATGAAAGTTTAGAGTTAGGTGAGTATAGAGAGTTAACAGATGAAGAAGTAAAATTGATTGAAGAAAGATAATAAAGATACTATAGTAAATTGGAGGAATGTCTGTGAAGAAAAAAGATGTTATAGAATTTGAAGTAGATAAAATGGAATTTGGTGGTACATCTTTAAGCCAAGTTGGAGATAGAGTTATCCATATGAAGGGTGGAATAAGTGGTCAAAAGGTGAGAGCTGGAGTTAAAAAAGTTAGAAGTAAGAAAGCTGAAGTTAAGATGATAGAATTATTAGAGAACTCACCACTTGAAACTGAAGAAACTTGCAAGCACTTTAGAGAGTGTGGAGGATGTACACTATTGTCTGTGCCATATGAAAAACAATTAGAAATAAAAGAAAAACAAGTTATGGATTTATTTTTAAAGCAAGATTTATTTGGATTTCAGTTTTTAGGGATAGAAGGAAGTCCAGAAAACAAATATTATAGAAATAAGATGGAATATACTTTTGGAGATGAAGTAAAAAATGGACCTTTGACATTAGGTCTTCATAAAAAAGGAAAGCATATAGATATACAAACTGTTGAGGAGTGTATGTTGGTTGATGAAGACTTCTCAAAGATATTAGTTTCTAGTGTAGAGTTTTTCAATGAAAAAAAGCTTCCTTATTATAGAACAATGAATCACAAAGGATATTTGAGACATCTTGTAGTTAGAAAAGGGATTCACACTAATGAGATTATGGTTAATATAGTAACTTCTTCTCAAGAAGATTTTGATATGTATGAGTTTAAAGATATGCTTTTAGGGATTGATTTAAAATCTGAGTTGGTGGGAGTACTTCATACTATTAATGATGGTTTAGCAGATGCAGTCCAATGTGATGAGTTAAGAGTATTGTATGGAAGAGATTATATACAAGAAGAAATTTTAGGTCTTAAGTTTAAGATTTCACCATTTTCGTTTTTCCAAACCAATACTAAGGGAGCTGAGGTTCTTTATAGTATTGCTAGGGATTTTATTGGAGATTACAATGATAAAGTTGTATTTGACTTGTATAGTGGTACTGGGTCTATTGGACAGGTTATGGCTGGTGCTGCTAAGAAAGTGTATGGTATTGAGATAGTTGAGGAAGCTGTTGTTGCTGCTAATGAGAACGCTAAGTTGAATGGACTTACTAATTGTGAGTTTATTGCTGGGGATGTGGCTAAGGTTGTTAAGGATTTAAAGGACAAGCCTGATTTGATTATTGTTGACCCTCCTAGACCAGGCATTCATAAGGATGCTATTAGGGATATTTGTGGATTTGGTGCTAAGGAGATTGTTTATATTTCTTGTAATCCTAAGTCTTTGGTTGTTGATTTGGTTGATTTTAAGGGGTATGGTTATGAGATTAAGATGGTTAAGTGTATGGATATGTTCCCAAATACGCCACATTGTGAGACTGTAGTTAAACTTATTAGAGAATAACAGGGTTTCAGACTTTTATAGTGTGTCTTAAAAGTAGATTTGCTACCATAATTATTTTTGGGTGGCAAATTTATTCTACAATGATTTCAAAAATATTTACCGTCTGGTTTCTCATGTTATTAGTTACATGTAAATATGTATCCATAGTTGTTGAAGTTTTAGCATGTCCGAGTATATGCTGGATATCTTTTATATTAGTACCATTTTCTAATAACATAGTATCAGGGTTTTTAAAATAAAGTGTGTATTCTTCTAAAGTAGTGATAATTAAAATATCAAATATCACTATACAAAGGAAAGTGCACGCTTTTTATGTTTAACAAAAACGAAATATTAAAAAACTTATTGAAGAATATGATGTCAAAACAACTACAGATATTCAAGATATGCTAAAAGATTTATTTACAAATACAATTCATCAAATATTTACATTGTCGAATTTTAACGGTTTAAACATAATATATTGACTGATATAATAAAATCATAGAATATTTTAGGGGGAAATAGATTATGTTTAAGAAAAAGTTAATAGCTGTTGCAATGAGTATAACTATGATTAGTGTAGGGAGCTTTTCGTATGCTCATTCAGGAAGAACTGATTCATCAGGAGGTCATCGTGATAATAAAAATAAATCTGGATTAGGAAGTTATCACTATCATTGTGGTGGTTATCCAGCTCATTTACATAATAATGGTGGTTGTCCTTATACTGGAGGAGGAAGCAGTTCTGGAACAACAACTTCGGTTAATAATGAAGAAAAGCAAAAGAGGTCTGTTGGAGAAAAAGGATATAATCAAGGGTATGAAGATGGATATAAAGGAAATTATAGTTCATCAAATTATAGTGGAGATTATAGTGATACATATGAATCAAAGTACTCAGAAGGATATGAAAAAGGTAAGGCTAAATTAGAAGAGGAAGAAAAGGTGGCTAAAGAGACTGGATATAATTTAGGGCTTACAGGTGCTAAATCTAATAATACATATGAAAAAGAAGTTTTAAAAAATGCTTATGATACCGGATATTCAACCGGATACAATGAATATAAGACTAAAAAGATAGAAGAATATAAAGCTAAAGGGATAGAGGATAGCAATAAAGATAAAGAAAAAATGACATTTGAAGAAAACATAGATTCTGAATTTATAGATGCTTATAATAATGCTTATGACGAAATACAAGAACAATTAAAAAATGATTACACTACTCAAGGATTTGAGAGTGCTATCAAAGGAGAAAGATTTGACACATCAACTATAGGTAATGTTAAATATGCTAATTGGTTTAAAGAAGGATATGATAATGGTAAGGTTAAGTTACCTAAAGCAAAAGAAAGTGTATATAATCAAGGTTACAATGAAGAAGATTTTAGTATACCAGATGAAATGAAGTCTATTGAAACTAAGTTAAAAGGTGTATATGATGAAGGTTTAGAAAAAAGAGAGGAAGAGAAAAGTAGAAATGCTACTTATGGGGTTGGAGCTGGAATAGCAGCTGTAGTTGCTGGAGTAGTATATAAGAAGAAAAAACGTAAAAAGATATAGATGCTAGATATACCAATGATGACAAGTGTATAACAAATATAATTTTAAGTATAAATATTTAAAATATAGAAGGGAAGGTTATATCTATGGGATTTAACTTTAGGAAAAGCATAAATCTAGGAGGAGGACTCAAATTAAATTTAGGTAAGAAGAGTGTAGGTATAAGTGCTGGTGTTAAAGGTGCTAGAGTGTCAGTTAATTCAAAAGGAAGAAAATCAGCTACATTGAGTATACCTGGAACTGGAATATCATATACAAAAACTAGTACAAAGAAACGTAAACCTAAATAAATATTTGATATACTAAGAAATAGACTGTTACAAATAGTCTATTTTTTAGTATATAGATTTAAAAAGTGACAAAATTTTGAAATATAAACTAATTTCATAAAGGAAAATATTCTTTTATGTAAAATTATAATATTTAAGTAATATTATAAAATTTATAGGAGGATTTCATTATGAAATTAAGCAAAACACTATTGGCAATAGGGATGTCTGTTTCATTATTGATTGCTAGTTGTCCAACATCAAACGCTCTTAGTTCTATTAATTCAATAAAAGGTACAAATAAGTATGAAACAGCAGGTTTAATAGCAGATAAACAAAATTATGATATTGCAATACTTATTAATTCTGAAAATGGATTATCTGATGGATTGTCAGCAAGTGGATTGTCAGGAGCTAAAAATGCCCCAATATTGTTAACTAAGAAAGATACAATCCCTTCAGAAACATTAAAAAGATTAGAAAAGGTAAAAGAAGTATATCTAATTGGAGGAAAAAATTCGATAGGAGCATCAGTTCAGAAAATATTAAGTGATAAAAAAATAAGCATAAATAGAATAAGTGGAACTGATAGAATAGATACAAGTCATAAAGTTGCAAAAGAAATAGGAAGAGTAAGTACGGTTAAAAAAGTAATATTAACTAATGCTTTTAAAGGCGAACCAGATGCTATGAGTGTTGCTTCTATAGCAGTTAGAGATAAATCTCCAATAGTATTAACTGATGGAAATACTACAAGTTTTGCTACAGATGGATTAGAAACTTATGCAATTGGTGGAAAAGTCAGTATGAGTGATAAGTTAATAAATGAAACTAAAGCAACAAGAATAGGTGGAGTAGATAGATACGATACAAATAAACAAATAATAAATAAATTTTATAATGGCTCAAAAGAATTTTACATAGCAAGTGGGACTGATTTAGTTTATTCTTTAGTTGGTTCTACAATTGCACAAAAAACACCTATAGTGTTAGTTGGAAATGGAAGTAATAAGAGTATATTAAAAAATGCAAGTAAAATAACTGCTATTGGAAATATTGATGATGTTGTTATAAAATAATGTTTAAATATAACTAATAATGTTGGGGATTCAAATACAGGTATTGTAAAAGATACTAATTCAAATAATACGAACAAACCAAGTAATGAGCCTAGCTCTAATAATCCTGGATTAACTGATAAAAGTACAGTATATGTAACTCCTAATGGAAAATCATATCATCTAACAAAAAATTGTTCTACACTAAAAAGAAGTAAAACAATAAATAAAGTAACATTAAAACAAGCTAAGTCACAAGGTAAAATAGACCCTTGTAATGTTTGTGTAAAATAATGTATTAGCCAAATATATATTAAAAAAGACAATTAATTAAGATTGTCTTTTTTATTGAAGAAATATAAATTTATATTATGTATTATTAAAAAGAAAATTATTAATTATAAAAAATAATAATAAAGACGATAAGTATTAAAATTTTATGTTTCCAATATTTATGATATAATTAATATGGCAAGGAATAAATATTTGAAAAAGCTATGAGTGGTGTTTCCATGGAAGTTTCTTCACTTTCTTATGAGAGGAGGTGAAAACTATGGAAAATCTAATGATGAGTATTATAACTGGTGTTATAGCCAGTTACATTTACGATAAATTAAAGAGCCACTCTGAGCGACCAACTAAGAGTGGCTGGGAACTTAATATAAAGTTCCAGAAAAGTAAATCTTCAAAATAATTTGTTGAAGGAAACATCACTCAAAGTTAAGTAAAATATGTTTCCTTGCTTTTATTATATCACAAACTAAAAATATTAACACAAAATTTTGTGAATATATACTTATTATTGTTCTAAAAAAATATGTAAATAATTGATTTGATTTCATAGAATTATTGTTGTAATGTTTAGTTAAATATACACAATCTCAATTAAAGAAGATAAGTACTATAAATTCATATCAAAAAAATATATAAACTTTTAAGTTATAATTTTATAAAAAGTCTTTTAGTATCATTATTTCAAGAGGAATTAACATATGAAAAAATAACTTCATTAGAAAAGTGGATAAAAAACTGGTAAGAAGATGACTAAAGATTACATATACTATTACTTAAATTAAAAATTTAATATAAACAACACAAGATATATCAATTATTCTAAAGTTAAGTAGTCTTACTGAATCATCTTTGGGAATAATTGTTTCAATGTCTAGTAGAAATACCACTTGTTTATAACATCTTTAGCTACTATAATCGAAATATGTTTTTAGTTTTTCACAGAACAATTATCACATAGACTAGAGGTTTTTAGGAATCACTTATCTTTTTTATACAAAAAGGAGATAATTCAAATTTTTATTTTGATATATCCCCATTTTGTGATTTATAATAATTTTTGTCCTTATTTTAAATAAAACATAGATTTAAGTTCTATAGATACAGGGCTATTATCCTCATTAGTTTCCATTATATCAGACATATAATTCCACCATTTTTTGCAGATTGCTGTCTCTGAACTTTTATCCCATAGTTTGGCATCTTTAAGTTCTATATATCCATATAAATAATTAGTTTCTTCATCTAGAAAAATAGAATAGTTACTACCACCATATTCATGAATCATATCTATCATCTCAGACCATAATTCATCATGACGTTTCTTGTATTCATTTTCAAATCCTTTAAAAAGCTTCATCTTGAAACATTTGCGTATTGTATTCATAAAAAAATACCTCCTAAATTTTAAGTATTTACCTATAAATGTATTTTAAAACAAAAAAAGGTATTTTTAAATGTCATAATTTAACATTATTACTGTCAAAAACTAATATGATACAATTAGATAAAGAATATTTGTAATATAATTTAAAACTGTAATAAAGTATAGCTAAATCTGGGGGGATATAAATGAAAGATGAAACGCTAGAGGATATACTTAAACAAAAAACACAAGCAGAAAGGTACATCTTAGAATACATAGTTACTAAGAATGTAAAAAAACTAGATAATAAAAAAATAGTGTCTATATTGCATACTATTTTATGTTGGGAAGAAATAAATGGAACTATAGTACTAACAGATAAAAATATACTTTCTTTAGATGAAGACATTATAATATCTAAACATCGTAGATTTATAGATATACCCAAACATAAACATAACTTTATAGAGTTTCATCTAATGAGTTAATATATAATTTTTTATCAGGAACTATACACAAAGGAAAAAGATGTGATAATTATTATATATTTAATGCTAAAAATAATTTTAAATTGAAACAACTAGTAGTTGAACTAACTAAGGAGGTAGCTCATGAGACAATATATTCATGATAAGTTGAGGGAAATAACAGAAGAAGAAAAAAATATATTAGAAGGAAATTATATAATAGATAAAAGTATTTATACTGATAATTCTCAATTTATAATAGATAGCAACAAATTATTGAATATAGATGAGTTGATACATATAAGAAAACATACAAGATTTGCACAATTTCCAAAACATAAGCATAATTATATAGAATTTAATTATGTTTATAGAGGAAAGTTAGTACAAACTATAGATGAATATAAAATTAATTTAAAACAAGGAGAATTAATATTTTTAAATCAGCATGTTATTCATGAAATAGAAGCTAGTGACGAAGAAGATATAATAATTAATTTTATAATAAAACCAGAGTTTTTTGATTATATTATATCTTTGTTGGAAAATGATAATAAAATAATGAACTTTTTAATGACTACATTATATACTAATTATAATCTTGGAGAATATATATATTTTAAAGTATCTGAGAAAGAAGAGATTCAAGATATAATAGAAAAAATTATAATAGAATTGTATGAACCAAGTGTGGTTAATAAGGTAAAGATTAAATTATTAGTAGGATTATTATTAGTAGAATTAGTTAAAAATTCTGAAGATGTAGAAAATCATGCAGTAGATAATTATGAAAAGATGATGATTATAGAAATACTAAAATATATTGATAAGGACTACAAGAAAGGTAGTTTATCTGAAATTGCAAGTAATTTGAATCAAGGTGATTATAAAATAAGTAAACTAGTAAAAAAACATCTTGGATATACTTTTAAAGATTTAGTGCAAGAAAAAAGGTTAAGTAAAGCATGTGAATTATTAGTATCTACTAATTTATCAATAGCTGAAATTATAGAAAATGTAGGTTATGAAAATTTAACTTATTTTTATAAAATATTTAAAAATAAGTATGGTATTACACCAAAAGAATACAAAAAAAATATAAAAAATAGTCAATAGTAAAATTAGAATCTATAAAATAGATTCTTTTTTATTATTAAATAAACCATTTTAATAGCTCTGAAGATATTATATTTTGAAAATTATTATTGAGAATAAAGTTATATTGCAAATTAGGTTAATAAATATGACAAATTTAGATATTAAATGAATATACTAACATCTTGTATAATTCAATTAATAAATAAATCTAAGGAGGAAAAGTCTTGAGATACTATTTAGCAATTGATATAGGGGCATCTAGTGGAAGACATATTATCTCTTATATAAATAATGGAAAGTTGGAAATAGAAGAAGTATATAGATTTAAGAATAATTTGATTAAAAAAGATGGTCATTTTTGTTGGGATATATCAAAGCTATTTTCTGAAATAAAAAATGGGATAAAAAAATGTATAAAAATAAATAAAATTCCAGTAAGTGTGGCTATAGACACATGGGCTGTAGATTTTGTGTTACTTGATGAAAAAGACAATATATTAGGTAACTGTGTATCATACAGAGATAATAGAACTGATGGAATTATGGAAGAAGCCTTTAAAATAATTGATAAAAAGGAACTATATTTAAAAACGGGAATACAATTTCAAAAGTTTAATACTATATATCAATTATTAGCAATAAAAAATCAACAGCCAGATTTATTAGAAAAGGCAAAAAGCTTTCTAATGATTCCTGATTATTTTAACTTTTTATTAACTGGGAAAAAAGTTACAGAATATACAAATGCAACAACTACACAATTAGTAAATACAACAACAAATAATTGGGATGAAGAAATAATAAATAAACTTGGATTTGACAAGATGTTATTTGCTAAAATAAAAACTCCCAAAACAATACTAGGTAGTTTAAAGAAAGAATTAGTAGAAGAGTTAGGATGTGATTTAGAAGTCATTTTACCAGTTACTCATGATACAGGTTCAGCTTTCATGTCTACTCCTGTAAAAAATAGAAGCATTTTATTGAGTTCAGGAACATGGTCTTTATTAGGAGTAGAGTTAGAAAGACCAAAGTGCAAATTAGAGGCTTTAGATTATAATTTTACTAATGAAGGTGGATATGAATATAGATATAGATTTTTAAAAAATATAATGGGTTTATGGATGATACAAGAAGCTAGAAAGTGTTATGACAGTAAGCACTCTTTTACAGAACTAGTAGAGCATGCAAGACTATCAGAAGGATTTAAATCAATAGTAGATGTAAATGATGATAGATTTTTAAATCCTGAAAATATGGTACAAGAAATAATAAAATACTGTATAGAAACTAATCAAACAGAACCACAAACAGTTGGAGAAGTAGCATATTGTATTTTTAACAGTTTAGCAAAAAGTTATAGTAAATCTATAAATGAAATAGAAAAAATCATAGAAGAAAAATTAGAAACTATAAGTGTATTTGGTGGAGGATGTCAAAATGAACTGTTAAATGAGCTTATAGCAAAAGAAAGTGGTAAAAAGGTATTAGCAGGACCTGTTGAAGCTACAGCATTAGGTAATATAGTATGTCAATTAATTGCTAAGAATGAGCTAAATGATTTAGAACAGGCGAGAGATATAATAAGAAATTCATTTGATATAATTCAATATAATTAATCTGAAAAAGGAGATAAGTGATGGAATTAAAGCAAAGGTATGAAGTAGCTAAAAAAGAATATGAAAAATGGGGAATAAATGTAGAGGAAGTATTAAGAGTTTTATCTAAAGTTAAAATATCTATTCATTGTTGGCAAGGTGATGATGTAACAGGGTTTGAAGGAAATCAACAAAGACTATCAGGAGGAATTGCATCTACAGGAAATTATCCTGGAAAGGCTAGAAATCCTCAGGAGTTAAGACGAGATTTGGATAAGGCTTTAAGTTTAATACCAGGGAAACATAAAGTTAACTTACATGCTATATATGCAGAAACTGGTGGAAGCTTTGTGGATAGAGATGAGCTAAAACCAGAGTATTTTGAAAATTGGGTAAAATGGGCTAAAGAAAGAGGATTGGGATTAGATTTTAACCCAACAATATTCTCTCATCCAAAATCAAGTGATGGGTTAACATTGTCACACCCAGATAAAAAAATACGTGATTTTTGGATAAAGCATTGCATAGCTTCTAGAAAAATAGGCGAATACTTTGGAAAGGAGCTTGGTCAGACTTGTTTAACAAACATATGGATACCAGATGGATACAAAGATATACCAAGTGATAGATTAGGTCCTAGAAGACGCTTAAAGGAATCACTAGAAGAAATATTAAAGGTAGAGATAAACAGAGAATATAATTTAGATTGTGTCGAATCAAAAGTTTTTGGATTAGGTGTAGAATCTTATACAGTTGGGTCAAATGAGTTTTACTTAAATTTTGCTAGTAAAAACAACATAATTTCATTATTAGATACAGGGCACTATCATCCTACAGAACTTGTTTCAGATAAATTATCATCAATGCTATTATTTTCAGATAAAGTTGCACTTCATGTAAGTCGTCCAGTGCGTTGGGATAGTGACCATGTAGTTATATTAGATGATGAACTAAAAGAAATAGCCAAGGAAATAGTAAGAAATGATGCTTTGGATAAAGTAATAATAGGACTAGACTTCTTTGATGCAAGTATAAATCGTATAGCAGCATGGGTAATTGGAACTAGAAATATGATAAAAGCATTGTTATCAGCTATGTTAATGCCTCATGAAGAATTAAGAAAATTACAAGACGAAGGCGATTTTACAAAAAGATTGGCTATAATGGAAGAGTTCAAAACATATCCAATGGGAGACATATGGAACTATTATTGTAAAATTAATAATGTTGCTGTTAAAGAAGATTGGATAGAAGTAGTAAAAGAGTACGAATTAACAGAATTATTAAATAGAAAGTAGGTAAGGGTATATGTCTATAATGGAAATGAACTTTATCAAAGATTTTATGAAAATAACTTATGATGCTTGGTTAAAGGGATGGCATGAGCGTAATGGGGGGAATATAACGTATAGATTAACACCTGAAGAAATATCTGGAATAAAAGAATTTATAACAGAAGAAATAGAATATATTCCAATTGGTGTAACAGTCGAAAATTTAGCTAATGAATATTTCTTAGTTACAGGAAGTGGCAAATTCATGAGAAATATTTCTATAAATACTGTTCAAAATGTAGGAATTGTTAAAATAGATGAAAAAGGTGAAAATTATGCAATAGTTTGGGGATTAGATAAGGCTAAACCAACAAGTGAATTTCCATCTCACTTAATGAGTCATTCTATAAAAAAAGACAAAACAAATGGATTACATAGAGTAATAATGCATTCACATACAACTAATCTCATAGCATTAACTTTTATACTGCCTCTTGAGGGTAAAGTATTTACAAGAGAATTATGGGAGATGGCTACAGAATGTCCAGCTGTATTTCCAGAAGGAATTGGAATCGTACCTTGGATGGTGCCAGGTGGGATAGAGATAGCAAAAGCTACACAAAATCTAATGGAAAAACATAACATAGTAATCTGGGCTCATCATGGAACGTTCTGCTCAGGAGAAACTTTGGACTTAACATTTGGTCTTATGGATACAGTAGAAAAATCGGCTGAGATATTAGTAAAAGTAATATCTATGGGAGGGAAAAAACAAACAATAACAGGAGATAACTTTAGAGACTTATCAAAAAATTTTAAGGTTTCAATATCAGAGGATTATTTGTACTAGATAAGATAAAAGATAAACAAAGCTATGATAACTTATTATGTACAATTAATAAAACACTATGAGAGAGGAGGTGATTAAAAGATATAGAAAGTAAATTCACTTAAGAAAATAGTTTAAGAATAAACTGGAGTTTATAATAAAATATTCAACAATATATTTATATATATAAATATATTGTTGAATATAAATATAAGATAGTAAATTTTATTGTTAGATAAGGGAAAACGTTATTAAAAATTGAATTAATGAGTAAATAAAAGTGGGAGGAAATAATAAATGAAGAGAAAAGTTACAATTCAAAAGCAGGCTATATCTATAGTTTTGTTTATGGCAGTTTTATTTTGTGGGCTATTACTTCCAATGATTAACAATAAGCCGGAATATAGTTTGCCAATAGAGTCAATAATGTTTATTTCAGCATCAATAATATCGCTATTTATAGTGGTTACAACAAATAAAACGTGGGAAGAAGTATTTGAAAGTGGATTAGATGGTGTAAAAGGAGCTTTACCAGGATTAATAATATTATTAGTAATAGGTCCACTTATTGCAGGATTTATTATGAGTGGATTAATGCCTATGTTAGTATATTATGGAGTTAAATTGATAAATCCAAGATTTGTATATGCTACAGCATTAATATTGTCAGCATTGTTTTCTTCATTTACAGGAACTTCCTGGGGATCAGCAGCAACTATAGGAGTTGTAATGATGGGGGTAGGTAATGCAATAGGAGCAAACAATGCTATTATAGCAGGTGCTATAGTAGGTGGAGCTTACTTTGGTGATAAAATGTCACCCCTATCAGATACAACAAATATAGCTGCAATAGCGTCAAAAGTTAATTTATATGACCATGTTGCATCTATGTTATGGACAACAGGTCCAGCAACTATAATAGCTTTAGTTATATATATTGCTTGTGGGTTTATATTCCCAGCAACAAATACAAATTTAAATAGTCCAGAAATAACTAGATTATTGGCAGATTTATCAGGAATGTTCAATTTCAATATAATTTTATTTATACCTCTTTTAATAGTATTAGTAGGTTCAGCAATGAAAAAACCTGCAATACCAGTAATGACAATAGCAGCATTTTTATCACTTGCATTTGCAGTAATCTTTCAAGGTTTTTCTTTGGCAGATGTTCTTATAGGACTTAACAGTGGATTCTCACTAGATATGGTAACTTGGCATGAATATGCAAAACCTATAGAAGGACAAGCTTATATATTAGGTTTTTTCCAAAAAGGTGGCTTCTGGGAATTAGGTAAATTATTGCCAATATCAACATCTATATTATTTGTTGTTGGAGTACTTGGAAGTATTGATGCTATGCCAGCAACAGTAAATGTGATATTTGGGTGGGTTAAGTCTAGAACGGCTATAATATGTTCTTCATTATTAACAGGAATAGCAATGATAGCAATGACTGCAAATGGTATAGCATGTAGTTTTGTAACAGCAGGTATATTTGGAGATAAATACGATGAGAATAATATAGATCGTAGGGTACTATCAAGAACTACAGAAGATACAGGTACATTGTTAGAAGTTTTATTTCCTTGGACACCAGCAGCAATATTTTTCACTCAGACACTAGGAGTTAATGTTGGAGAATACGCACTTTGGTCTATAGTGAACTGGGGAACTCCAATTATAGCAGTAATCTTAGCAGTTACAGGGATAGGTACATATAAAAATTCAAAGGATAAAAAACAATCTAATAAAGTATCATAATGAATATTTTAACTTTATTACCTAACATAGCTTATAAAAAATAAGCTATGTTAAATGTATTTTTCATATATAAAAATATTTCATAAGGAGATTTAGAACATGGATAAAAATAAATATAAGATAGAGACATTAATGAATCATGTAGGAGAAAATTTGGATGGCGATTATGGAGCTGTAAACCCACCTATATATCAATCATCAATATTCGCAAGAAGTACATATGAAGATATAGAAGCATATTTTGAAGGTTCAAAAGATGGATATCTTTATTCAAGAACTAAAAATCCTACTAATGATATTTTAGAAGCAAAGTTATCTGCATTAGCTAATGCTGAAGCAAGTATAACCTTTGGTTCAGGAATGGGTGCTATATCAAGTGCTATACTTCATTTTGTAAAAAATGGTGACCATATAATAGCTTCAAATAATTTATACAATCCTACAATGAACTTTATAACAAAGGAATTGAAGGAGAAAGGAAATATAGAAAATACAATAGTTGAAGGTGATAGAATAGAAGATTTTGAAAATGCTATAAAACAAAATACAACTTTAATATACCTAGAGTGTCCATCAACATCAGTATTTAAAATGCAAGATATAAAGGCAATTGTAGCACTAGCAAAAACACACAATATAAAAACAGTAATAGATAATACTTGGGCTACACCATTATATCAAAGATGTATTGAGATGGGAATTGATTTAGAAGTTCATTCTTTATCTAAATATTTAAATGGACATTCAGATGTGGTAGGTGGATGTATTATTGGAAGTAAAAAAGATATAGAAGAAATAAGAGGGAGTGAATTAGCTTTATATGGTGCAAAATTAGCACCATTTGAAGCATTTTTAGTTATAAGAGGTTTGAGAACTTTACACGCTAGATTATCAGTACATACCAAAAATGCTAAGGAAGTAGTTGAATTTTTAGATAATCATTCAGCAGTTACTAAGGTATATCATCCATTATCTAAATATTTTAATCAAAAAGAACTAGCAAAGAAACAGTTGCTTAATTATACTGCGTTATTAAGTTTTGAAATAGACGCAAAGGATGTAAATGATGTTAAAAAATTTGTAAATAAATTAGATTTATTTAAAATAGGAGTGAGTTGGGGAGGCCATGAAAGTTTAGTATTTGCTCCAAATATAGCTATATTAAATGAAATGACTTTAGAACAAGCCAAGGCATTAAATGTGTCACCATACACAATTAGAATAAGTTTAGGTCTTGAAAATAGTGAAGATTTAATCAATGATTTAAATGATGCGCTATCCATTTTATAATATAATAAGCATATATGGAAAAAACATATTAATTAAATAGTTTATAATGTACTTAGCAAAGAAAAATTATTATCAAAGTACCGTACATAAACATATCTATGTAGTGTATTTATAAAGTATAGGAGTCAAGTTTTAGATTGTAGTATAGATGTAGGCTATAAAATGAATATTAGATATAAAGGGGGAAGATGTATGAAAAGAGCATATTATTCAAGTAGTGTAAATGAATTTATAGTCAAAGATATTTTTACTATATTTGGTGAGATAACGTGTAATGATCAATTTGCGGCTGATGACTTACAAAAGAATACATGGAAAAAGGAAATTGGAATATTAAAAAGAGAGCTCTCAACTTTCAAAGATGGACACTTATTATTTGAGTATACAATACCACGAATAGGCAGTAGAATTGACAATGTGTTAATTTACAAGGGCATTGTTTTTCTCCTTGAATTTAAAGTTGATGAAGACACTTATCCTAGGCATGCAATTGAACAAGTTACAGACTATGCCCTTGACCTTAATTGTTTTCACAAAGAAAGTCATGATAAACTTTTAGTACCAATACTTATTTGTACAAAAGCCCCTCAAAAAGACCAAAGAATAAGAATGATGAAGGAAAATATTTTAGAAACTTATTGTTGTAATGAGTTTAATATAGGAAAATACATAAAGAAGATTTGTACTACATATAATAGAAGTTCATTTAATTCAGACACTTGGATAAACTCGTTATACATGCCAACTCCAACAATTATTGAAGCTGCACAAGCTTTATATATGGGCCATAATGTTGAAGATATTTCAAGAAATGATGCAAGTGCTAAAAATTTAAATCAAACAACTAAAGCTATAAATAAAATTATAGACTATAGTAAGACTCATAACAGAAAATCAATATGTTTTATCACAGGAGTTCCAGGAGCAGGTAAAACACTTGCTGGCCTTAATATTGCCATTGAGCGACAAAAAGTAGATGAAAATGAACATGCAGTCTTCCTTTCTGGAAATGGTCCATTAGTTGATGTTTTACAAGAAGCACTAGCTCGTGATGATGTAACCAGAAATGGAATACGAAAATCTGAAGCGATTCGAAAAGCGAAAGAATTTATTCAGATAATTCATCATTTTAGAGATGAAGCTATATCTGTTGATACACCACCTATTGAAAGAGTCACAATTTTTGATGAAGCACAACGTGCGTGGGATGAACCTAATTTGACTAACTTTATGAAAAGAAAAAAAGGCGTATTAGACTTTAATATGTCAGAGCCTGAATTTCTTATTAGTATTTTAAATCGTCATATAGGATGGGCGACTATTGTTTGTTTGATTGGTGGAGGTCAAGAGATAAATAAAGGTGAGTCAGATGGAATATCAGGTTGGTTTGAATCACTAAGAAATAATTATTCTGATTGGGATGTTTACATATCAAATAAAATTATTGATGAAGAATATTCTAAAGGTAATTCTTTTGATGAGTTAACAGAAGGTGTTAATTATAGAATAATTGATGATTTGCACTTATCTGTATCGTTACGTTCTTTTAGAAGTGAAAATGTATCAACCTTTGTTAAAGCTGTTTTGGATGTAGATAAAGTTGCTGCAAAGGAATTATATAATCAATTTAAAAAAGATTACCCTATATGTGTTACTAGGGATTTGGAATTAGCTAAAAAGTGGGTGAGAGATAAATCAAAAGGTTCACAGCGTTATGGAATGACTGCAAGTTCTGGAGCTAAACGGCTTCGAAAGTATGGAGTGTGGGTACAAAATAAAATTGATGCTACAAACTGGTTTCTTAATGGTAAGGATGATGTACGAGCTTCATATTTTTTAGAAGAAACTGCAACAGAGTTTGATATCCAAGGTTTAGAGCTAGACTGGACAATTGTCTGTTGGGATGGGAACTTAAGATTTAAGAATAACCATTTTGAATACTATAACTTCAATGGAACTAAATGGCAGAACATCAATAAAGAAGATAATATACTATACTTAAAAAATGCATATAGAGTTCTTCTTACAAGGGCAAGGCAAGGCTTTATTATATTTGTCCCAATAGGTGATGAGAGTGATATTACAATGCAGCCAAATTTTTATAATGGTGTGTATGAATACTTAAAAGAAATTGGAATAGAGGAACTTTAGGTTTAAAGTAAGGATGCTATTAAGTGGATTATTTGTAAAAAATTATCTTCCTTTATAATATATGAGAAAGTAAAACTTTTTAACTAAAGAATACATTCAAAAGATAATAAGAAAAAGGAGAGTAACAATTTGAGTTTATAAATAATCTTAATAATTTTCATCCAATCTAAAATTTAAATGTGGTTTTTACTATAAACAGGACATTGGATTATATTGTAAGTTATATATTAGAGTAATTCTAATTTAGAGTTTAAAAGAGATTACAACTTATTAGTTTGTATATCTCTTTTTTTAATAAAATCAATAATATATAAAACTATTGGTATATTTAATGACAATTCAAATATTGTATATAACCATAATGAAAGATATATAAATAAAATTTTAAATATACTTAAAAATATATTAATATAATGTACATAAAAAATATCATCAATATATGATAAGATAAATACAATAGCAACATTTTATTAATTTTTTGGGTTTTTATATATTTAGGTACTGGGGTGATATAGTTGAACCAAGAGATATTTTTTAAAATAATGAATGAAATATTGGAAAATATTGATGAAGGGGTACATTTTGTTAATAAAGACGGGAAAACTATAATCTACAATAATTCTGTACAAAAAATGGAAAAAATGAACAGACATGATATTTTAACCAATTCATTTTTTGATATAGTCAACAAAATGAAAATAAACAGGAGTACACTATTAGAAGTTTTGGAAAAAAGGGAAGTTATCAAAGACAATATTCAAAAATATCTGGATAAAAATGGAAAAGAGATAACAGCAATTAATACTACAATACCAATTGATATTAAAGGCGAGTTTGTAGGGGCACTTGAAATATCAAAGAATATGACAACGATAGAAAATTTACTAAACAGAAATTATAAAAAAAATTTAGTCAATAAAGTTAGTAGTAGACAAAAAAAGGGTTATGAATTTGATGATATTTTAGGGGAAAGTAATTTGATTAAAGAAGCAATAGCTAAATCTAAGAAAGCTTGCAAGTCTGATGCTTCAGTATTTATATACGGTGAAACTGGAACGGGTAAAGAGTTATTTAGCCAGTCCATTCACTATGGAAGTAATAGGAAAAACTATCCATTTATAGCACAAAATTGTGCAGCTTTGCCGGAATCACTATTCGAAGGTATTCTTTTTGGAACTAGCAAGGGAGGATTTACAGGAGCAATAGATAGGCCAGGCTTATTTGAACAAGCTAACAAAGGGACATTGTTATTGGATGAGATAAATTCCATGCCTATTATGTTACAGGCTAAACTATTAAGGGTTTTACAAGAAGGTTATGTAAGAAGGGTTGGAGGAACTAAGGATATACCTATAGATGTAAGAATTATTGCAACGACAAATGAAAGTCCAAAGGTAATTTTAAACGAGCATAAAATGCGAAAAGATTTATATTATAGGCTTAACATAATTCATATAAAAATTCCTCCTCTTAGAGATAGAAAAGAGGACATACCTCTATTGTGCAAAAAATTTATTTCAAAGTATAATAAAAAGTTAAATAAAAAAGTGGTAGGAATTTCAGATGAAGCTATTAAAATTTTAAAAAATTACGATTGGCAAGGTAACATAAGAGAGCTAGAAAACATAATTTATTGTACTATGAGTATGATGGAAGATGAGGTACAAATAGAAACAAGTATGATTAATCTAAACGACTATTACAATCTTAAAGAGAATAAAGAGAGTAACAATTATTCTTTAAACGATTTGGAGGACAAAACACTTAGTAAGATTATCAGTGAGATAGAAGAAAAGTATATATATGAATCATTAGAAAAGGCATCTTACAATATAACTAAAGCTGCATCAATTTTAGGTATGAATAGGCAAAATTTACAGTATAAAATAAAAAAATATAATATCAAAATATTATAAATAAGCAAGATAAAAAAACAAAATCAAAGTAAAATAAAAAAGCAAAATAGAGGAGCAAAATTATTATAAAAGAGCAAAATATTTTGCTCTTTTTTTTATTTCTCATAAGAAATATTATTTTTTATTTATGAAAATACATAATAAAATAATTATAGTTTCAACGTTCCAATAAATATTTACTTTAATTTTAAAGTTGGCACGATTTATGCTTTAACTAATTATTGAGAATATATAAATTTTTAGGAGGGTGTATATATGAGAAAAGTAAGAGTAGGAATATGGGGATTTGGAGCTATGGGAATAGGTATGGCTAATATGATTCTAAAGAAAGAAGGTATAGAAATAGTATCTGTTTGTAGTAGAAGTACTTCAGGGAAAAGTATGTATGATGTTTTAGGAATTGAAAGAGGAGAAAGACCAGAAGTTATTATCAATAAAAATTATGAAGAAGTTTTTAGAGAAAAAAGTGTAGATGTTGTTTTGTTAGCAACTGATTCATTTACTAAAAAGGCTTTTGATAAAATAATTTTCTTATTAAATAGAAAAATAAATGTTATATCAACAGCAGAACAAATGGCATATCCACAAGCTGATGATGCAGATTTAGCTAAAAAAATGGATGAAGTTGCAAAGGAAAATGGAGTAAGTATACTTGGAACAGGAATAAATCCAGGATTTGTATTAGATTTACTAGTATTGGCACTTTCAGGTACTTGTGAAGAAGTTACTAGTATAAAAGCTAAGAGAGTAAATGATTTATCTCCATTTGGAAAGTCTGTTATGGTGGAACAAGGTGTTGGAGTAACAAGGGAAGAATTTATAAAAGGTGTAGAAGATAAGACTATAGCAGGTCATGTAGGTTTTGTAGAATCAATAAATATGATAGCTGATGGATTAGGTTGGAAATTAGATAAGATAGAACAAACAAAAGAGCCAATAATGACTACAGTAGATAGAAAATCTAAGTACGGAGAGGCATTGGCTGGAAATGTTGCTGGTTGTAGACAATGTGGATATGGATATGTAAATGGAGAAGTTTTAATTGAAATGGAGCATCCACAACAGATAATACCAGAAGCAGAAGGTATTAAAACAGGAGACTATGTATCAATAAAAGGTATACCAAACATTGATTTACAAATAAATCCTGAAATACCTGGAGGAGTAGGTACTTATGCAATGATAGTAAACTCTATTCCATTAATAATAAATGCTAGACCAGGTCTTAAAACTATGTTGGATATACCAGTACCTAGAGCAATAATGGGAGATATAAGAAATCAGATAGAAGTTGAATTGGAAGAAGAATCAAAGGCTAATTAGTAAGATAACAGCTAACTAATTAGTAAGATAGCAACTAGCTAATTAGTAAGATAACAGTTAGCTAATTGGTAAAATAATGTTTAATTTAAAATAACAGTAAATTAATTAGTAAGGCAATAGTCAATTAATAAGGGGATGAAAAAATGGATGCTAAAATTAATGATTGGGTTATTATACACAATATAGTATTGACTCCAGAAGAAAGAGCTCCACAAGTTCCAGAGGATACTAAGAAAGTATCCTTAGAAATGTGGGTTAAAGGTTTTATACAAAGTGATGCTTCTATAGGCGACTTAGTAGAAGTTAAAACAATTACAGGTAGACTTGTAAAAGGTAATTTACTTAAAGTAAATCCATATTATACTCATGATTATGGTAAATGTATACCAGAGTTACTCCAAATAGGAATCCAAGCTAAAGAAATATTATTTGGAGGTGTATATAATGAATAATTCAACATCAATGAAAGATATGAGTTATCAAGCTGTTATGGGAAGAAATAACGAAATAATGAAAAATGCAATCGGATTGGATTATTCTTCTTTTGAACAAGAGGGAATAGGGTTTGATTATGAGAAAATGATGAGTGAAACAGGATATACATTACAAGATATTGAAGCAATTCAATCACAGTATGCTGTTGGAAATACTCCTTTAATAGAGCTTAAAAATTTGACTAAATTAGCTAGAAAATGTGCTAAAGAAGGTAAAGGAGCTAGAATATTTGTAAAAGATGAAGCAATGAATGCATCTGGTAGTTTTAAAGCAAGAAGAGCAGCTACTGCAGTATATCATGCCAAACAAATGGGATATAAAGGTGTAATAGCAGCTACTAGTGGTAATTATGGTGCAGCTGTAGCATCACAAGCGGCAATGCAGGGATTAAAATGTATAATAGTTCAAGAATGTTATGATTCTAATGGTGTAGGTCAACCTGAAATCATAGAAAAAGCGCGAAAATGTGAGGCATATGGAGCAGAAGTTGTTCAGTTAACTGTTGGACCAGAGTTATTTTATACGTTCTTAGTTTTATTAGAAGAAACAGGCTATTTTAACGCATCATTATATTCACCATTTGGAATTGCAGGTGTAGAAACTTTAGGTTATGAGTTAGCTATCCAATTTAGAGAAAAGTATAAAAAAGACCCTGATATAGTTGTTTGTACAAATGCAGGTGGTGGTAATCTTACTGGAACTGCAAGAGGATTGATAAAAGCTGGTTCTATTAATACTAAAGTAGTAGGAGCAAGTGTAGATTTAAAAGGATTACACATGGCTAGTGATAATCAATTTAATAAAAAATCATTTACAACAGGACATACAGGTTTTGGGATACCATACTGTACATGGCCTGATAGGTCAGATGTACCTAGGTCTGCAGCTAGACCACTTAGATATATGGATAGATATGTATTAGTAAAACAAGGAGAAGTTTTTTATACAACTGAATTATTGGCACAGCTAGAAGGTATAGAAAGAGGTCCAGCAGGAAATACATCTTTAGCAGCAGCATTCTCTTTAGCTCAAGAGCTAGATGAGGATAAAGCTATAGTGGTACAAGAAACAGAATATACGGGTGCAGGTAAACATATATGTCCACAACTTACCTTTGCAAGAGAAAATGGAATAGATATAAAATTTGGAAATCCAAGAGAAGAAATTGCAGGAGTAAACTTAATATTACCAGAAAGACCAGAATTATTGAAATGTGTTGATATTGATATGAATAAAATAAGAAAGTCATTTATAAAAAATTGTATATCTAATAATCACATTGATAATATTGATAAGCTAAGTAATCGAGATATAGAATTTTTAATGGAAGAAGTAAAAAGTTCAAGAGATTTTGTTGTTGATGTATTAAATAATTTATAGTAATTATTGTTTTTTAATTTAATATAAAATAAAAATTCAGAAAATTCGATTAAATCAATACGAATGGAGGAATGTTCATGAAAAAAAGAGAGGATGATTTTGAAGTTAGAAGAAAACATCTTCAAGAACTGAGTGAGGATGAGTTAAAAGAAAGGTTTTGGAGTTTAGCTACCCAGATAGTAGAACCAATGATAGAACTTGGTAAAAAGAATACAACACCATCAATAGAAAGGTCTGTCTTGTTGAGAATGGGATTTTCTTCTCTTGAAGTAAAACCTATTTTAGAAGGGGTTATGGAAAGAGGTCTTATAGGTAAAGGAGCAGGGCATGTAGTTTATAAATTGGCTAAATCTAAAAATATAACGGTTAGAGAAGCAGGTTTGTTATTAGTTAAGGGTGAATATTGGGATGAAGTTACATGTTTATTTAGAGAAGGGGTAGAATCATGTTAAAGGAAAATAAAAAATTGGATATAGACTATATATTAAAAGATTTGGATAAATATAAACCAAAACGAAGAGGTTGGGTTTGGAGAGAACACTTGGAAAATCTTGAAATGGGACCTTTTAAATATAAAGACTGTACAAAACCTTTAAAGAAGAGTGTAGGGCTACCATCATCTAAGTATTTCAATAATATAGACCCTCAACCAAGTCCAGTTATTACTACTGAAATAGCTTCTGGTAGATTTGAGGATGATATAAGAAGAATGAGAATGGCAGCTCATCATGGAGCTGACCATCTAATGGTTATCAGAACTGCTGGACAATCACATTTTGATGGGCTTATAGAAGGAACTCCACAAGGTATAGGTGGAGTTCCAATAACAAGAAAACAAGTAAGAGCTCAAAGGAAGGCTCTTGATTTTATAGAAGAAGAAGTTGGTAGACCTATTAATTACCATTCATATGTAAGTGGTGTTGCTGGTCCTGAAGTAGCAGTAATGTTTGCTGAGGAAGGAGTCAATGGAGCACATCAAGACCCACAATATAATGTTCTGTATAGGAATATAAACATGGTAAGGTCTTTTGTAGATGCTTGTGAGGCAAAGAAAATAATGGCTTTTGCCAATATAGCTCAAATTGATGGAGCACATAATGCTAATGCTACTGCTAGAGAAGCATGGAAGGTAATGCCTGAACTTATGGTTCAACACGCTTTAAACTCTATATTCTCAGAAAAAATAGGTATAGATAAAAGTAATATATGCTTATCAACAGTTCCACCAACAGCACCTCCAGCACCATGTTTAAAAATAGACTTACCTTACGCTGTTGCACTTAGAGAGTTATTTAGTGATTATAAGATGAGAGCTCAAATGAATACTAAATATATGGAATCATCAACTAGAGAAGCAACAGTTACTCATGTATTAAACTTATTAACATCAGTATTAACTAGAGCTGACATACAATCAACTATAACACCTGATGAAGGTAGAAATGTACCTTGGCATATATACAATATAGAAGCATGTGATACAGCAAAGCAAGCTTTAGTTGGTATGGATGGGCTTATGGATATGATAGAACTTAAAGATGTCGGTGAATTAAGAGACAAAGCAAGAGAACTTAAAGAAAGAGCTGTATTATATATGGAAGAAATATCTGAAGTTGGTGGATATTTTGAATCTGTGGAACAAGGATTTTTTGTTGATTCTGGAAATTATCCAGAAAGAAATGGTGATGGAATATCTAGAAAAATAAAAGGTGGAGTTGGTGAAGGTACTGTTTATGAAAGAGAAGAAGATTATTTAGCACCTGTAACTGCTCACTTTGGATACAATAATGTAGCTCAATATGATGAAAATGCTATAGATAATCCATCAATGTTAATAGATGGATGTACATTTGAAAATCCAGACAAAATAATATATATTGATGAGCTTGACGATTTTGATAATGTAGAAAATAGACTAAAAGAATCATATGAGTACAGAAATGGAACTAAAATTAAGCCTGAAATGGAATGGTGTGCAGATGGAATTGTAATGATAACAATGATGCTTCCTACTGATAAAAGAACAGCAGAGTTTGCAGCTTTGGAATTTGTCAAAAAAATGAACTTACAAGAAATTGAGGTCATAAGTAGAGAAGTTATGCATGAATCTGAAGGGACTAGAATAGAAGTGAAAGGAAGAGTTCCGTTTGATATAGATTTAAACAATTTAGTAATACCAGAAGAACCTAAGGTACTAACTGATGAAGAAATAAGAGCAGATATAGAAGAAAAACCTATGAAAATAGTTTCAGCTACGGTTGGAGAAGATGAACATTCAGTTGGTTTAAGAGAAATAATAGATATAAAACATGGAGGTATTGAAAAATATGGCATAGAATGCCACTATCTAGGGACTTCTGTACCTGTAGAAAAATTGGTAGATGCAGCGATTGAACTGAATGCAGATGCAATACTTGCATCTACAATAATAAGTCATGATGATATTCACTATAAAAACATGAAAAAATTACACGATTATTGTGTAGAAAAAGGTATAAGAGATAAAGTAATGATTGCGTGTGGAGGAACACAAGTAACACCTGAAATAGCTGTTGAACAAGGCATAGATGCTGGATTTGGAAGAAACAGCAAAGGCATACATGTAGCCACTTTCTTAGTTGAAAAAAGAAGAGAAATGAGTAATAAATAATGGAAAATAGCAAAGTTTCTTTAAAAATAGATGTGTTGGTAGCTGAAATTGGAAGTACTACTACAGTGGTAAACGCTTTCCACGATATTAATACTAACAATCCTATATTTTTGGGTCAAGGTCAAGCTCCAACAACAGTGTTTGAAGGTGGCGATGTAAGAAATGGCTTATCAGGTGCTATTAAAGATTTAGCTAATAAATTATCTGTAGATGATATAGAGTATAATGATATGTTTGCAACTTCTAGTGCAGCTGGTGGATTAAAAATGACTGTTCATGGATTAGTCTATGATATGACAGTAAAAGCAGCTAAAGAAGCAGCTTTAGGGGCTGGAGCTGTTATTCGTCAAATAACATCAGGTAGAATTAAAAGAACTGATTTAAATAAAATAAAAGAAATAAACCCAAACATAATTTTAATAGCTGGTGGAGTCGATTATGGAGAAAGAGATACAGCTATTTATAATGCAGAAATGATAGCTTCTATGAATCTAGGCATACCAGTTATATATGCTGGTAATGTTGAAAATCAAGAGGAAATAAGGTTAATATTTGAAGATACTAATTATAAGCTTTATATAACTGAAAATGTATACCCTAAAATAGATTTATTGAATATAGAACCTACAAGAAGAATCATTCAAAGTGTATTTGAAGAACACATAACTACAGCACCAGGAATGAAATACATTAAAGAAATGGTTAATGAAAATATTACTCCAACCCCAGGAGCTGTAATGGAAGCTTCTAAACTTTTATATAAAAATATTGGAGATTTATTAACTCTGGATGTAGGTGGAGCAACTACTGATGTACATTCTGTTACAGATGGAAGTGACTATATTAATAAAATTTTGGTTAATCCTGAACCTACTGCAAAGAGAAGTGTTGAGGGGGATTTAGGTGTATATGTAAATATGAAGAATATAGTAGAAGTTATAGGTAAAGAAAACTTACAAAGTGAACTATCTATAGATATTGATGCAGTAATAGAGAATTATCCTCCAATACCAAAATCAAAAGAAGAAATATTATTTGTTGAGAGGTTGACAAAAGAAGCTGTTGTTAAAGCTATGCTAAGACATTCAGGAAAAATAAGAAATATCTATGGAACAACTGGAAAAGTCAAAATTGCAGAAGGGAAAGATTTAACAGAAGTAAGATATATAGTTGGTACAGGGGGAGCACTTACTAGGCTCCCTAGTAGAATTGAAATATTAGATAATATGCTCAAATACAATAAAAATAATGAATTACTATTTCCAAAGGAAAAAACAAAGATATTAATAGATAATGACTATATTATGGCATCTATGGGTGTTTTATCTAAAAAATATGAAGAAGCATCTCTTAAGCTCCTGTTAAAAAGTTTGAATTTTGAGGAGGAAAGATTATGTATCCTAGGTTAGAAATAGATATAGAAAAGTTAAAGCATAATGCAAAATTAATTTCGCAGATGTGTCATGAAAGAAATATTAAGATATCTTTTGTTACTAAATCATTTTGTGCACAAAAAGAAATAGTAGAAGAAATATGTAGTGAAGGAATAGACCATATAGCAGATTCAAGAATACAAAACTTAAAAAATTTACAAGATATAAATCTACCTAAGATATTGATTAGAATCCCAATGTTAAGTGAATTAGAAGAAGTTATCAATTATTGCGATATTAGTTTTAACTCAGAATTAGGAACAATAAAGAAATTAAATGAATTATGTGAAAGTAAAAATATTATTCATAAGATAGTTCTTATGTTTGACTTAGGCGATTTACGAGAAGGATACTTTTATGAAGAAGACTTTTTTAATAATGTAAGAGAGATAGTAAGATTAAAAAATATTGAAATAATTGGTATAGCTACAAACTTAACCTGTTATGGAGCTATTATACCATCTAGGGAAAATATAGGCAGACTGGTAAGTATAGCAAAAAGAATGGAAGAAAAATTTGGAATAAATCTAGAAATAGTATCTGGAGGTAATTCAAGTTCGATTCATCTGTTGATAAATAATAATATGCCAGAAGGTATTACTAATTTGAGAATAGGCGAGTCCATTCTACTTGGTAGAGAAACGGCATACGGTGAAAATATAAATGGAACATATCAAGATGCATTTAAATTAATATGCCAAGTAGTTGAATGTAAAGAAAAACCATCAGTTCCTATTGGAGAAATAGGAGTTGATGCCTTTAGAAATAAACCTGTTTATGAAGATAAGGGAATCTTAAAAAGGGCAATCATAGCTATAGGTAAACAAGATATAAATATTGACTCTTTAATTCCAATAGACACTGATATAAAAATATTAGGGGCAAGTTCAGACCACATGATACTAGATGTAAGTAACACAAAATATGATTATAAATTAGGTGACAATTTAGAATTTTTATTAACTTATGGGGGTATCATGTCATCTAGTACGAGCAAATATGTTTCAAAAAAAATTATAGTGTAGTGTTTAAATAATTAGGAGGAAACTATTTTATGAAAGAGCGAGAATGTAGAAAAGCAAGTCTGTTTGATGCAATGATACCAATTACTTGTTTGATATTATTTTTAAGTCTAGGAGTATTAGTGTATGGTTCATCACCTCATGTACCACTAATAGGAGCAGCAGCAGTAGCAGGACTTGTGGCTGTATATAGACTTGGATTTAAATGGAAAGAGTTAGAATTAAGTATGTTTAATAGTATAAAGATGGCAATGCAAGCAATCTTAATCATAATTATAATAGGCGTACTTATAGGAACTTGGATAGTAAGTGGAGTAGTTCCATGTATGATTTACTGGGGACTAAAAATTTTATCACCAAATATTTTTTTAGTAGCATCAACATTAGTCTGTGCAATAGTATCTCTTGCGACAGGTTCATCTTGGAGCACAATGGGTACAGTAGGAGTAGCTCTTTTAGGCATTGGTCAAAGTTTAGGTATGCCAATTGGATTAATCGTAGGTTCTATAATATCTGGAGCTTACTTTGGAGATAAACTATCACCTTTATCTGAAACGACTAACTTAGCTCCAGCAATGGCAGGAACAGATTTGTTTACACATATAAAATATATGCTATATTCGACTATACCATCATTATTAATTTGTTTAGTAATTTATGGTGTAATTGGAATGAAGTATTCAGGTCAAGCACTAGATATAAAACAAATAGAATTAATTAGGTCTACATTAGATTCTACATTTAATACTTTATCACCAGTATTATTATTAGCTCCAGCAATAGTAATTGGATTAGTTGTATTTAAAGTTCCTGCTATACCAGGGCTTATAGTAGGTGCTGTATTGGGAGTATTGTTTGCAGTAGTTTTTCAAGGAGAATCTATGAATACGATATTAGATGCAGCACAAAATGGATATGTTTCGTCAACACAAATACAAGAGGTAGATGCTTTATTATCTAAAGGTGGGATTATGAATATGATGTCCACTGTATCCTTAACAATATGCGCTTTATCTCTTGGAGGTATTTTAGAAAAAACAGGTATGCTTGAAGTAGTAGCGTCTTCTTTACTAAGATTAGCAAAGGGTGTATTTGGAACAGTATTATGTACTATGGTAACTTGTACAATTACCAATATAATAGCAGGTGAACAATATCTATCTATAGTTATACCAGGAAGAATGTATAATAAGGAATATAAAAAGAGAGGTATACATCCTAAGATGTTGTCGAGAGCTTTAGAAGATAGTGGAACTTTAACTTCTCCATTAGTACCATGGAATACATGCGGGGCGTATATAACAGCAACATTAGGTGTATCTGCACTAACATATGGTCCATACGCTTTATTAAATATTATAAATCCAATAGTATCTTTAGTATTAATTGCATGTAAGTTTAAAATAGCAAGAATAGAAGATGAACCTGAAACTTGTTTAAATTTTGATGTTTGATATTTTAATTGTTTGTATAAATTTTTTATAGAAAAAGATTTCTTTTAGACTTGCCTAAAAATTAGGCAAGTCTTTTAAGTATGTTCTGATTATAAGAGCACTGTGTGACAAGAATGATGAGATTGTTTTTGCTATACTTTCGATATAAGAAATGGAAGGAGGTTATGTTTTATATTCATATGAAATAATTAGTTACACAGTGAATTTTCGTATAATTTGGTATAAAAAGATTAGAAATGAAAATAAAGTAATGGAGGAATAAAATGACTAGAATATCCAATATAACAATAGCTGAACAATCTGAGTACTGTTTTTTGGCAATACGAAAAACAATTGACTTTATGGTAGAGTTTTCAGAGTTTTCAAAACAAAGTTTTGAAAAAATTTCTAAATATCTGGAGGAGAGAGGAATTTTATCTTCAGGAGCACCGATTGTATGTTTTCATAACATGGATTTAGCAAAATTGGATGTTGAAGTAGGGTTTCCTGTAGCCACTTATATAGATGGGAAAAATGAGATTCTACAAAGGATTGTTCCTGCACAGAAAATAATAACTGCAATTGATTTAGGACCTTATGAATTACAAGACCCTACTTTAGAAGACTTATTTTCATGGGCAAATAGCAATGGATATAAACTTCATGGCGATATATATTACCAGTATTTAAATGATATCAATCGTCCAGCTAGTGAATATCTTACGAAAATGATGTTACCCATTATATAGAAAGTTAAAGATTATCGTTTGTTAGTTGATAATTAGAAGAACATTTACTGCTACTACATAAATTTTATCCTAAATAATATCAAGGTGATTTAATTTATGTATTCTAATGTAACTGTAGATAATCAATTTATAACTAACTTAGTGTAATTTAGATTTAATTTATTATTCTAATGTAACCCCAATATATTGTTAAGGTCTACTTAAGATGCTCAAAAGGCTATGCTTAATTTATTGTTATATAATTTGTAGAGTGGTATAATTTAGAAGTGATACTATATAGATATATAGGGGGAAAATATGAAAATATATGATATATTAACACGTTTTTATATTCAAGATATAGAAAAAGCCATACCTTTTTATGAGAATCTTTTAAAAGAAAAATGTTCTTTGCGTTTTTCTTATAAAGAAGTTGGGTTAGAATTAGCGCAAATAGGAAATGTTTTACTATTATCTGGTTCTGATGATGCTCTTAAACCATTTATAGAAACAAAATCTACTTTTATGGTTGATTCTGTTGATGAATGGAGAAGTTATCTATTGGATAATGGAGCAGTTGTAGTAAGAGATAAGAAAAAAGTTCCTACAGGATATAATATGACATTGAGACATCCAGATGGTACAATTATAGAATATGTTCAACATACAAAGCAGGATTAGTTAAAAATATATTTTACTACTAAGTAACTAATTATAATATATTCTTCGGAAAACTGGAGGTAATTTTATGAACGAAAAATGGTTGGAATGGGCGATAGAATTGCAAAGCATTGCTCAAGCCGGAATAACTTATGGGAAAGATATATACGACATAGAGCGATATGAGAGAATACGAGAAATTTCCGCCGAAATGATAGCATATAAAACTGACATATCAACAGAAAAAGTAAGAAATCTTTTTTGCAATGAAAGCGGATACCAAACTCCAAAACTTGATACCAGAGCCGTTATTTTTGAAAATGGAAAAATACTTCTTGTTAAAGAAAATACAGGGAAGTGGTCGCTTCCGGGTGGTTGGGTTGAAGTAAATTTATCAGTCAAGGAAAATACTATTAAAGAGGTCAAAGAAGAAGCTGGATTAGATATAACCGCCGACAGGATTATTGCAATTCAAGACCGTGCGAAACACAATTTACCTATATATGCTTACGGAGTATGCAAAATATTTGTTCTTTGTACCGTTATCGGGGGTACATTCAAAGAAAATATAGAAACTACGGAGTTTTCTTATTTCTCCGAAAATGAACTTCCTGAACTCGCCACAGAAAAAAATACAGAAGAACAGATTAAAATGTGCTTTGAAGCATGTCGTACAGACACTTGGACAGTGATTTTCGATTAGGTTAATTAAGGAGAAATTAATGGATTACAAAGAAATCGTCTTTGATGTAGACGGCACATTGATTGATACTGAATACGCCATTTTACACTCTCTACAAGACACGATAAAACAAATCAATAGAAAGATAATTCCTATCAAAGAATTGTCTTTTGCTTTAGGAATAACAGGCGAGGACGCTTTACGTTATTTGAAAATCGAAGATATAACAATTGCTCTATCAATGTGGGATAGGAATATGGAAAAGTATAAGAATACAGTTCTTGTGTTCAAAGAAATAAAGGAAATGCTTACTGAACTCATAAAATTAAATATTGGCATTGGAATTGTTACATCCAAAACTCATGAAGAATTTAGAAACGATTTTCTGAGCTTTGACATAGCACCATACTTTAATACTGTAGTATGCTCCAATGACACTCTAGAGCATAAGCCAAAAGCAGTACCATTATTGAAATACATGGAACTGACAAAATGTCAAAACAATGAACTGCTTTATATTGGGGATAGTATATATGCAATGTGCCTATCGTGCAAATGTTGATTTTGGACTGGTAAAATGGGGTTCTGGCGATAGAGTAAGCGCTGTAATATCTTTTACCACACCATTGGATTTGATAAGGCAACTATCTGTATCAAGCAACTAACAATCATAGAAAATAGCAAAGTCAGCCAAGCCAGTCAATGGTCAAGATGAACGGCGCATTTCATGTGCCACCGTTGACAGCACCGTCTGATTTTGCTGACGGGCAATCAAGATGGGAAAGCCCTAAAATGGCTTCCCGCCTATTTCAATTTTGAGAGGAAAATCCGTCTGCTTTTTCGTGAGTGTGGCTACAAGTTGGAGCGTAGGATGAGGGACGGGAGCTTTCATATACACATGTATGCTGCTGAAACCCGCCCTGCGCTTGTGGCTTCACGCTATGCAATCACAGTCCTGTTTTCCTGCCGCTTCAAATGCCCTTGCCTTCCCTGACGGCAACGGCATTTTTACGGCAACGCCAACAGAGCGTATAACACACTACACTTTGCAAGTAAAGTCGTTTGCCAAGGGGAAAGCCCCTTTGGAAATTCCAGACAACAAAACAGTCTGAACACCTCGCGCTTTCCCTGTGCTTGATGTTTAGCTTTTATTTGTTGTAAGCAGCCCCGTTTCGTGGTCTGCGTGTAGTTCCTTGTAAACTGACCTAAGATTCATTAAATATAACTAAGTTATAATTAATATAATGTTGCATGGATAAAAGGAGGGAAGCTGCAATGTCTTACAAAGTAATTAATGTCATAACTGCTATTGACTATATAGAGGAGCATTTATCAGAAAAGCTGGATTTAGATATAGTTGCTAATGCTGTTCATTACTCAAAATATCACCTGCATAGAACTTTCACAACTTCTGTTGGTCTAACAATGCATGATTACATAAAGCGGAGAAAGTTGACAGAAGCAGCAAAATTATTGGTATTTTCAAAGAAACCAATTATTGAAATTGCATTGATAGCTGGATATGAAAGTCAACAGGCATTCACTTCTATATTTAAAGCTATGTATAAAAAATCTCCAAATAAATATAGGAAAGAACAAGAATTTTATCCTTTGCAGCTAAGATTTGTTTTGAAAAAAGATAACCTATTTTCAAAGAATGTACTAGAGTTGGAAAAAGAAATTAAACTTGCAAGTATGTCTGACATACCATTATGGATGAATTTAGTGAGATTAGTCATAGATGGATTTCCAAATTTGCAAGAGGAAGAATATATATATCAATTAGAACAGTATATTTTAGAAGAAAGAGCTTTAATATTAAAACTTAATAATGTCGCTATTGCAAATATGGTGTTTAATAGAGAAACTAGAAGTATTGATTTTTTTGGAATACATCCACAGTATCGTAATTCAGACATTGCACAAGTGTTTTTGAAGAAAGTTATTGAAGATTTCTTGATAGATACAGATATTTCAATTACTACCTTTCGAGAGGGTGACAAAGCTGATACAGGACATAGAGATATGATAAAGAAGTTGGGCTTTGCAGAAGCAGAATTGCTTGTGGAATTTGGATATCCTACTCAAAAATTTATTCTTCCTTGTGTAGAAGAAAGAGATAATAGACAAAATTAATTGTAGATTAAATGAAAAGTTTACCACATATTTTTTGTTTGAATTATTTTATATATAAGAGCATTTCTGCTTTTAATGTATTTTGCTTGTAAGTGTACTTATGGTAATAAATATAGAAAGATTTAGTTTTTTAAAAAAGGAACTTTAAAGCTAAAAAGCTAACATTTAAGTTAAATAGCAAGAATGATTAAAAACTCCAAAACACAATTAAGTATAATGATTCAGTGTAAGTACTTAATTAACAAAGGAGGATTTAAATGTCTGAAAATAAACAAGTAGTAAATTGCGATATTATTGCATCTAATTCTAAACATAATATGTGTGAATATGATGCAGAGTTATTAACTTTTTTTCCAGATGAGATTGCACATCTAATAGAGATAAATAACAAGCTAGACAATGCTTTTAAGAAAGCTGAAAATCTTGTTGACAAGCTTGATAAGGATTATATGGACGCTAAAATGTATATGGTAAAAAATCGTGGTGAAATAGACCCACATGAAATGTTTCAAAATGAACAAGGACTAAAACAAATAGATAACTATGGGGCTTTTATGGTAAAAGTTCGAGATAAGATTAATAAAATCAAAGATTCTCCATACTTTGCTAGAATAGATTTTAGGCTGAAAGATATGGATGATGAATCTAAGTATTATATTGGTAGATTTGCATTTGATTATGAAGATGAGCTTATAATACTTGACTGGCGTTCTCCAATTGCCAGTATGTTTTATGATTATGAAATCGGAAAAGCTGGATATGATGCTCCAATAGGATGGGTGGATGGAGAAATAACAAGAAAACGACAATTTAAAATTAAAAATGGAAAATTAGAATATGCACTAGAAAGTTCCATTAATATACAAGATGATATTCTTCAAAAAGAACTTAGTCACACTTCAGATGAAAAAATGAAGTCAATCATTTCAACAATACAAAAGGAACAAAATCAAATTATTAGAAATGATAAAGCTGATACACTGATTATTCAAGGGGTAGCTGGTTCTGGGAAAACATCTATAGCATTACACAGAATTGCTTTTCTTCTTTATCGATTTAAAGATAAAATATCAGCAAATAATGTAATTATCCTATCACCTAATAAAGTCTTTGGAGACTATATTTCCAATGTCCTTCCTGAGCTTGGAGAAGAGCCATTATGTGAATTAAGTTTTGAAAATATAGCAGAGGTACAATTAGATAGAGTTATTAATTTTGAAAGTGAGAAAGACCCATTAGAAATAAATGATGCTAAATGGTCTGAAAGAGTGCGTTTTAAATCTACACTTGATTTTGTAAAACTTATTGATGATTATATAAAACAAATGCCAAATAAGATTTTTATTCCAAAAGACTACACTTTTGGAAGTTTTACAGCTAAAAGTGACTGGATACAGAGTAGATTTGAGGCATATAATAGATATCCAGTTAAGAAGAGATTAGAGAAGGTAGCTGAAGACATTCATTATAAATTTGAATCAGATAATATTATGGAAGAAGATTTACCAAAGGTAAAAAGTATACTTAAAAGTTTGAATGGAATGTTGACAATAAAAAATACTCTTACACTATATAAGGATTTCTTTAAACAAATGAATATATCAAACATGTTTGTGATGGTAGAAAAGAAAACACTTGAATGGTCAGATGTATACCCATTTATATATATTCATGCTACATATGAAGGTATACAAGAAGATAAGATTATAAGGCATATTGTTATTGATGAAATGCAGGATTATACACCTATTCAATATGCTGTAATAAACTTACTTTTTAAGTGTAAAAAGACTATTCTTGGAGATTTTGGACAATTGGTTAATCCTAATCATACTCATACATTAGATGATATGAAACAGCTATATAATGATGGGGAATTAGTTATGTTGAACAAGAGTTACCGTTCTACTTTTGAGATTATTAATTTCGCCAAAAAGATTCAAGACATATCTTCATTAGAGCCTATTGAACGACATGGTGAAGAACCAGCTTTATTAAAATGTAATAACGAGCAAGATGAAATAAATAAGATAAAAATAGAAATTGAAGAATTTAAAAAGAGTGATAATGCGACTCTTGGTATTATATTAAAGACAGATAATGACGCTAAAGCTGTATATGATGCGTTAAGAGAAGAATATAGTGTTCACTTAATATCTTCTGAAAGTTCTAGCTTTACAAAAGGAGTATCCATAACTTCTATTAAAATGTCAAAAGGTTTAGAGTTTGATGAAGTTATTGTACCTTCAGTAAATAATAAAACATATTATAGTGATTATGACCGCAGTTTGTTATATATTGCCTGTACACGAGCTATGCATAAACTTAAGTTGACATATACTTGTGAATTGACTCAACTTATAGATATGTAGATTATATACTTAATTATGTAAGTGTTTACTTATATAAATATAACCTGTCAATAAAATTCATTAATAAATCAATAAAAACAATATTTGTAAAAGTAAAAGCTATAAATTATATATTAAATTTTATAATTTATAGCTTTTATAATACTGCTTATCTTAATCCTCCCAATAGCAAAATAATTTTAAACATGCCATATTTTATAAATGTAATAACAATTATACAATTAAAATAACTTTCCCAAACTAACTTGACATTTAAAACTTACTATTGTAATATTTAAATATTACAATAGTAAGTTTTAAATGTGGAATCAATTATTATATCACAAATTAAAAGGAGGACAGGATGTTATTAATAGTTACTTAATTATCTTCGCAATAGGTTTAATCAACATAATTGTACTAGGTGAAGAAAATATAAGAGATACAGCTATTCATTTAGTCTTGTTTCTTATAAGTAGAACCTAGATTGGAGTATATTACAAATAATGTCTACTATTTTAATAGTAGGTTATAAATTTAAATATGGGAGATGATATAAATTATGAAAAGAAAAAAGAATTTTATTTGGATAGCTATCTTATTGGTTGGTGTAGTTATGGTAATGTATTATGTAGGGAAAAAACATAACGATATAAATCAAAAAACTGATAAGAATTATATAAAATCTGAATTAAATAAGTCTGAATTAAATAAATCCAAAATTGAAAACAATAATAAAAACAAAAAAGAAAAAATTAATATGGTTGACTATAGTGATTGTTTTGAAGGTATTAGTGGAGGAGCTATTTTTTATAATACTAAAAATAAAGAATATAATATATATAACAAAGAATTAATTGAAACAAGAAGGTCACCATGTTCTACTTTTAAAATAGTTTCAACTTTAATTGGTTTAGAAAAAGGGGTAATAAACTCAAAAGAATCAGTTATGGGATATGATGGTACAGAGTATCCAAATAAAAATTGGAATAAAAATCTTAGTTTAGAAGAGGCATTTAAGGAGTCTTGTGTTTGGTACTACAAAAAATTGATAGATAAAGTTGATGCTAAATCTGTCCAAAACATTTTAGATGATTTAAAGTATGGGAATTGCGATATTAGCGAATGGGAAGGAGATTTAAAAAATGGAAAGGGACATTTAAATGGATTTTGGTTAGAATCTTCATTACAAATATCTCCAAAAGAACAAGTGCAAACAATGGCAAAAATATTTGAGGGAGATACAAACTTTAAAAAAGAGCATATTAATATTTTAAGAGATATTATGAAAATAGATGTAAATGATAAAAACATAAATGTATATGGAAAAACTGGAACAGGATTTGATGAAAAAAATAAATGTGTGGATGCATGGTTTGTTGGTATGCTAGAGCGTGAAGGTGACACCTATTATTTTGCTATTAAATCAGATGATTCCAATAAAGAAATTACAGGGCCAAAGGTAAAGGAAATTGCAATTAATATAATTAAGAAATATTATAGTGTAAGGGAATAAACTTAATTTTATTTGTAAATATTATTTACCTATAGTCTGTAATATTTATTAAATAATTTTACTAAATTGAGTCTATATAGAGCAAAACTCCTTTAGTACATAAAATACTTGCTATTGATTATTAAATTGAATACCTATAGATTTAAAGTTAATACCTTTTAAAGACTATGTAATATATTAAAAGTATAAATAAAATATATTGCATAGTTTTTGTTTTATATTATAATTTTAAATAATGTGCAAAAACTAAACAATATTTTTAATAGTAATTTATATTTGTATTCATGTCACTATAATGTCATTTTAGGTTGCTAAAATTTAACCATAAAGGAGATGATTGTATATGGAAATATTAAAATGTGAAAATCTCACAAAAATATATGGTTCAAATCAAACCAGAGTGACAGCCCTTAATAATGTAAATTTATCAGTTCAAAAAGGTGATTTTGTATCCATTGTAGGAGCATCTGGTTCTGGCAAATCTACATTGCTACATCTGCTTGGGGGAGTAGATAGACCTACATATGGAAAGATTTATGTTGAAGATACAGAAATATCAAGTTTAAAGGAAGAAGCTCTTGCAGTTTTTAGACGTAGAAAAGTAGGTCTTATTTATCAATTTTATAATCTTATACCTACTCTTGATGTTAGAAAAAATATATTATTACCCATGTTACTTGATAAAAGAAAGGTGGATGAGGATAGATTCTCTGAGATTGTATCTATATTGGGATTATCTGATAGATTAAACCATCTTCCAAGTCAACTTTCAGGTGGACAACAACAAAGGGTATCTATAGCTAGAAGTTTAATTTATAGACCAGCTATTTTATTAGCAGATGAGCCAACTGGTAATCTCGATAGAAAAAATTCAGAAGAAATTGTAGATTTGTTAAACTTATCAAATAAACGATTTAATCAGACAATACTTCTTATTACTCATGATGAGAAAATAGCACTAGAGGCAAATCGTATTGTAACTATGGAAGATGGAGTGATTGT
This sequence comes from Clostridioides difficile ATCC 9689 = DSM 1296, assembly GCF_001077535.1. Classification (GTDB taxonomy): domain Bacteria; phylum Bacillota; class Clostridia; order Peptostreptococcales; family Peptostreptococcaceae; genus Clostridioides; species Clostridioides difficile. Next base: position 561,451 of record NZ_CP011968.1, read on the forward strand.
CTCTGAAAAGGTGGTGAAGAAATGAATATTCTTCAAGAATACACCTTAGACTTTGTACGACGCAATAAACGTAGTAGTATAGCTATAATGTTAGCTATATTACTTACTACAACCATGATGTCTTCTTTGTGTGGACTGTTGTATACCATGTGGACAGATTTTATAAGACTTTCAATTGAGAAAGAAGGTAACTGGCATGGTGAATTGTTTGACTATACTTATGGAAGTGACTTACCATTAATTGAAAATTTTTCTTCAGTTGATGATGTAATGGTAAAAGGACAATGGTATGTAGGCAAAATTAATGATGAGAAAAGAGATTATATAATTTATAGAAATGCTACATCAGAGTATTGGGATTCTATGCCAGAAAAGGATACTATAATAGAGGGTCGTCGACCAAATAATGCTAATGAAATTGCATTATCAAAACAATATTTTGAGAATAATCCAAGTGTAAAAATTGGTGATAAAATTACTCTCCCAATAGGAGATAGAATCCTAAATGGAAAGCCTCTTGAACCCATAGCCCCAAAATCGAAAGGGGAAAGTTTTAAAAAAATTTCAGAGACTACATTGACAATAGTAGGAAAGGTAGATGTTTCTACTTCATCAGTAATACCTGCATATACAGCTCTTGGATATCTTGATAAAACAAGTATAAAACCTAATGATAGTATAACTGTGTACTTGCGATTTAAAAATATAAGAGACACGTATAAGGAACTTCCAAAACTTGCTAAATCATTGGGGTGGAAGACTAATGAATATGGAAAATACAATCTTAAATACAATAGTAATTATCTTTTAAAGATGTTAGTCTTTTCACCAGAACAGAAAGCATCTATGAGTAGTATATCAAAATTTTCAACTCCTATTATGTATCTTACAATAGCAATTTTTACAGTAGCCGTGTTTGTAATGGTGATTTACAACGCGTTTTCACTGTCTGCAAATGCTAGACTTACTCAGTTAGGGATATTATCTAGTGTTGGTGCATCACCAAAACAAATTAAAAGGTCTGTAGTGTTTGAAGGATTTTTACTGACAATTATACCATTACCAATAGGTTTATTTTTAGGATGGTTATTGTGTAATAGGCTTATAGTTTATGTTAATTCAGTTAATTATCATACTGATGTTCCAGAAGTGGTATTTACTTATGGTATTCCTGCTTTTCTGCCAGCAGTTTTACTTACAATAGTAACAGTCTGGATTTCTGCACTTATACCAGCACGAAAAGTATCAAAGATATCTCCTATAGAAGCAATACGACAAGGAGATAGTGTTAAAATCAAAAAGTCGCATAAATATTCATTAGGAAAGATATTTGGAATAGAAGGAGAACTTGCATCAAACGCACTACGTGCTCGTAAAAAATCTTATCGTACTGCAACAATATCTTTAACATTATCTTTTTTATTACTTACATGTTTTTTGCATATAATTGCAAATCAAGAAGGAGCAAAAGCTGTTTATGGAAGTGATAATTATAAGGACCAAAGAGATATAGCAGTTTATTTGGAAAATAGTGAACCTGTAGAGTCTGCTTTCATTGAAAAATTAGATAATACAGAAGGTGTAAAAAGTTCACTATATTATCAAAAAATATCTGCTTCCACTTGGCTGACTGAAAAAGATGCATCAAAAGAACTTGCGAAAAATGGAGGATTTAAAAGTATAGTTTCATCTAAAAAATACTCTCCTATAGAACGTGATGGCAAGTTTCGTATAATTTCAAATATAATTGGGCTTGATGATAAGAGTTTTACAGAATATTGTAGGCAAATTTCTGTAGACCCAAAGTTATTTTATGATACAAAAAATCCAACCTCAATTGTATATAATAAGGAGGAAGATATTAATCGTAGTACACGTAGAAATAAAGTATATATAGATTATTTAAATCTTTCAATAGGAGATAACATTAAATTAAATGAAAAAGTATATGACGAAGATAAAGGGGATTATACTTACAACATGAAAGTGGGAGCTATTACAAGCACACTTCCTAAAATAGTAGATACTAGTTCAAAATATACATTAATGCAAATAGTGCCAATGTCTATGGTGCAGGAAATATCTAAAAATTATGATGAAGTAAGTAGGTTACGTTCAAATAGGCTGATAGGAGTATTTAAAGTAAATAATCGTGAGGACATTCCTAGAGTAAGAGAAAAATTAGAGTCCATTTATAATAAAGACTATGGTTCAGGAGATTATAGTATTGAGGATGTTTTAGAAAGTGAAAAACAAAAGGCTAGTGGAATAAAGACCATGAATTTAATAGTAGGCTTTATTACAGGTTTATTGGCTATGATTGGATTATCAAATGTACTTGCTACAGTGTCAGGAAATATTAGAAGTAGACGACAAGAGTTTGCTATGTTGCGTTCTGTTGGATTATCTCCAGAAGGCATAAAAAAGATGCTTATTTTGGAAGGTTTATTCTTAGGAATTACACCATTACTACTTAGTATTCCTGTGCAAATAGGAATAGTGTATGCTTTTCTACGTATAAATGAAATATATTTTATAGAGTATTTACCATTTGCACCTATATCTACAATAATAGGTTTTACTATATTGATACTTTTTATTGTAATAGCATCATATATGACAGGATACAAGCAGTTGAAGAATGAAAATATAGTAGAATCTATAAAAAATGAAACAATATAAACAAAATCTATTTGAACTTATTTAAAGGTTTCGATTTAAGACTACTTACAAGTATAGGGATAGTTAATTTGTTTGTTTAATAAAACCTTAAATGTAAATAGAAGTATATTACTAAAACAATAGATAACATAGAATATAGATATAGCTGGATTATAGGTATTTTACCTATAATCCAGCATTTTATGTGTAAAATTTAATTATGAATTTTGCACCACCATTATGGCAATTTTCTGCATGTAGAGTACCATTTTGACGTTCTATAATAGACTTTGATAGAGCAAGCCCTATACCAATACTGTCCTTACTAGCATTTTTACCACGATAAAATCTATTAAAAATATATGGAAGTTCTTCCTGAGCAAACCCCTTACCATTATCTTCTATGATAATCTCAACATATAGAGGATTTTGACTATAATAAGCAACTATATATCCACCATCTTCTATATGCTCACTACAATTTTTAAGAATATTTAAAAGAGCTTCTAAAGTCCAATTAATATCGATTTCAAATTCTACCGAAGGAGAAGCCTCGATAGTAAATGTCTGATGTTTTTCTCTTAAAGAACCTTCTATAGGCTCAATTGCATAAGTAAGAAGAGAATGTACATCTATAAGTTTGCTTTCAAATATTAAAGTACTTGCATCCAATTTTGATAATGTAAGTAAAGATGAAACTAGTCTCTCAAGTCTTGAGATTTGATTTGTAAGCCTGTTAATATAATCTATTTCTTCATCTGGACAATTTTCTGAAAGTAATTGTGCCATAAGTGACATAGAAGTAATTGGAGTCTTAAGTTGATGAGCAATATCTGCAAGATTATCTGAAAGAGTTTGTCTTTCTTTTAAAGCAAATTCTTTTGAACAACGAAGTTCCCCAACTGTTTTATATATCTCATCTTCAAGGTGAGAAAATTCATCTTCACATCGTAAAAGTACAGACTCTTTTCCTAAATTCACTTCTTCTAAGTATTGAGTAAGATTGTTTATTCTACTCAGTTTTTGCTTATTTGTTCTATGTTTGATTATATATACAACTGTAGCCATTGTTGAAATTATACCAAACGATATCACTAGAAAATAAAAAAAGTTTTTACTCCAAAGTGTACTTTTAGAATATCCATGTTTTGATAAAATTTCATTTCCTGTTTTAAAATCCTTATCACTAGAATTTTTCAGTGATTTTAGTATACTTTCTGTAGACTTAGGATTGTACTCATATGATGCACCAAGAGCCTTAGACAGTACATTGTATTCATTAAAAGAAGTTATAGTTGTTAGAATTACACTCAATAAAAAAGTTACAATTAAGCAGAATATTATAAAAACAACTGTACTGTTGATATTTCTTGGAGTTTTCACTAGTTGTCCTCCATTCTATATCCTATGCCTCTTAATGTTTTTATACAAGGTGGATTTTTTAATTTTTCTCTAAGACGTTTTATTGTAACAGTAAGAGTGTTATCATTTACGAAATTACCATCTACATCCCAGAGCATTTCTAGTAACTTTGTACGAGTCATAGCTCTATTTTTATTTTCCATAAGACTTAGAAGAAGTTTATATTCTCCTGCTGTCAAAGGTACTTCAACATTATCTAAATATGCTTTGACTTCAACCTTATTCAAGCTTATATTTTCACATGTAATAGTATTGTTAGTATTTGAATGAGTTCTTCTAAGAACTGCATTAATTCTGGATTGAAGTACTGAGAGCAAAAACGGTTTAACCACATAGTCATCTGCACCCATATCTAATCCACGTATAATGTCTTTTTCATCATCACGGACTGTCAAAAATATCACTGGAGTATCTTCTATACTTTTAACATATTGGCAAAACTCGTATCCAATACCATCAGGTAGATTTAAATCAAGCAGAATTAAATCAATAGTTTTATCAAAATTTTTTTTAGCTTCAGCAATCGTATTATAACAACATACAGTGTGATTTTTCTTTTCAAGGGAAGTTTTTATTCCAAATGTAATTGTATCATCATCTTCTAAAAGAAGTATTTTAGCCATTTACTTTTAATCCTTTCAGTAATTTAGTTATTCCATTAACTAAGTTATTAGTTTTATGTTTAATATTTTTTATATTAGAGATAGAAAAAATTATCATTTAAATTTAAGTATATAAACTTTAATTTATAAACTTAGGTTTATGCTTTAATTGAATCTATTAAAAGAGCAAGAGTTGTTTCAATAAATTTTTCCTCATCTATATTAAAGTTGTTCAGGTATGATTTTCCTATTACAGATAGTAAATTAAAAAATCCTGTAAGTGTAAATATTGATGAATACATAAGAGTAGGTATTTCAATATCATGCCTAATACTTCTATCATTTTTTCCAATTTCAAACATTCCTTGTATTTCATCAAACATAAATTTATTAAAAGAAAAAAACTTTTCTTTAAACAGCATATCAGTATCCGATTTTTCAGAGTTTACAATACCAATCATTCCCATAAGGCATAATAGAGAAGGTTCTACAGAGTAAAATTTATGAAAAGCAAAGTATGAAAGTTTTATTTTTTCAAACCCTGTTTTGCCTTTTGCACTTTCTATTTTAACATTATCCCAAAGTCTTTTATATCCTCTTAAGACAACAGCAAAGAATAAATCTTCTTTACATGAAAAGTACTTGTATATGGTGCGTTTAGTATATTCAACTTCTTTTGCTAATTCATTCATAGTTGTATTATCAAATCCATTAAGACAAAATAATTTTTCTGCCTTATCAATAATCTCATTTTCTCTTTGTATTTTTTCTTTATCTCTTTTTGATAATTCTGACATATAAATTATTCCTTTCTATTGATAAAAAAGTATACTGATGGTATACTTATGTAAATATAATACTTGTATACCTATAGTATACTTTAATAAAAAATAAAATTAATATCAAGTATTATAACTATTTATAACTTTATTAATTAATTATATAGGTAAAATACCAAATAAGGGGAATTTATTTATGAAGATAAAAGAAAATGTATTAATGTTAGATAGTACTCGTGGCTCAAATTGTTTTATTGTGTTTGATAAAGAAATTATTCTTATAGACACAGGTCTTCCTTTTATGGGGAAAAATATAATTAAAGAATTAAAAACACTTGGTATTAAACTTACAGATATTAAGCATATTTTATTAACTCATCATGATGTTGACCATATATCTAATATTAAATTATTGAAAGAAAAAACAGGAGCAAAAGTATGGGCTCATGTAGAGGATATACCTTTTATTATAGGAGAGAAGGATAGACCTGGGTTTAAGAAGTTTATTGGAAAGGCAATTTCCAGAAGGCTCATTAAGGATGTTGAACCTTATGGAGAGAATATGCAGATTGGGAATATAAAAATTATCCATACTCCTGGTCATACTCCAGGGCATGTCTGCATGATTTTTGAAGATGTATTATTTGCAGGTGATTTAGTCAAAAATAAGAATGGAAATATAGTTCCTTATCCTAATCCATGGAATTGGGATTATAAAAAGATGATGAAATCTATAAGAGAATTGGATAATTTAAAATATGAATGGATATGTATGTCTCATGGAACTCCTTGTATTAAATAATAAAAATTAACATGGATTAATAGAGGCGTAGTTGCTTGTATGTATGATAATAATTTACAGCTTCTTTTTAATATATCATGTATATTTGTAGCTGTAAGCATATTTATAACAATACTTACAATTTTGTATTTTAACATCTATAATAATAGTTTTAGCTTTGTTAACTATGAAATTTACTTAAAGAAGTAAATATTCAAGTAGTAGTAATTATTAAATAAGATAAAAAATAAATGGCAGATGAATTAAAGTAATTTCTACCATGGAAAATACTTTTGAGTTAGAAAAAACTCTATTTTAGAGTATGAAGAGATGAAGCTTCCGAAGAAAGCAATATCTAAAGTACATGTTCGAAAGGATAAGTACTTTTTGGTGCCTGCTTTTAGCAGGTTATTTTTATTTTAATAAAAATAAAATCAAATGATTATTTTATCCTTATTATTTAAAACTCTTCCCTAGAAAAAGCAACTAATGTATATTAAAATAATATTTAGGGAGTGGAAAAAATGAGATTAGAATCGTTAGTTAACCAAAATTATGATAATTTAAATGAAAATGATAAAATTATTATTAAACAAATATTGATTTGTCAAAGAGAATACCGTAATTTTTCGTGTGAAAAAATTGCAAATGAATGTAATGTTTCTAGAGCTACTTTATTAAGGCTTTGTAGAAAAATTGGATTAGATTCATTCTCTGATTTAAAGTATTTACTTAAAAATAATCAACTAGAATTTGTTAATAATGATAATAATTTTCATGATGTTTGCGAGAATTATCGACTATTAATGAATGAATTACAAAAAATATCATTTCAAGATATTTGTAAAATAATATATGATGCAGAAACAATTTATATTTATGGGACAGGTAATGAACAGAAAAGTTTAGCTCAAGAAATAAAGAGAATATTTCTTTCAGTAGGTAAATGTGTTATTGACTTATTTGATATAGGTGAAATTGAATTTATGAGAGAATCATTTCAAAAAAGTGATTTATTTATTATTATTTCTTTATATGGAGAAACAAAAGCAGGAATTGAAATTGCAAAATTTATCAACAATCATATACATACGATTTCTTTAACTAGGCTTGATAATAATACAATTGCAACACTTTGTGAGTATAATCTGTATGTTGAAACTCAAAAACTTGATACATTACAAGCTATATCTTATGAAGTCGTAGGAGCATTTTATGCTCTATTAGATTTGCTTCATATGAATTACATAGAGTATAGAAGGAGAAAAGAATGAAAATTGAAGGACTTTTCAATAAATATTATAATTCATTTACAGCAAATGATAAGTATATCTGTGAGTGTATTCTTAATCATAAAGAAGATTGTATTAAACTTTCTATAGATGAATTTGCAGACAAATACCATATATCTACAAGTGCACTTTCTCGTTTTGCTCAAAAACTACAATTACCTGGATATAGTGAATTAAGAGTTATTATACGCTTAAATGAAACAGAAGTAGAATATAAAAATCAAAGTAAACACCAATTAATGGATTGTTATAATAAGGTGATAGATGATATAGAGAAGAAGGATTGTTCGATTATGTTTGAAAGAATGAAAAAGGCAAATCGTATAATCGTCTTTGGAGAAGGTTATTCTCAGGAAAGAGTTGCTAAAGAGATGAAAAGGATTTTCTTACCAACAGGGAAAATTATATATGATGTTTATGGTTATGATATGATTCAGGCACTTAATCATTTTATAAAAACAGATGATATGATTTTCTTTATTTCATTGAATGGAGATGCATCTACAATTATTGATTTTGCTAAAGAAATGAGAATGAAAGGAATTTATATGGTTTCTATTACAAAAATGATAAGTAATCCTTTAGCAAGATTATGTGATGAAAACCTGTATATTCAATCTATATCTATTTCTGTAGATAAACAACTGGACTACGATGTAACAACACCTTATTTTATTTTAATTGAACTGCTTTATATTAAATACAAGATGTATTTAGAAAGTGAACATATTCCCCGAAAATGAAAATTTGTGCTAAAAATGAACATATTTTTTAAAAGATATCAAAATATTGATATCTTTTTTTTTGAATGCTATTATGATTTTGATAGTAAGAAAGGAAGATGAAATTGTACAAATTATTAATACTTGATATAGATGGTACGCTTAGAGATGAGGTATATGGAATCCCAGAATCTGCAAAGCATGCTATACGTTTATGTCAAAAGAATCATTGTAGTGTTGTTATTTGTACTGGAAGAAGTATGGGTACAATACAAGATGATGTTTTATCATTAGGAGTTGATGGATATATTGCAGGAGGAGGTAATTACATTCAATATCATGGTGAATTACTTTATAATCAATCTTTTAATCAAAGATTGATAAAGGAAGTTGTTTGTTTATTAAAAAAGAGGGAAGTTGCTTTTTCGATTGAGAGTCAGGAAAAAGTTTTCATGAATCAAAAAGCCAAAGAAATATTTGAAACAATGAATCAGTTGAAAGGAACTAATTCTTGTATAAATAAACAACATATCCAAGAAAAAATAACATATGAAAATAACATTGAAGAGTATAAGTCACAAGATATACATAAAATTTGTTTATGGTCAAATGAAAAGGTATTTGACGAAGTGAAAGATATACTACAAGATAAAATGGAATTAGCACAGAGAGATATTTCTAGTCAGTATTATGAAATTATTCAAAAAGATTTTCATAAGGGCAAAGCAATTAAGAGATTACAAGAAAGATTAGGAGTAACTCAAAAAGAAACCATATGTTTTGGTGATGGTCAAAATGACATTGTCATGTTTCAAGCATCAGACGTTACAATTGCAATGAAAAATAGTCATCAACAACTTAAAGATATAGCGACATCTATATGTGAGGACATATTCGATAATGGAATTTATAAAGAATTAAAAAGAAGAAATATCATATAAAAAGGAGTAATTTATGGAAAAGAAATGGTGGCAAAAAGAAATCGTTTATCAAATTTATCCAAGAAGCTTTCAAGATAGTAATAATGATGGAATTGGAGATTTACAGGGAATTATTTCTCGTTTAGATTATTTAAAAGATTTAGGTATTACATCATTGTGGTTATGTCCAATTTTTAAATCACCTATGGACGATAATGGGTATGATATTAGTGATTATTTGGATATTGCAAGTGAATTTGGAAGTATGGAAGATTTAAAAGAGTTAATTAAAGAAAGTAAAGATAGAGGAATCAAAATTATATTAGATTTAGTTCTTAACCATACAAGTGATGAACATCCTTGGTTTCAAGAAGCATTAAAAAATCCAGAAAGTCCTTATCATGATTATTATATTTTTAAAAAAGGAAACGATTTACCAAATAACTGGAGGTCTGTTTTTGGTGGAAGTGTTTGGGAAAAGGTAGAGAATAGAGACGAATATTATTTTCATTCTTTTGGTAAAAAACAACCTGACCTTAATTGGGAAAATCCAATATTAAGAAGTGAACTTTACCAAATGATTAATACCTGGTCTCAAATGGGAGTGGCAGGATTTAGAGTTGATGCTATTACATTCATCAAAAAGAATTTAAGTTTTCAAAGTTTAGAAAGTGATGGTGTTGATGGTCTTGTTAAATGTACAAAAACAGTTAGAAATCAGCCTGGAATAGAAAAAATGCTTTATGAATTAAAAGAAAATACGTTTAAAAAATATGATTGTATGACTGTTGCTGAAGCAGCAGGTATTAGCTATGACCAGTTAGGTGATTTTATTGGAGAAGATGGTTTCTTTTCAATGGTCTTTGACTTTAAACATGCTGACTTAGATGTTGCTTCTGGTAGTGAGTGGTTTAAAAGAATTTCATGGACAATTCCAGATTTAAGAAAATGCATTTTAGATAGTCAAATGTATGTTCAGGAACATGGATGGGCAGCTAATTTTATTGAAAATCATGACCAACCAAGAGCTACAACAAAGTATCTTTTGCAATACGAAAGGAATGATGATGCAGTAAAAATGTTGGGAGCAATGTATTTCTTTTTAAGAGGAACCCCATTTATTTATCAGGGGCAGGAATTAGGAATGACAAATTTTAAAAGAGATACCATAAATGATTTTAATGATTTATCTAGCATTGACCAATACTATCGTTCAATAGATGAAGGTTACTCAGAAGAAGAAGCGTTAGAATTTGTGAATTTAAGAAGCCGAGATAATGCAAGAACGCCATTTCCATGGGCAGATAAAGAAAATGCAGGTTTTTCAGATACAACACCATGGTTAAAGGTTATTGAAAATTATAAAGATATTAATGCACAGAGTCAGATTAACAATTCAGAGAGTATTTTAGAATTTTATAAAAAGATGATAAAGTTGAGACAAGATAGTGAGTATTCTGATTGTTTGATTTATGGTTCAATAGAACCTATTGATATAGAAAGTGAAGATGTTATTGCGTATAGAAGGCAATTAGATTTGGTAGTTATTGATTGTTATTATAATTTTTCTGATAAACCTGTAGAAATAAGAGTAGAAGAAAAATATGATATTGTATTCCAAAATTTAGATGATATAAATCTATTAAATAAAACAGTGTGTTTGAAACCATTTCATGCAGTATTATTGAAAGCGAGGTAGAAAAATGAATAAATATAATAAAATAGCAAATGAGCTTATTAAAATTATTGGTGAAGATAATATTATTTCTATTACACATTGTGCAACAAGACTAAGGGTGATGATTAAAGATAGGGAAACTATTAATGATAAGAAAGTGGAAAAGGTCAATGAGGTTAAAGGTGTTTTCTTTACTTCTGGACAGTATCAAATTATTTTAGGAACAGGAATAGTTAATAAAGTTTATGCAGAAGTTGAAAAAATGGGATTAAAAACTTTATCAAAAAAAGAACAAGATGAATTAGTTAAAAATAATGAAACTGGATTTAAGAAAGTTATGAGAACTCTAGCAGATATATTTGTTCCTATTATTCCAGTTATTGCAGCAACAGGATTATTCTTGGGATTAAAGGGTTGTTTGTTTAATGATAATGTACTTGGATTATTTGGAATGTCTTCTGCAAATATTCCATTGTATATTCAGACACTTGTTTCGGTTCTTACAGAAACAGCATTTGCTTTTTTACCAGCAATTATTGTATGGTCAGCATTTAAAGTATTTGGAGGAACACCTGTTATTGGACTTGTTATTGGACTTATGTTAGTTTCCCCAATACTTCCTAATGCATATTCTGTTGCTGACCCATCAAATGAAATTGAAGCAATTATGGCATTTGGATTTATTCCTATTGTAGGTTGTCAAGGAAGTGTTTTAACAGCTATTGTTACAGCATTTATTGGAGCTAATCTTGAAAAATGGTTCCGTAAACATATGCCTAATGTATTAGACCTTATTTTCACACCATTCTTTGTTATGCTAATAACAATGTTAGTTATTTTATTAGGTGTAGGCCCTATAATGCATACAATAGAATTAAAAATGGTTGATATCATCAGCTTATTGATTGATTTGCCTTTAGGAATTGGAGGATTTATTATTGGATTTACATATCCATTAGCTGTTATTACTGGCTTACATCATACTTATGTAATGATTGAAACATCACTATTAGCAAATACAGGATTTAATGCCCTTATTACTCTTTGTGCAATGTATGGATTTGCGAATATTGGAACATGTCTAGCATTTATGAAAAAATCTAAAAATAATCAAGTTAAACAAACTGCAGTTGGAGCAATGCTATCTCAACTTTTTGGTATAAGTGAGCCTGTTTTATTTGGGATTCAGCTTCGATATAATTTAAAGCCTTTGATTATTATGTGTGCATCTTCAGGTTTAGGAGCAGCAATATTATCAATTTTACATATTCAATCTAATTCATATGGATTAGCAGTTTTACCTTCTTATTTAATGTATATCTATGATGGATATAATTTAATCACATACTTATTAGTATCAATATTTGTGGTTGCATTCTGCTTTATTGTAACATGTTTATTTGGAGTGCCTAAAGAAGCTATAAATGAAGATGAAGACGAAGAATTAGTGTTTAATGAAAATAATGAAAACTTTGTGTCTCCAGCTAAGGGGAAAATTGTTGCATTAGAAAATGTACCAGATGAAACATTTTCTAAAAAAATGTTAGGTGATGGTTTTGCTATTGATATTATAGATGGAAAAATTGTTTCTCCTATTTCAGGTAAATTAGAAACAGTATTTTCAAGTGGACATGCATTTGGGATTAAAGGAACTAATGGAGAAGTATTAATTCATGTTGGAATTGATACAGTTGCATTAAATGGAGATGGCTTTGATGTTGCTGTTAAACAAGGAGATATGGTTAAACAGGGAGACGTTCTTGTTAATGTTGATTTAAAGAGAATACACGAATTAGGAAAGTCTACTTTAACAATGGTATTGTTTCCAGATGGTAAGAAGGTAAATATTTTGGATATAAACAAGGATGTAAAAATAGGTCAAAGAATATGTGTTGAGTAGTAGGTGATATGTAATGACTACAAAAGAAGATTATCAAGAGTAATTCAATCTTTTTAAAGTATGAGAAATAATTCATTTCATATTAACTATTGGTAAGTTCAAAGTATAAGAAATAATTCATCTCATATTAACTATTGTAAGTAAAAAAGAGCTTTCTCATAGCAAATTTAATTTGCTCATGCGACAGTTCTTTTTATATTGTATAAATTTTTAGTGTAGCCATATCTTAGTATTAAAGCACATTTTTTGTATGTAATCAATAAAACAACTTACATGGTATCCATCAGTAGTTGCGTGATGCACTGTTATAGAAAGAGGAAGAAGTATTTTTTCATCTTTTTGATAGTATTTACCTGCTTCAATTGTAGGGAAAAAATAATTTTCAAGACCATGATTATGTACAGTAAAACTCTTAAAGCTAATCCATGGAAGGCAGGAAACAGTATAGCAGTTTCTTGGCGGATTTGGTTTTGCTAGAAAACCATGATTTTTTCCATATTCTTTAACATCAGCTAAATAATTTTCATAGAATATTGAGAAATTTTCATCATATTCTGTCCATATTGATGAGAAAGTCTTATTATCATCATGAAAAATCGCATAAAGTGGCGTTAACGTGTTCCAATATCCGAGTTCATCTTCATCATATGCGATTTTTAGTTCTCTATATCGATTTAAGCAAGTAGTTATTGTATATAAATACGCTGGATAAAATTTAATATTTCTTTTTTTCGTTTCCTTAAGCAAATTAGTAATATCTATTTCTATAGTCAAATTAAACCCTACATTTGTCATTTTTGAAAAGTAGTAAAAATGTGTATATCGTTCCCAGTTTTGTAAATTAATTTTATGGAATTTTTGTTTATTCATATAAAATCACCATGTCCTTTATAATATTTATTTGATTATCAATGTCTTTATTTGTAAGTTTCAAAATGGAAGCAGATGTTTTCATGCTATCAAATAAGAACATTATGTGTATTGCAACTGATTTAGAATCACATTTTTTAAATTCACTTTTAGATTGTCCATAATCGATTAAATTTGAAAGCATTGTGATAGCTGAACTGTATCTTTTATTCATATAATCACGTTGGTCTTTTTCTACAAAAGCAAATTCGTGTATTGCAAAATCAAATCCACAATATTTGCCATTTATGTCAGCCTTTTGTTGTTGGAAAAAATATTCTAGCATATGCTTAGCTGATATATTTTCCTTGATACCTTTATCCAACAAATTTTGAGAGTAGTATTTATGAGTGTTTAATATACTGATAAAAATTTCTTTTGGTGAATTAAAGTGTCTATATAGGCCACCACGGCTTAAATTACATGCTTCACATATATCTTTCATTGTCACATTACTATATCCTTTTTCAGAAAATAGCATTATTGATGTATCAATGATAAATTGTTTAGTTTGTTCTCCTTTTGTTGGCATATGTTTTAACCTCCTTTTTAACGACATAAGTGTCACTTTTAATTATGAGACACTTGTGTCGTTTTGTCAAGTTAAAGTTATATACTATAAAATAATTACAATAGAATAAGGTTAATTTATAAAATAGTTGAAGAATACAAAAGAATATAATGGAACTGATTTATTTTTAAGTTGATGTAAAAAATAATTAAATAATGATAATATTATTGACTTTTAAAACTTACATGTGTAATATATAAGTTACTATCAATTATACTGCTTACATATTTTTATGAGATACTTAAAAACATAATAAAAACATAGATTAGTTATGTCTATAAGAGTATTTTAACCTTAAAGCTTACGTATGTAATATATTAAATGATAAAGGTGGTTTATATGAGAAAAAATAAAAAAACAAGAAAAATGATAATTTTTGGTTTTCTAATGTGTCTGCTTATAGTTATTATTGTTTTTTTAGCAAAATTCATACTAGATGGACTCAATAAAAACAAACCAGATGAAGTGTTTAAGCAGTATATGTCTTTTGCAAATAAAAAACAATATGAGAAAATGTATGATTTATTAGATGAAAAGAGCAAGTCTGAAAATAAAAAAGAAGATTTTGTTTTAAGAAATAAAAAAATCTATGAAGGAATTGATGCACACGATATAAGTATTAAGATTAATGATATTAAAAAAAATAAAAATAATGATAAAGTAATAAACTATGATTCTAAGATGGATACTTTAGCAGGTGAAATTTCATTTTCAAATGAAGTACTATTAACTAGAGATAGACAGAAAAATTATAAAATAAAATGGCAGTCAAACGTCATATTTCCAGAACTTGAAGAAGATAATACTGTAAGGGTATCAAAGCTGAAAGGTAAGAGAGGACGTATCCTGGATAGGAACGGTGTAATGATTGCTGGTCAAGGTCTTGCATCTATGATAGGATTAGTTCCTGGAAAAATGAGTGATAATATAGAAGACTTAAAAAAATTATCTACTTTATTGAATGTATCAGTTGAACAAATTGAAAAGAAATTAAATGCATCTTGGGTAAAAGAAAATTCAATGGTACCTATAAAAACTATTGAAAAAATAAAAGAAAATACAGATGGTACTGTAAAAGAAGAAGATAAGGAACTACAAGAGTCACTTCTTAGTATTCCTGGAGTTAAAATATCTAATACAGAGGTTAGAGTATATCCATTTGGTGAAAAAACCGGTCATTTAACTGGTTATGTTCAAAATGTAAATGCAGATATACTAAAGGAAAAAGAGGGTAAGAGGTACAACGATAATAGTATAATTGGTAAGATTGGTTTAGAAAATTTACTGGAAGATAGAATACGTGGTATTGATGGATATGAGATTATAATAGCTGATAGATATGGTGACAAGAAAGAAACTTTAGTAACTGAGCCAAAGGTAGATGGAGAAGATGTAAAGCTAACTATAGATTCAAAACTACAGAGTAAACTATATGACCAAATGAAAAATGATAAAGGTTGTGCAGTAGTTATGAATCCTAAAACAGGAGAGGTTTTATCACTTGTAAGTAGTCCGTCGTACAATCCAAATGAGTTTATATTGGGAATGTCAGAAGATAGATGGAATGAACTCAATAAAAATGAAAATAAACCAATGTACAATAGATTTAAAGCACGATTATGTCCTGGGTCTTCTTTTAAACCAGTTACTGCTGGTATTGGTATAACAACAGGAAAGATTAATCCAAATGAAAACTTTGGACACAGCAGTCTAAGTTGGCAAAAAGATTCTAGTTGGGGAAGTTATAAGGTAACCACGTTAAAAGATTATGGAAATACTGCAAATATGAAAAATGCTTTGATTTATTCTGACAATATTTATTTTGCTAAGGCAGCCTTAAAAATAGGTGAAGATGTATTAGCAAAAGAGTTGCTGAAGCTTGGATTTGATGAAAGTATGCCATTTGAATTTGGATTGTCTTCTTCAAAATTTGGCACTGACAATAAATTTGAGACTGAAATACAATTAGCAGATACTGGCTATGGACAAGGTAAGCTTCTTGTAAATCCAGTACATACGGCATCAATATATTCAGCTTTTGTAAATGATGGAGACATGATAAAACCCCATCTTGAATTTAAAAAGGCTGAATTTTGGAAGAAAGGTGTGTTTTCTAAAGAGGCTGTAAAAATTATTCGTGATGACTTACTTCAAGTTGTTGAAAGCCCTGATGGTACAGGTCATAGTGCTATGATTAAAGGAATTAGCATTGCTGGGAAAACTGGTACAGCAGAAATTAAAGCATCAAAAGATGATGTTACAGGGACAGAACTTGGATGGTTTAATGCTTTTACTGTAGATGAAAATAGTGATAAACAATATATAGTAATTGCTATGATTGAAGATGTAAAGAGTCGTGGGGGAAGTCATTATGTTATTCCTATTGTTAAATCAGTGTTTGAAGATTAAATTTACTCAATTTGGAAATTAATCTTACTCAGTTGAGAATAATATTTTAGATAAATTGTTTTTAGACTTCTTAGTAAACTCTAAAATAATTAAAGAGGTTGTTTCAAAATAGAGATAGACCTCTTTTTTATTGTTGAAATGATGAAAATATATTTAACTTCATACAAAAAATTAAATAGTGGCAACAATTGAGGATGTGAGGGAGAGTTGCCACTATTTGTATAGGGTATTATATTATGTTTTTAAGCTAGTTTTACTATCTTCTATGTTTATATAATAAGCCTTGTATATGAATTTAATTGATAATTAATATGAAAATTATGTGAATTTTTTAGAATGTACAGTAAATATATTAAGGATTATAGATTTTTTTGTCATTTAATATGGATAATGTTATCTTAGATGCTGAACTACCATTAGAATAATCTTTGCTTTGAATATTTGTAGCAAAGAAATAAGTATTTTCATTTTTTTCCACATAACCTATAAACCAACCATTTACATCTTTTCCATTTATATTAGCAGTGCCTGTTTTACCAAAAAGTGATACCCCATCCTTTTTTGATATTAACAATGAATCTTTTACTGTTTCTATATTTTTATCTTCAAATTTAAACTTATTTGTATAAAAACTTTCAAGTAATTCTACCTGTTCAATAGGTGATATTTTTAATGAAGATTCTAGCCAAAAGTTTGAGATACCACCTGAAACATCATAATTGCCATATCCAATTTGCCTAAGATAAGTTTGTATGTTTTTTAGCCCTGTTTTTTTATCTAGAGTCTGAAAGTACCAGTTTACGGAGTTTTCCATAGCAGAAAATAAGTCTTGGTCTTCATTCCAAGAACTATTAGAATGATGCTTTCCATCCCAAGGGATATGTGAATTATTTCTTGTTATTATCCCATTTTCCAATCCCAATAAGGCACTATAAATCTTATAAGTAGAATTTGGAGAAATTCTTGTTTTACTTTTTTCTTTATTGTAAATATGATATTGCTTGGATTTTAAATCATACATAACAAAACTTCCATCAAAACCTTTAAAATACTGACTTAAGTCCTCGTACACAGTTTGTTCATTTGTAGGTCTATATTTTTCGTTGATATCTGCCATAATAGATAGTTTGGGAATATTTCCAAATACAATTAAAGCTATCAATGTAAAAATTAAAATGCTTTTGAATTTTAACGTATTTGATTCATTATGAAAATCCATTATCTTCAATAGTCGCTTTTTTATTTGTTTTTTTGACCCACCAATATCTGATGTAAGTGTAAGATTTGATGGTCTTGAAATATTATCCACAAAGTTTATTAGAGTTTGTCCATATTCTATATGACTATCTTTATCAAGCTTTTTTAAAACTGAAATATCACATGCAATTTCACGGTCTATACGCATTTCTTTAAATGCATACCATACAAGAGGATTAAACCAATATAATATTTGAAGGAAGCACATTATATAATTTATCAGTATATCTTTATTTTTAAAGTGTTGTAATTCATGAAGTAAGATATATTTTATATCTTTTAAAGATAATTTAGATATAGACTTATCTGGTAATATAATGTGTGGTTTAAAGTATCCAAATGTAATAGGTGTATTTATAATAGGTGATTTGCATAGTATAAAATCCTTATTTATACCAATATCTTTTTTACACTTTTCAAATATAAATACTATCTCCTCATCTCTTAAAATTTGTATTGATTTTTTCATATTTTTTATTTTAATGTTGCAATGAATAGTAATAGCTATCATGATTAAAATTCCAATTATCCATGATATTAGTAATAAAATATTTAAACTATCAAAATTAACTTGGTTTAGGGATACTGAAAAATCGTTTAATGCATTTGAGTTATTAATTATAGAATTTGGACTATTTTTTATCATAGAAGTCCTATTAGTACTGCTTCCAAGTTGATTAAAAGTATATAAATAGTTAAATACATTTCCAAGATTAATATATTTAAGAGGGACAAATGGAATTATTAACATTATAAGCAATATAAATCCAATATTGTATTGGTACTTTGCAGAAATATGTTTTTTAAATACTTTTTTGGCAAGTAAAATTACAGCAATTAATATTGATAAGGTTAATGTACTGAGTAAAAATCGTATAAAGAATGGGGCATACATATTTATTTATCCCCCTTAGTCGTCCTTTTATTTAAGATTTCTCTCAGTTCCTCAATATCATCTTCAGATAGTTTATCATTTTCTAAAAAGTTTAGTACCATAGAATTAAGAGTACCATTATAAAAACGATTTAAAAAAGAACTACTTTCTTTAGCTACGTATTCTTCTTCTTTAACAAGTGGAGTATAAACGAATACTCTGCTATTTTTTTCATATGTTAAAGCTCCTTTTTTAACTAATCTCAATAACATTGTTTGAATTGTTTTAGGACTCCATGTACTTGTTTCTACCAACTTTTCAATTACTTCAGTAGTGCTGATAGGAGCATATTTCCAAATAATTTTCATAACTTGATATTCTGCTTCTGAAATATGTGGTAACTTTTTCATACTATACCTCCTTCTACTTACATTTGTAATACATAAAGTATATTATCATTAATTTAGTTTGTCAATTATTAAAAATAATTCATTTATAGTTGATTAAATAAGCACATGTAGTTAAATAAAACTTTTATTTAAGCTGTGTAAGTATAGCTTTAAATAAATGGTTTATATTGACAGCTAAAAATATAGTTGATATACTTATTGTTGATATAACAACTAAAAAGGAGATATAGAAATGATAATTACAGTTATAAATGGAAGCCCTAGAAAAAATGGAGCTACATCAAAAGTTTTAACTTACTTGTATAAAGATATAGAAAGATTAATACCAGATGTAAAAATTAATTATTTTGATTTAAGTAAGGTAAATCCATCATATTGTATTGGTTGTTTAAATTGTTATAAAATGGGCAAGTGTATCAATCAAAATGATAAAGTAGAGTATATTCATGATATAATTACTAAGAGTGATGGTGTTATATTTGGTAGCCCAACTTATGGAAGTAGTGTAACTGGACTTTTCAAGGTGTTTACAGATAGAGCACATATGATGCTTGAAAGATTATTGTATCGTAAGCCATGTATAGCAGTTACTACATATGAAAATGCACGTGGTTCAAAAGCAATTTCTTTTATAAAATCCATGGTCTTAGATTCGGGAGGTTATGTTTGTGGTAGTTTATCTATAAAAACTGGATTTAATCAAAATCCTATAACTGAAAAAGTAGAATCAAAGATACAAAAGGTATCTAAAAAATTTATTTATTGCATAGAGGAAAAGAAAAATCCACCTGTGCTTTCTCAAATCTATAATTTTATTGCTATAAATGCTGTTTTAAAGCCAATGGCTTTTAAAGATATTGAGCAATATAAGGGAATAATTGATAGATGGGAGGAGCAAGGGATTATTTAAATGGAGGTAAAATGAAAGATTTTGAGAAACTATATGAAGCTACAACTAAGTTAGTAAGTACTTCGTTAAAAGTAAAAGATGATTTAAAAAAGATGTTTAAACAAAATGGATATGATATAACAACTGACCATTATGCGTTATTAAGGTTTCTATGGGAGCAAGATGGAATTTCTCAGATAGATTTATGTGAAAAATCATGTAAGGATAAATCTAATACGACAAGAATCTTAGATGTTATGAAAAATAAGGGATTAATTGTCCGTAAAGTAGATGTTAAAGATAGACGTAAGTTTCAAATATTCCTAACAGATTTAGGTAGAGAATTAGAAGAACCATTAAATGAAATTGCAAGTATATATGCAACAGAGACATTTAAATCTATCTCTGATGAAGAATTGCCTTTGTTTACTGATATTTTGGATAGAATTGGAAAGTAAATATAAATCCTATTTTAAGAGACTTTTTAACTATTGATGATGTAGAAATATAGAAAGAGGGATAAGAATGAATAGTAAGATTTATTATTTTTCTGGAACAGGAAATTCGCTAGTAGTTTCAAATATTTTAAAAGAAACGTTAAATGGAAGTAAAGAAGTTATACCCTTAGCTATACATAGAAAAGAAAATAATATAGACATAAATGAAGATATATTGGTAATTGTTTTTCCTGTTTATTTTGCTGATGTTCCTGATATAGTAAAGTCTTTTGTAGAGAAATTAAATTTTAATATTAATACTCATATATATGCCATTGCCACTTGTAATGGGGTAGCTGGACATAGTTTATTTACTATAGATAAGTTACTTAAAAAAAGGGGGAAAAAATTATCTGCTGGTTTTTTAATCAATATGCCTGGAAATGCTTTGATAACACCTCCAGATGTTGAAGAAGAAAGATTGAAAAATCAGACTAATAGGGTAGCTGAGATTGCAAAATGTATCAATAACTTGGAGATTGGAAATATAGAAGGAAAAAACAATTTAAAGTCACATATAGATAGTGTTGTACTTCGTTTAGTAGGTAAGAATATGCAAATTGCAACTACTAAATTTTTTGCAGAAAATAAATGTAATGGATGTGGGACATGTAAAAGGGTTTGTCCTGTAGAGAATATAAGTATAGTTGATAAAAAGCCAAAGTGGGGTAATGAGTGTGAAAGATGCCTAGCTTGTTTTCACTGGTGTCCAAAAGAGGCTATTAATGTAAAAAAATCTTTTTTAACGAATAGGAAGAAGTATCACCATCCAGATATTACTGTAAAAGATATATTTTTAGATAAATAGATATATTTGACTTGTATTAATAATTGTTTTATTAAATAAAAACGTTAGAGATATAAAAGAAATATAAAGTAATCTTGTAAAGAGTAATGTTACCTAGACTAAATGGAATAGAGATTAAAAAGAACAATATAAATAATAAATTATGTTAATAGTATATAGTTACACTAATATAAAATAAAAGTGCCTCATAAATAGAAGTTTTTGATGCACTTTTATTTTATATTAGTTTTTATTATTTTGTAATATCAACCGTTTATAATCTCGAACATTTTTTTTATATCTTCTGATGCCATTTCAAATTTTGATTTTTCAATCAGTATGTTTCCACCAGTCATAATATATGATGGAAATACTCTTAAATTATCATAATAAAGTTCATTATTACGAAGTTTATATGTTGAAATGGAAGGGATGACATTCTTTTTTATATGCTTTTTAGTAATCATATTAAAAGATTTTTTTGCAACATCTCCCATTAACATTACTACCTCTAGGTTTTTAAATAATTTAATTTCTTCTTCTAAAATAGGCATATGTAATTTAATTGTATCACGAGTTATTGTATATTCTGATTTAGGAAGTTTTACTGCATTAGTTATATAGATACCCATATCTAGGATATCATTTATGTTAGATACTTTTATTCCTGCACTGTCAAATAAAGGAATAGTAGTTTTTAAATAATCAGCATCTTTATCTACACTATAAAAATCGTCATTGGTGTTAGTTGGGACAACCTCATTAATCATTATAGTTTTTATTTTGTCTGTTTCTATTGTTATATTAGGAAGGTAGGATATTATTCTGCTGTCATCAAAAAGATTGTTCTGTTTAATAAATTCACTTAACTTTGATTTTATATTTATTTTCATATAACGAGTCTCCTTAGTTTTAAGCTTTAAATTACTATAAAAAGCTAGTTTTAAAGCACACAATTTTGAAAATATAGTAGCATATTTGAAAGTATAATAACATATAAAACATGACAACAGAATGTCATGTTTTATAAATAATCTATCGCAACTTAGAATTTATTAGAGACTCTGCCTGTTCATAATCGTCTTTATGAACATAAATTAAGTACTCATAAGAGAAATCTTCCTTTTGACCTAAATTGCCAAGTGTTATTTCATTAAAAAAAGGTTTTTTAGAGTAAGCATTATTTTTCACTTTATACTTATATTTAATTTTATTTACTGATAATATATTGCATATCTCGTTAAATCTATTTAAAGAATATCCTCGGAAAAGCTCAGCTCTATTTAAAATCATAAGGAAAACCTCCTTTTAAAAGTAATATATTGAAAAGCATAGGAGAAATGTACTATAAGTTGTTATAAATAAAAGGTAGCAAATTTAAATTGATTTGTAAAGTTTTTAAGAGTATTATATTAGTGATAAAATAAATAATTTTTAGAATCTAACTAATAACAATTTAAAATAAGTAACTTATGTAAGAATTGTAGGAACTACGGAGATATCCTGTAGAGAATTAATAAGACATATTTAAGTATGCAAAATTCTATTAAGTAGAAACCTTGTAACTTTAGTCATGTGAGATTCATAAGAATATTTAAGTATTGAAAGGAGAGTTTAATTGAAAAAAATATCTCAAGAAAAAATAAGTACACATATCCAAGAAATACCACAGGAAAAAATTGAACAGTGGAAATCTTTATATGAAAAATATAAAAGTATTTTAAAAGTAAATTCTAAGTCTGTTTTAGAAATAATAGAGTTTTTAAAGCGAAAATATGTAATAGTAGAAGAAACTTCAGAGGAATTTAAACATGTAGTTATCAATAATATTAAGTTAAACAAGCCTTTTTCACAAAAGATTTCCAGTGATAAAGAATTAAAACCTATTGTATTTACAATTCCAAATGAAGGAAATGCAAAAAAATTGTACGATACTCAAGAGGAAATTTATAGTGGCTGTAAGATTATTGTAGGTATGGAATTTGAAACAGGTTATGTTTTTGTAGAAGGTAGTGATGAGCTTAATGATGAAATAACTTCTTTTAAAGGATTAGATAAATATGATATAAATAATTATTATTTAGTAGCAAACTATATTAGATGTCTAAAGAAATATAAATTAATAGATTAGTGTTTGATTAATAAATTAGTGTTTGATTTAAGGATTATAGAGTAAATTTGAAGTTAGTGTGATAATGAAACTAAGCTTAAATCTAATATAACTGTAAAACATAAACTTAAATAGAGTTGCCAAAATAAAATTGGTAACTCTATTTTTTATTTTAAATTTTATTAAAATTAGTAGGTGTTATAGAATTGTTATTTTTTCATGTTAGTATTCTCTTAGTAACAGATTTAAGGTATTACAAGAAGGGAGAAATTAATATGAAAGATTTAATTCTTGAAACAAAAAACTTATCAAAAAGATATGGAGAACAAATGGCAGTTAACAATGTTTCTCTACAAATTGAACGAAATAGTATATATGGACTTTTAGGACCAAATGGAGCAGGAAAGTCCACAACACTTAAAATGCTTGTTGGTCTTCTTCGCCCAACAAATGGTCGTATTATTTTTGATAGAAAGCCTTGGAAACGAGAATCTCTTGCAAAAATAGGTTCTTTAATAGAATCCCCTGCATTGTATGGAAACCTTACAGCAGAGGAAAATTTGTTAGTACATACAAAAATATTGGGAATACCTAAAGATAAAATTTATGAAGTGTTGGAAATAGTAAATTTGAAAAATACAGGTAAAAAGAGAGCTTCACAATTTTCTATGGGTATGAAACAAAGGTTAGGAATAGCTATTGCACTTTTGAGTGACCCAGAGTTGTTAATACTAGATGAACCAACCAATGGTCTTGACCCCTTTGGCATTCAAGAATTGCGTGAATTGATTGCTTCTTTTCCCAAAAAAGGTATAACTGTAATTCTTTCTAGCCATATTCTATCAGAGGTTGCTCAAGTTGTAGATAATATAGGAATTATAAATGGAGGACGACTATTATTTCAAGGAATGCCTGACCCTAATGAAAATCTAGAAGAATTTTTTACAGATGTTATTCTTAAAGGAGGACAAAACAGATGAATGCTTTACAATCAGAACTTTTAAAGTATAAAAGAACATTTATGGGTAAACTTATTGTTTTTTTCCCAGTGTCTTTTGCAGCATATGCATTTATAATGCAATCAACACTCATGCAAAATCCATTATCTCAAACAACTTCTTGGGCGTGGCAAAATCTTTTAGCATTAATTTTTAACTGGTGGTCATTTTTATTTCTGCCTATTGGATTTGCATTGTTCGCTACTTTGGTAGCTTTCCAGGAAAAAAAAGCTGGAAATTATCGTGCTTTACGTACACACAATGTGTCTCCTATGACACTTTGGATTAATAAAGTTATAGCTATGGCAGTCTACAGTTTTATTTCAACGCTAGTTTTAATAGTCGTAACAATTATAACTGGTTTAATATTGAAAGCTGGTCCAGTTCCTTTTGGACAGATTATAGGGGCAAGTATTGTATGCTGGGTTGTTTCTCTTGCTATACTTCCACTTCAGCTATGGCTAGCTACATGGAAAGGTATGTTCCTAAGTATGGGAGTTGGAGCTTTAGGTATGATATTTGGTGTTCTTGCTGCGACAAAACCATTTTGGATTGCAGTACCTTGGAGTTGGGCAGTTAGAATGGTATGCCCAATCATCAACATACATCCTAACGGTACTATATTAGAAGCTGGAGACCCACTTTTGAATACTTCAGTGATTCCTATTGGGATTGTTGTTTCTTTGGTTGTGTTTATAGTATTAACAGCACTTACTGCAGCTTGGTTCAATAGGAGGGATGACAAATGATAAAACTATTATCATCAGAATGGCTTCGAGCAAAGAGGACAGCTGTCCAGTGGCTTACTCTTTGTATGCCTATTATTTTTTCATTATGTGTGGTTTTTTATCTCACAACTAAATCTGGAAGTACACAAGAATTTGCTTTTGAAGGATTTTTTACAGTATGGACTGTATTCATCATTCCTATTGGAGTAGGTATTTTAGCAGGATTTATAGTGCAGGAGGAAGAGCTTGCTGGAAATTTTAATGGTTTTTTATGTGTAGGTATTTCTCGTGTCAGATTATATCTGGGAAAATTTCTTTTTCTTCTGTTTTGCCTAACTATATGCACATTTATTGCTACGTTGATACTTTGCATAGGAATGAGTATTGCAGTGCCATCTGGAGCAACAATATGGTTATTCCTGTCAGCAGCAGGACTTGTGGTGATTGGGACACTTCCACTATTAGCTATTCATCTTTGGGTGAGTTTTGCATGGGGTATGGGTGCATCTATTGGTATTAGTATTGGTGGAATTTTGATGGCAGCAATACTTGGATTAACTAGCGTTGGTGAAAAAGTATGGGCATTTGTTCCATGGACATGGCCAGTAAAACTAGGTATGCTTCCAGGAATTTATTTTATTAAAGAAGCTGGAACTATTTCAACTGAGGCATTTTACTCTAAAGTGATGCAAACAGCTAGTATAGAGCTTATAGTAGTAGCAATAGGTTTGATTATATTCTTGATAGGAGGCGTTATTTGGTTTAAAATGTGGGAGGGAAGGAAAAGTTATGAGTAGACGAATATTGTTTTAATACTGACCTTCCCATAAGAGAAAGGTGGTGTTATATTGAGTAAAATATTGATTATTGATGATGAAATGGACCTAGTAATGCTACTTGAGGATGAATTGAAGGCAAAAGGACATGAAGTGTTGATAGCTTATGATGGTCAGGCAGGTATAGAGTTATCAAAACAGGAGCCTGACCTTATTATACTGGATATTATGATGCCTAAAATGAATGGATTTGAGGTATGTCAGGCAATTAGAGATGATGTTTTATGCCCAATTATATTTTTAAGTGCAAAGCAATCAGAAACCGACAAAATCAAAGGGTTGACCTTTGGAGGGGATGATTATGTAACAAAGCCATTTGGACTGCGTGAACTTATGGCAAGGATTGAAGCTAATCTGCGTAGGGAAAAGCGTTCACAGTATATCAATGAAGAGAACAAGAGATCTACTTTGTATTTTGGGAAGTTATGCTTATATATGAAGGAACGTGCAATTAAAATTGATGGTAAGAATATTGATTTAACAAAAATAGAGTATGATATTGTTGAATTACTAGCACTCCATGCAGGACAAGTTTTCTCAAGAGAACAAATCTATGAAAAAGTATGGGGGTGTGATTCTGAAGGTGATTCCTCAACTGTTGTTGAACGAGTAAAAAAAATACGAGCTAAGTTTTCTGCTGTGACACCAGAAAAAGAATATATTTCCACAGTTTGGGGTATTGGGTATAAGTGGAATAAAATGTAAAGAGAGAGAGGTTATTAAATGAAAAATCAATCCCTTATTACCCAATTTAGACATACTTTTATTTTTATTATAATAGCCAGTATAGTTGCCACAGTGATTACTTATGTATTTGCTCTCTATTTGTATATTCATTCCTTAAATAAGGATATCTATCCACCAAACTATTATGAGCGACAAGTTCCTAGAATTGAAAAATACATCAATGAAAAAAACATAGCTTTGTTATCACAATCGAATGAAGAAGGTTTAAAAAGAACGATTCGTGGGGATGATATGCTATATCAAGTTGTGGATAATAATGGCAATATTTTATATGGTACTAACCCCAAAAAACTATTTAAAACAAAAGAAGAATTATTTAATAATAATATCAATAAAACTGTTCGTAAAGGTGGTTATATCCATACTGTTCCAATCAAAGGGGATAATGGAAAGATTGAGGGTGCTGTTATTCTATTCTACCAAGTGAAAATCACCTTTGCAAATATTAGAGGGAGATTTGTATTTGCAGTTATTATAATGGCTCTGTTTTCTCCATTTCTATATATCGTGGGTTTTACTAGATGGCTTTCTAAGCGCTTTGTAAAGAATATCAATCAACCATTACATCTATTGATTGATGCGTCCAAGAAGATAAAAGAAAAGGACCTTGATTTTGAAATCGACTATTATTCAGATAATGAACTCGGTAAACTTTGTAGTGCCTTTTCTGAAATGAAAGACGAATTAAAAGGCTCTTTATCTGCACAGTGGAAGATGGAGCAGGAACGTGTTGAAATGGTGGAAGCTCTAGCACATGATTTAAAATCTCCTCTTTCTATTATTTTGGGATATACAGATGCACTTATTGGTAATAATACAGATGACAATGAAAAACTTCATAGGTATCTTACAGTGATAAGAGAAAATACAGAAAAAAGTGCTGCTCTTGTCCAAAAGATGCAATATACGTCTGACTTAGAAAAGTCAAATATACAATTAAATCTTGTTCCTATAAATTTACCTGAATTTTTGAGGCAAAAGGTGCAAGACTATGAATTACAGGCTCATCAAAAGGAAGTTGAACTTATATTGAAAATGCAGGGGAATATACAATCCCCAATTCAAATCGACGTGGATAGGTTGACACGAATTTTTGATAATATCATATCCAACAGTCTGCAATACACTCCATCAGGTGGTAATATTAGTATTACTGTAAAGGATGAAAAAAATTGTATTTCTTATGAGATTTGTGATTCTGGTAGAGGGTTTAGCTCTAAAGATTTAAAAAAGGCTCTTGATAAATTTTATCGAGGAGATGAAGCTAGGCAGACAAAAGGTGGACATTCTGGTCTTGGGCTTTACATTGTCAAACAATTAGTGGAACAGCTTGGAGGTTCTGTTAAAATAGAAAATTCAAAATCAGGTGGAGCATGTGTGAAATTTTGGCATAGCATTTAACTATATATTTTAAATTAAAGGGGAGTGTCTCAAAGCGAAATTTTTAATTCGTGAGGCACTCTTTTTTTGTGAAGTTAAATATATTTTCATTATTTCGACAATGAAAAAAGGCTTATCTCTATTTTGAGACAGGCCTTTTTTAAAGCTTATATTATAGTTAAAAAGATTTATTAGTTAGATTTGAAAGAAAATAGAGACAGTCATTGATAATTTAATTTATATTATTATCTGTAAAATAGTTATAAATTGATATCTATACAGTCAATTATATTCATCTTTTTAACTTTTCTTAACGGAATAAGAGTAGCTATAATACATGCAAGTACAGAAATAATAGTAGCTTGTAAAATTGAAGTAATTGGTATATTAGTGAAATCAAGCTTTTCTATAGTTGCCATGTTTATAATAATAGCACTGGCATACCCAGCAATTGAACCAAATATAGCAGCAAAAATTCCATAATAAACACCTTCCCATAAAAACATTTTATATAAGCTACTATTACTCATACCAATAGCTCTTTTAACTCCAATCTCATTAGTCCTAGTATTTATATTTGTATGAGTTGTGTTAATGATGTTTAAAGTACCAATCAATCCCACAAATAATATAACTGCCCATGCTAGAAATTCTATTTGTTTAAAACTCTCTTTAAGTTGTTTATCTGATTCAATATATGATATCCAATGAGAGCCAGGATTATTTTCACAAATCTGTTCGATAGACAATCCTATTTGTTCTAATTTTGATTTATCTTTAGCATAAATATTTATCTGGTTGAATTTGTTTTTATTTGTCAAGGTGTTATAAACAGAATCATATACAATAACATCAACACCATTTATCCAGCCATTACCTTGTAAAAAGAACATTTTATCTACTGTACTATATATATCTAGTTGTTTTTTGTTGATTGTGATACTATCTTTAGGTTTTAAATTTGTATGTCTAGTTTTTACACCTGGTGTAGAAATAGCAATCGGATTTTTTATAAAACAGATAGAACCATTTTTAAAGTCTTCTAGTATAGAATCTGTAATAGAAGGCATTAAGTCTTTTAAAGTTTGCTCATCAATTCCAATGATTTTTAACATCTCACCACTATTTTCAAAATTTATATCTGTATCTATTTCCCCCTGTTTGTATTCAGAGTACTTTATAAAGGAAGTGCGATTGACGTTTTTCATTTTAGTTATTTTATCTAGTGTTGATTTATCAAAACCAGATATTTCATTTGTTAAGGAAAAATCTCCTTCTTTTAAATTACTTACTGACCTAGATACATCTAATACATTAGAGAACTCACTCAGTGCAACGAATACTGTTATACTCATAAATAATGATAGTATAGTTATTATAGTTCTTCCTTTATTTCTTTTTAAGTTTAGCCATGCTAGATGTCTTTCAAAGTTTTTTATTGTTTTTTCTCTTTTAATTTTTCTTTTGATTTTGGTGGTACTACCAACCATAGCAATTTTGGGAGAGACATGTGAAGCATATATTGCTGATGGTAATGCTGAAATAAATGAAAAAATCAAAGATACATTAGTGCTTAATACTAATGGGAACATATATGCTGTTGTATTTTTATGTATAAGCTCAGTAATTTCTTTATTATCATTTGCTAGAAGTATATCTGGATTTAAGATATTAGTGACCATTCCAGTTATGCCTTTAGAAGATATAATTCCAATTACAGCTCCAATAGGTATGGCAACAGTACATAAAATTAAGATTTGTAAAATAACTATCTTATATATCTGGTTTGGTTCAGCTCCTATTGCTCTTAAACATCCATACTCTTTAATTTTCTTTGTAACAGAGATTTTTAAAATATTATAGATTACAAGTCCAGAGGCCAGTAAAACCAATAAGGCAACAAATAAAGATACCAATATAATCATAGATATACCATCACTATTAGAACTATTTTCATCTTTTTCAAACTGTATCTTAAGAGCATTTAAGTAAATCCAATTATATTGAATTGAATTGTGAGAAAGATTTATTTTTTTAGCTAATTGATTTACTATTTCTTGAAACTTTTCTTGCTGTTTTATTTTAAAATCCAAAGAGGATAAAATATATCTCTTAGGTAATAGATTTTCTGATGTACCTTTACCTACAATACCATTTACTATACCACTTACATATCCTGTATAATCATCCTCTAAAATGCCACTCAATTTAAAGTTAGCTGTGTAATTATATGGTGGTATGGTATCATTTAAAAGTGAAATATCTAAATTCATAGGTATAGTCACTCCTAGTCTTGGTTTTATACCCATAAGCTTTAGTGTGTTTTCATCTAAGGCTATTTCGTTTTTATCTTTAGGCAAATGTCCAGATTTTAATTTCATTAATTTGGGGTAGTTAGAAAGTCCTGTTTTATCATACTCTTTTACAAGTACAGAGATACCAGAATCCTTTATTTTACTACTGCCAATAGTTATTGAAGTACCAGCTTGATAAACTCTATCATCTTTCTTTATGTCATCAACTTGATTTTTAGTGAGTTGGTGAAAGGATACATGTCTATCACCATTAAAAGAACGGGCTTGTTCAATTCTTAAATTTTGTAGGATACCAATTGACTGTCCAACCACAGTTGTCATAATAGTTGATAGTACTATTGCTATAATGATGAATGTAGTCATAAGTTTCTGGCTTTTTAATTCTTTTATTGAAAGTGAAAGGTAATTCTTCATTTCTATTTCACCTCCATAAGAACACCATCAATAATTGAAATTTTTCTATCAGCAAGTTTTGCAATTCTATCATCATGAGTAATTACCACTAAAGTCTTTCCAAACTGTTTTGAAGTTTTTATAAGAAGATTCATAACTTCACTGCCACTTTTACTGTCCAAGTTTCCTGTAGGCTCATCAGCAAATATTATATCTGGTTTTGCAATAAGTGCTCTAGCAATTGCAACTCTTTGTTGCTGACCGCCTGAAAGTTCATGGGGAAGATGATTGAGTCTATCTGCAATTCCAAGTAATGATGAAATTTCATTTAAATAGCCTTTATCAGGTTGTTTTTTATCTAGAAGTACAGGCATTGAAATATTTTCAGATGCTGTAAGAACAGGTAAAAGATTAAATTGTTGAAAGACGAATCCAAAGGATTTTCTTCTAAGTGCAGATAGTTCTTTTTCAGTGTGTTTATATATATCTTTATCATCAAGTAACACTTGTCCAGAGGTAGGATTATCTAATCCACTTAAAATATGTAAAAGTGTGCTTTTTCCACTTCCAGAAGGTCCAATTACAGAAACAAATTCACCTGAGTTTATTTCTAAATTTACATTATTAAGTGCGATAACTTTATTGTTATTAGAACCATATATTTTTGATAATTGTTTTGCTTTTATAATCATAAAAAACACTCTCCTTTTCTATATAAGAAGAGTGTAAGTTTTAAAACTCAATTTTTTCCCAACTTTTAGCTTAAATCTAAAAAGTCTTCACTATTTGCGGATAATTCGCAGTGCTGATAAGCAGTTTCAGTATCATTTTTAATTTAAAATGTAATTTATGCACTAAAGGCTTTACAATACAACTCTATTGCTTTAAAACTATTTTACACATAAACTTGTGGATAATTTTTTATGTTTTACTTCCTCATTATTATATAAATTATTTTTGTCACAAATTCTAAGTTGTCACATAAATATACTTTTTATATCACGATTTAATTCTTTTGATTTTATCATAATTGCTATTTCTTCAAAAGAAGAAAGAAAAGCCACGATACATATCATAATTCCTGCAACATCAAGACCAAAGCAAATATAGAGTAATGGAAACGCAAAGATAGAAATTCCAGTGATTTTATTCATCAAAGTATGAAGCGATGAAAATGTGCGATACTTAAAAAAACCAATACTGTAACTAATCAACCGTAACAATGCTATTGCAACAATACACCACCATAGATACATGGGAAGAGCAATATTTTTTCCGACAGTAACCAAAATTGTAACCGCAAAAATGAAATCAGCAATACTATCTAACTTTGCACCTATTCCACTTTGTTGTCTCAACTTTCGGGCAATAAGACCATCAAGTATATCACTAATTCCACACCAAAAATAACATATCCAGAAAGGCAGTGAACAGAATGTAGAACTAAGCATTAGCAATGCAAACACAATACGAGAGAATGTAATATTATTAGCAAAACTTTTAATATAATCACCTCCAAAATTCTAATTTCATACTATTCTACATATTTAAATATATATTTCTATTATTGTTTCAAATGCCTTTTGCCAAAATATTATAATTGAAGCAACTCTTACAACTTCTACAAAATAGTATATATATTGGTTGTAAATTGAAATACATTTTATAAATTCTAAACTAACAAATTTTATATAATAGCAGTGAAAGCTTACAAAATCATTTTAATTTCTTGTTGAGAATTTAGCAGTAATTTTAGCACTGTTAGTAGAATTATTTTCAATAGAAATAGAGCCACCATGTTTTTCACATAATATTTTTGAGATATAAAGACCCATACCAAAGTGTGCATTGCTGTCATTTAAAGTCTTATCTCTATAGAAAGGTCTTAAAGCTAATTTTAGAGATTCCTTACTAAATCCTATACCATCATCTTCAATTACAAAGGTAAGGAGTTCTTGTTCAAGATATATAAGTATGGATACATTATTTCTAGCATATCTAAAAGCATTCGATATTATATTTTCGACGACTCTAAGAATGATATTTTCATCAAAAAATAGATTTATATTATTTATTTGATTTTTAAGTGTAAAAGATTTTCCTTCTTGTTTAGCAATGATAGATATATTTTCATCTAAGTTTTCTATAAACTTGTTTATATTCGACATAGATTTTGAAACAACTAAATCTTCTAATCGTTGAGCATTACTCATATTTTCTACATAGTATTCAATTCTGTTAATATGCTCAGACATAAGTTGTGTGGTTGATAAAATCTTCTCATCACTAAGCTTACCTGTTGGTATGTATTTTGTTAAATAGTTTGAGTAACCTTTTAGAACTGTTAGGGGATTTCTTAAATCATGAGAAAAAGCAGCATTAAGTTGTTTTCTATCATTAATCATAGTCCACATCTTTATGTTGTTTTTATTTAGTTCAGACCTCATTTTTTCAAAAGCATTACATAGATTACCTAATTCATCATTATTATTATATTCTAAGCAAAAGTCTAAATTGTTGTTGGATATTTCCATTGCACCTTTATTGAGTATTTCTATGGGTGTTTTTAATTTTACCTTGTAAAAAATTATATCAGCTAATAATAAAAGTCCTATAAAAAATATAAGTGGAAGTACAAGCTGGAGTATGTTGATTATATTAAGTAATGTTTTATCATAATCACTAAATTGGTTCACATTGTTTTGAACTATGGTTATAATACCTGTATTTATAGGTGTTTTTAAATACTTATCTTGTATAGAATTATATAGATTATTAAGTAAAATGTATGCGAAAGTAGTAAGTACTGATGCTATAATTAGTGAAGATAAAGTAAGAACAAAGAAAGCTTTTTTTAATGACATATTATTTATTTTATCCATTTATAACCAACTCCCCAGACTGTTTCTATATAATTTTCAAGAGTATGTTTTGATAGTTTGATTCGTATTTTTCTAATGTGTTCCATTATAACATCACTATTTCCATTGCTATTGTATCCCCAGACTCTATCATATATTTTTTCTTTATCAAATACTTGTCCAGGATTCATAGAGAGAAGCTCTACTATATCAAATTCCTTTTTTGAAAGTGAAATCTGATTATTATATATACAAATTAACCTTTTTTCGTAATCTATTGTTAAATCATTATAAAATTTAATTTTAGTTTGATTTGACTTCCTTTGTTCACGTCTTAAATGGGCAGATACTCTAGCTCCAAGTTCGTCTAAATCAAAAGGTTTTACAATATAATCATCAGCACCAGCACGAAAACCATTTATCTTGTCAGTGTTTTCAATTCTAGCTGTAAGAAATAGAATAGGGCATGATACATAATCTCTAATTCTATTACAAACTTCAATTCCATCTATTTCAGGCATGTTTATATCAAGTAGAATGATATCTGGATTTTTGGATATTTTTTTTAATGCGTCTTTTCCACTTTGAGCAGTGTAAACCTCATAACCATTCATTTCAAAGTAATCTTTTAAGAGTGTTATTATACCTTCCTCATCATCTACGACGAGTATTTTATTGTTCATAAGAATGCTCCCTTCTAAATTAAGTTTGTATAGTATGTATATTTTAGTATAAAAATCTCAATAAATTATCAAATTTTTAGTTATATTTCAAAACTTAATCATTAAAGTTAGTATATTTTTATATATTAAATAAATCAAGGATGAAATTATTAGAAATTTTAATAGAATATATATTTGATATTTAATACTTATTGGTATGCAAAAATATAGCTGATGAAATCTTATAATTTAAGTTGAAAATGGATAAATAGAAAGGAAGGATTTTAATTAAATAAGGTAGATTAATTAAAAAGTATATAAATTATAAAAATGAATTAATCTACATTAATTAGTTGATATATCAATTATTATTGTTTTTTTCAGTTGCTTAAAATATACTTGATATATCAACTAATGTTGTTTTTTAATTAAAAGAAATTTTAGGAAAGATAATATCAACTAGGAGAGATAATATCAACATTGAAGAAGGTAGAGCAAGATTTCTACATAATTGTGAACATTATCTGGCATGTGTGCATTGGTGTTTTAAGCAAGTAATTCAATAGAAAGATGTGACTAAAAATAGAAAGAAATACCATAATCCAAATGTAAAGCTAGAAGACATAATAAGTAAAAAAGTAAAGATATTTAATAAAAGAAATAACTAATAGTGATTAAATTAGTAAATGCTGATAATTAGCATAATCATTAGTAATTATTAGTATTATTTAATTAAATTAATTTTAGCATTATTTTTATGAAATTAATTTTAAATCAAATTAATGAGAACCCCATAAATTTTTTTAACACTTAATTTACGATTTATGGGGTTATGTTCTGTTTTATTTCAAAGTATTAAGTTCATATAAATCAGTTCTTCTGTGCTTAAGAAGTGGTAACTGTTGTCTTATGTCAGGAATTAAATCTCTATCAATGTCAGCATAAATAATACATTCTTTTTCATCAGCTTGAGCAATTATTCTTCCCCAAGGGTCTGAAATTCTTGAATTTCCAAAAGCTATATAAGAAGCATTCATATTTCTAGCAGGTGCAGCACCAACATAGAATATCTGATTATCTAAAGCACGCATTCTTATAGATAACTCCCAATGGGCGGGACCAGTAGTCATATTAAATGCAGCAGGTAAGATAACGATTTCAGCACCTTTAAGAGCCATTAAACGTGATAACTCAGGGAAACGAATATCATAGCAAATAGCTATACCAACTTTTCCATATTCGGTATCTATTACAGTGACATCATTTCCAGCTGTAAGAGTATCTGATTCTTTAAAACTAACTTTTCCTGTAACTTCAATGTCAAATAAGTGCATTTTACGATGTTTTCCAATTAGAGCTCCATTTTTATCAAATACATAGCAAGTATTATAGATTTTTCCATCTTCTAACTCAGGAATACTACCAGAAACTAGATAAATTCCATGTTTCTCAGCTAATTTACTTAATATCGTTGTTGTTTCACCTGGATATTCTTCAGCAAATTTAGGAAAATATTTATTTTCATATGGGCAGTTAAACATTTCTGGCAAAACTACAATTTTAGCTCCATTGATGGCAGCTTCTGTTACCATATCTACAGCATGATTGATATTTTCAATTTTATTTTCTGTAGTAATCATCTGACATACTGCAATTTTATAGAAATTCATAGAAATTACTCCTTTCAATATTTTTATGTTATTATAACATATTAAATAAAAATTAGATATTCTTAGATTGACCTAAATGGGTATGGAGAGAAGTGAATAAGAATATTAAAAGGTATATAAAAGTTATTTTTATTATAGATGGAACCCATATATTGACTTTTTTTATATATGTTGATAGTATTATTATAGATAAAATAGAATAATTAATAGAGTTTTATAGGGTTCCGCAATTATTAATGATTGGTCTGGTCCGAGATAAAACCCACAACATAGTTTTTGTTGTGAACACGGAAGGACAAAAACCTGGGAGATATTTTATAATATTTCTCAGGTTATTTTATTGGAAAAATAAGAGACATATTTGAAAAGAGGGATGAATTTATGAAATGGTTATTTTTGTTTGTTGCAGGTTTGTTTGAAGTGTTTTGGGCTTTTCAACTAAAAAATTCACATGGATTTTCTAAATTAACTCCAAGTATACTTACTGTTGTTGGAATGATTGTAAGTTTTTATTTTTTGTCATTAGCACTAAAACATCTTCCACTTGGAACTTCATATGCAATATGGACTGGAATTGGTACCGTCGGTACAGCTATTGTAGGCATGGCTATTTTAAATGAGCCTATTAGTATATCAAGAATTGCATGTATAGGTTTTATTGTGGTGGGAATTGTAGGGTTAAAGCTATTATCTACTAATTAGAGTATATTAATTTAAATAAGCTATGAAATTAAAGGCGAGAAAATGTTTAAAAATAATCAACATTTAAAAAGTCTTTACTTCATAGCTTATCTTATTTATAAGTTTATTATATTTGTAAATTATATGTATATACTATTTATCTAATAAAAGAGCAGTTAAATCCATAGGGTCAACTATTACACCATCTTTATAGACACGCATATTTCCAGATGCTATTTCATCTATTAAGATTACTTCATCATTGTAGAATCCAAATTCAAATTTAATATCATAAAGCTCAAGACCTTTTTCAGCTATAGTATCACGAACTATGTTAGAAATTTTTTGAGTCATGCTTTTCATTGAATCAAATTGAGCTTGAGTCATAATGTTTAAAGCTTCTAAACCTTCAGATGTTATAAGAGGGTCACAACGGTCATCATCTTTTAAAGTTGCTTCTACATAACAATCTAGTTTAGCACCTTCTTCAACACATGAACCATAACGACGTAAGAAACTACCTACAGCTCTATAACGACAAATAACTTCTAATCCATTACCAAAAACTTTTGCTGGTAGAACTTCCATAGTTGCTTCTTCTAAATTAGCACTTACATAATGAGTTTTAATTCCAGCATTGTTTAGAATTTCAAAGAACTTAACAGATGTCTCTAAATTAGCTCTACCAATTCCATCTATACTTAGACCTACACTATTTTCGCCTGGGTCAAATACTCCATCTTTACCAGTTACATCGTCTTTAAATTTAAGTAAGTAATTTCCATTATCTAATTCAAAAACATCTTTAGTCTTTCCTTGATACACTTTTTTCATAAACAACCTCCAAAAAGTTAAATTATTATATTGAATAAGGCATTAGTGTCAAAAAAGTTCTGATATTCGCATGAAAATTTATATTGATACCTTATATTTAATATTATATCACAAATAGAAGGGAAATTTCCGAACAATTTTATAAAAATAACAAAAAAAGTACATTTTATAAAACTTATAATAAGAGAACTAATATAAAATGTTAGTGTCGTTTATATTGACACACATAAGTTTTAATATAAGAAACTTTTGACACACTTTGACACACATTTAATGATAATTTTGTAAAATGCATGAATACAATGCTTACATATATTGGCATGAAAGTTGCTTTAGATATTTAACATATAAACAATAGGAATATATTCTCAAATAAAAAGTAGGGGTGGTTAATAGTGAAGTCAGTTAGATTCTATGGTATAAGAGACTTAAGAGTGGAGGATGTGGATGTACCAAAAATATTAGAAAAAGATGATGTAATAATTAAAGTAAAAGTAGCTGGAATATGTGGTTCTGATATATCAAAATATTCAAAGACAGGTCCACATATGGTTGGAGAAATTTTAGGGCATGAATTTTCTGGAGAAGTGGCACAGGTTGGTAAAGAAGTAAGGAGTTTTAAAATAGGAGATAGAGTTGCTGTTTGTCCAGCTATGCCATGTTTTGAATGTGATGAATGTAAAAAAGGCTTGTATTCAAGATGTAATAATGTAGCAATAATAGGAAATAAAGAACTTGGAGGTTGTTTTGCAGAGTATACAAAGGTGAAAGAGAGAAATTTAATAAAAATACCAGATGAGATAAGTTATGAGACTGCCGCTGCACTAGAACCAGTATGTATAGCAGGACATGGTCTTTTTAGGTCAGAAGCTAAAGTTGGAGATACTGTTGTAGTACTTGGTACAGGTCCAATAGGATTATTTTCAATACAATGGGCAAAAATATTTGGTTCTACAAAAGTAATAGCTGTGGATGTATTTGATGAGAAGTTAGACTTGGCAAAAGAGTTAGGGGCAGATATTTGTATAAATGCAAAAGAAAAGAATATTGTAGAAGAAATAAAAAGGTTAACTGATGGAGATGGAGCAGATATTGTTATTGAATCGGCTGGTACTCCACTGACATGTGGTCAAGTACTGTTGCTAGCTAAAAAGGGAGGTACAGTATTGTATGCAGGTGTACCATATGGGGATGTAGCTTTGACTAGAGAGCAATTTGAAAAGATAGTAAGAAGTGAATTAACTGTAAAGGGAATTTGGTTTGGAAACTCCTTTCCATTCCCAGGAAAAGAATGGAGTGCTGGATTGTATCATATGCAAAAGGGTGATATGAATGTTGAAAAATTAGTAACACATAGAATAAATTTAGAAGAAGTACCAGCTTATTTTGAAAAAGTATACAAAAGGGATATTTTCTTTGGTAAGATAATGATTAATATAGATAATTAGATTAGAGTACTAAATAATAATCCATATAAAAAAGGTTAAGAAAGGTATGATTCATATGGCAGGAATAATTATAGCCACACATGGAAATATGGCTAAAGCAATGTTAGAAAGTGCTGAATTAATAGTAGGCAAACAGGAAAATGTAGAAACTTTAGGATTAAACCATGGTGACAGCATAGATGAGTTTAGTAGAAAGTTAGAAGATGGAATTGAGAAATATAAGGATGAAGGGGTTTTAGTATTGCTTGATTTTTATGGCGGAACTCCATTTAATACATCTGCTATTATAATAAATAAATTTGCTAAGGTATGTGAGTTAGAATGTTTGACAGGTGTAAATTTACCTATGCTTTTAGAGTTATTTTTAAACAGAGATACTATGAAGTTAAAAGACTTGAAGAATTTATGTGAGGAAGTTGGGATATCAGGAATCAAAGATGTTAAAACTGTTTTAAAGTTGTAAAATAAATTAAAAATCTGGAGGAATAATTATGAGTAATATAGCATTAACAAGAATTGATGATAGATTAATACATGGGCAAGTTATTACTGCTTGGTGTAAGATTACATCAGCAAAAAGGATAATAATCGTGGATGATTTAGTAGTAAAGGACCCATTTATAGTTCAAGTTTTACAAATGGCAGCTCCATCAACTGTTAAGGTTGAAGTACATGATGTAGAATCAGGTGCTGAAGTCTTAAAATCACATAATGGAGATGAAAATTTAATAGTATTGGTCAAATACCCTAAAACTGTCTTAGGTTTAGTAAATAGCGGGGTAGATTTAAAGGAATTGAATGTTGGAGGTATGGGAGCAGGGCTTGGTAGAAAAAGTTTTTATAAAAATATATCTGTGTCAGATGAAGAAAAAGAAATATTTAGAGAGCTAATATCAAAAGATGTTAAATGCTTTATACAAATAGTACCAGATGCAAAGAAAATTGATGTAGGAACATTATTATAAAGAAGACTATCTTGTAAATCTTTAAAAGAAAATAGGGAGGAAGAATATGCACATTTCACTAATTCAAGCAGTATTAATAGCAATTTTTTATTATCTTTCTTGGAGTCCGTGGTTGACTTATGTTGGATTTTTTACATGGAATAGACCTCTATTGGCTGGATTTGTAACGGGAATTATATTAGGAGACCCTGTTCAAGGAGCAATTATAGGAGCAGGTATAAATATGATATATCTAGGCTTTATATCAGCAGGGGGAGCTCAGATGGGGGACCCAGCTTTTGCAGGATATGTAGGTACTGCTTTAGCTATAGCATCTAAGCTAGATGTAAGTACTGCAATGGCAATAGCTGTACCATTGGGAACTGTTGCAACTGTACTTTGGATTGGAAAGATGACAGTAAATTCTTTTTTTGCACATTGGGCTGATAGAGAGGTTCAAAAAGGGAATGTTGATAGAGTAGCATTTATAAATATAGTACCACCACAGATACTGTTATTTGCAATGAGTTTTATACCAGCATTATTAGTTGTTTATTTTGGTCCAAATGCGATAGATGGTATGTTGGAAGTAATGAATGATAATGTGTTACATGTATTTAATGTAATTGGGGCTATGTTGCCAGCACTTGGGATTGCTATGAATTTAAAATTGATTGGAAACAAGTTTACTATGCCTTTTTTCATATTAGGAATACTAATGGCTGTTTATTTTAAAGTAGATATAATAGTAATATCTGTTATTGGAGTAATACTTGCTCTTACAATTACTTCAATTAAGTACGGAAAAGATAGTGCTACATCTTAAATACATGTGAGGGGGAAAATATTATGTCAGATATAAAAAATGAAGTATCTAAGAAAACGTTAAGCAAGAAAGATGTAATAAAATCATGGTTAAGATGGTTTTTCTTTGCACAATCTAATTACAATTATGAAAGATTGCAATCAACAGCTTTTTCACATTCAATGTTGCCAGTACTTAAAAAATTATATCCAGATAAGGATGAGTTAAAACAAGAAGTGGAGACTCATCTAGCATTTTTTAACACAGAACCTATATGTGGATGTGTTATACATGGAATAACAATAGCTATGGAAGAAGAAAAAGCTAATGGAGCAGATGAAATAAGTGGAGATGGTATGAATGCTATCAAAACAGGCTTGATGGGTCCACTAGCAGGAATTGGCGATACTTTAACTCAAGGAGTTATAACTCCTATAGTGTTGGCTGTTTGTATTGGTTTAACTGAGGGAGGAGCATCAATTGCAGGACCTATATTATTTGTAATAGCTCAATATATAATAATGACTTCAATTTCTTTTGGAATGTGGACAAATGGATATAAGTATGGGAAAAAAGCTGTTGAAAGTATACTTCAAGGTGGAATAGTAAATAAGGTTATAGAAGGGGCTTCTATACTAGGTACCTTAGTCATGGGGGGACTTGTAGGTAGGTTTATTAATTTATCTACACCAATAAGTTATACTAGTGGTGATTTTAAATTTAGTCTTCAAACGGATTTACTTGATAAGATATTTCCAGGATTAATTCCTTTGGTACTTACTTTATTAGTACTCTTTGCTTTAAAAAAAGGTCTTTCTCCAATAAAAATAATGTTTATACTGATAGTAGTGGGAGCTATTACAGGTATTTTAGGACTATTTTAAATAAATATATATTGGTGTAAGTTAGGATTCTATATCTATTGATTATATTTGTAGGATGTTGGAAAATTTATATTAAAAAGTTTGGCAATTAGGGTAATTTTATAATAGATTAAATTTTAAACTTATGTAAGCTATATGTAGTATTTAATATTTTAAAAAGTATCTCAGAAAGATTTTTAATCAGAATGAGGTGCTTTTTCATTTTTATATAAAATATTAAGTAATTTCAAAAAAATATAAATTTATTTAATTTAATTAAAATATTATAACATATTAGTTACATATTAAAATATATAATCGAGATATTGTTAAGACATTGTCGAGATATTATAATATGTAACTAATGTATTATAAATAATAGTTGTAAACTTCCTGTGCCAT
Source organism: Clostridioides difficile ATCC 9689 = DSM 1296 (assembly GCF_001077535.1). Lineage (GTDB taxonomy): Bacteria > Bacillota > Clostridia > Peptostreptococcales > Peptostreptococcaceae > Clostridioides > Clostridioides difficile. The sequence goes on from NZ_CP011968.1 coordinate 603,488, forward strand.
ATATTTTAAATGCTTATTCTTAAATTTTTGCATTATTTATTAAAATTTATTATGCTTTAACGCTAAATTGAGTTTGATAATTATAAAACAAATAATCAAAAATAGTGTAAAAATTAATACTTTTTGTTAATATTAATAGATAAAGATAATCTAAGGTGGTGATTAAACTGACAATAGAAGAATACAAAAACAAATACTTTACTGGAAATAAAATCGTACTTTCTATAAATAGTTTTGATAATAAAGAACTATACTATCATGAAACTGAAAATATATTAAATTTAATAAATGAAATAGATAAATTAACATCAAGTAAGATATTTAAAATAATAGAAGATAAAAATGATTTGGCACTAGAGTCTTATTATTCTAGTGTAATAGAAGGTGCTTTTTCAAATAGAAAGATTGCAAAATCTATAATTAGAGGAAAGATGAAACCTAGTAATAAAAGTGAATATATGATTTACAATAATCATAGAGCCTTAGAATATGGATTAGACAACTTAGATAAATTATATAGTCACAAATTTATATATGATTTGCATCATATATTGGGCGAAAACTGCTTGGATTCAGAAGAATATGAGTATAGAACTGAAAAAGTATATGTATGTGATTCAAAAGGTGAGATTATACATATAGGGCTTGAACCTTTGAAGATATATGACTTTATGAGTAAATTAATAGATTTTATGGAAAATAGCAAAGTAAGTAATTTAATTAAAAGTGCTATAATTCATTTTTACTTTGTATATGTTCATCCTTTTAGTGATGGTAATGGAAGAACATCAAGAGCCTTATCATATCTATATTTGATTGATAAAGGATATGATACTTTCAAGGAGTTTTCAATATCATATATGATATCTAAAAACAGAACTAAGTATTATAAGGCTATACTTGATGTAGAAAACAAAGGAAATAATTTAACTGTATTTATAGAGTTTATGCTCAAGTCTATAATACAATCTATTAATGAGATGCGTAATATGCATGATAGAAAATCTTTAGAAAGTATATTAAAAGAAGAATTGTTTGAAAATGACATAACTCTATCAGCAACAGAAGAACATATATTAAAATATATTTGCAATAAAGATAACTATTCTATGACATTAGAAAATTATATAAAAAAGAATAAAAGTAGATACTTAAAGGCTGGAATAAAGGAAATTGAATTAGTTGACCAGTTGATGGAAGTGTTTAATAATCTTGAAGGGATAGAGATTTTGTCTAAAGAAAAAAATATATATAAAGTTAATGATAAGTACTTAAAAATGCTTGATATAGACTAATTTAGATAATCTGGAGAGGGAATATATAAATAATAAGAAAAAGGCATTTTTGATTTCTGGGGCTATAAACGTAATTTCATTAATTATTGTTTTTTCATTGTTTCATTATAATATTATAGAAAATAGTACACAAAATATGATAATAACTGTAATCTTAATTTTTATTTTTGAAATGATAAAAATAAAAATCATAGAGAAATACTATAAACTATAAACAAGAAATATCTTTTCTAAGAGCATATTGTACAATATGCTCTTAATTTAGTTATATAGATTTAATATAAATAATGTATTTTTTGTAGATGATTTATGTAAGATTTATGACCAATTTGTGTATGATTTGTGTTCTTTAATCATGACAATATTATATTGTAAAAAATAAATTTAATAAAAATGACTTGGAATTTATATTCTAGGTCTTTTTTATATAAAAATTTAATAAGTTTCAAATGTTGGTAACTTTGACAGTAGAAAACGTCTATTGAGATAACGAGGATTCTAATTGAGGGGGAGATATATTAGCACTTAAAGTAGTATATGCAACAGATATAATCTTTATAAAAGTAATTCGAATTAAAATGTAAATATAAAGAATAATTAAAAAAATATCGCAATTATTTGTTTTTCATATGGATAAAATTGGTTATTTAATATATAATTACAAGTATAAATAATAAAATTTATTTGTAAAAAGAGTAGCGCTTTTAATTCTAAAGGATACTTAATATCTAATTTTAAAGAGGTTTCTAACTATAATGATTTCATAATTAATTTGTAATTATTTTGTTACATTGCAGTCATTATGTAAGGAATAAAGAAATTTTCTTATTGATTGAAAAATTTGTAAATTTATATTTTAAGGTAAGTTTGATTTTTATGTTAATGAATTGTTATAAAAAATAGGGTTTTGTATAAAAAAAGTAGCCTTTAGAATTAGAACGGGAACAAAGTTAAAAAATTAAGTAATATCAAATGGACAAGGGGGAAGAAAATAAAATGAAAATACCAAAGAAGATTGCTGCAATGCTTACAGTTACAATGATAGCTGGAAGTTCAACAGCAGGCATAGCTAGTGCACAAACTGTGGCAACAAATTTAACAGGGCAAGAAAGATATGAAACTGCTGTTAAAATAAGTCAAGATGGATGGAAAAATGCTGATGAGGTAGTAATCGTAAACGACTCATCTATAGCAGATGCTCTATCTGCAACACCATTTGCAAAAGCAAAAAATGCTCCAATACTTTTAACAAGTAAAGATAAATTAAATGATAAGACGAAAGCAGAAATACAAAGATTAAAAGCTAAAAAAGTATACTTAATAGGTGGAACTTCTGTATTAAGTACAAATATAGAAAAAGAAATAAAAGATTTAAAAATATCTTTTGAGAGAATCTCTGGAGCTGAGAGATATCAAACATCCTTAGAATTAGCAAAGAAATTAGATGCTATAAGTGATGTTAAGAAAATAGCTGTAGTTAATGGTGAAAAAGGACTTGCAGATGCTGTAAGTGTAGGAGCACCAGCTGCACAAAACAATATGCCAGTAATACTTGCTGATTCTAAAAATGGAACAGCAGTTGCAGACAAATTTATAAAAGATGCTGGAATAACTCAATCTTATGTAGTAGGTGGAGAGAGTTCAATTTCTGAAGCTGTTAAAAATAAACTACCAAATAGTACAAGACTAGGTGGAACAGATAGAAATGATACAAATGCAAAAGTAATAAAAGAATTTTATAAAAAGACAGATTTAAAAAATGCTTATGTAACTAAAGATGGTATGAATAAACAAGACCAACTTATAGATGCACTAGCAGTAGGTGTATTAGGTGCTAAAAATCAATCACCAGTAGTTTTAGTTGGAAAGAACTTATCAGCTTCACAAAAATCTCTAGTTAACTCTAAGAGTTTTGATAAGATAACTAAAGTTGGTGGGAATGGTAATGAGACAGCATTTAATGAAATGAAGTCATTACAAGAAGTAAAAACAGTTGAAGCTAAAACAATTTCTGAATTAAAATCAGCTATAGATAAAGCTACTGCTAATGATGTTATAAACTTTAAGCCAACTAGTGAGGTTAAAGAAGCATTTACAATACAAACTGATAAAGCAGTAACAGTAAACTTAAATGGTACATATACAAAGACTGTGACTATCAACATGCCTAATGGTGATGTAAATAACTATGCAAAAGTGGATGATGTAGTTATAGATGATGTAAAAGATGGAACTTTTGTTAACTACGGAAAAATAACTAACTTAAAGGTTAATGATAAAAATGGAGCCAAGATAGAAAATAATTCTAAAGGTGAGATTGGTAGTTTAACAGTAGCATCTGGAGCAAGTCAAGTAAAAGTGACTAATGGTGGTAAGATAACTACAGTTACAAATAATTCTAAAGGGACTACTATAGATAATAAAGGTACAATAAGTAGTGTTAAGGGAGATAATTCTCCAACAATAAGTGGAAATAGTCCAAGTTCTAATTCATCAGGAGGAAGTTCATCAAGTGGAGGTTCTTCAGGAGGAAGTAGTGGAGGAAGTTCTTCATCAAAGGTAGGTCAAATAAAATTTAGTGCAACAGATAAACAAATAAAAATGGCATCAGGAGATAAGACAGTAGATCCATCAGATAACACATATATACTAAAATTAACAAATGGGACAGTAAAAGATGGAGATGTAAAAGCTAATGTTAAAGTAGCAGGATTACCATCAGGACTAGATTATACAGCAGTAGGAAATAGATCAGCAAATACAATAACAATTACAGTATCAGGAACAGCAAGCCAATCAATACAAAATGATTTAAATAATGTAAGTGTGCTAGTTAAAGCAGGAGCAGTATCTGGAACAGGAGCTACAGATTCAATTGCAAATACAACATTTGAAATTAAAAAATATGTGGCGCCAGCAATAGGTCAATTAACTTTTGATGCAACAGATAAACAAATAAAAATGGCATCAGGAGATAAGACAGTAGATCCATCAGATGACACATATGTACTAACATTAACAAAAGGAACAGCAAAAGATGGAGATGTAAAGGCTAATGTTGAAGTAACAGGATTACCATCAGGGTTAGATTATACAGCAGAAGGAGATTCATCAACAAATACAATAACAATAACAGTATCAGGAACAGCAAGCCAAGCAGTACAAACTGATTTAGATAATATAAGTGTGTTAGTTAAAGCAGGAGCAGTATCTGAAACAACTGCCACAGATTCAGCAGCAAATGCAACATTTGAAGTTAAAAAATATGTGGCGCCAGCAATAGGTCAATTAACTTTTGATGCAACAGATAAACAAATAAAAATGGCATCAGGAGATAAGACAGTAGATCCATCAGATGACACATATGTACTAACATTAACAAAAGGAACAGCAAAAGATGGAGATGTAAAGGCTAATGTTGAAGTAACAGGATTACCATCAGGGTTAGATTATACAGCAGAAGGAGATTCATCAACAAATACAATAACAATAACAGTATCAGGAACAGCAAGCCAAGCAGTACAAACTGATTTAGATAATATAAGTGTGTTAGTTAAAGCAGGAGCAGTATCTGAAACAACTGCCACAGATTCAGCAGCAAATGCAACATTTGAAGTTAAAAAATATGTGGCAGCGCCAGCAGTAGGTCAATTAACTTTTGATGCAACAGATAAACAAATAAAAATGGCATCAGGAGATAAGACAGTAGACCCATCAGATGACACATATGTACTAACATTAACAAAAGGAACAGCAAAAGATGGAGATATAAAGGCTAATGTTGAAGTAACAGGATTACCATCAGGGTTAGATTATACAGCAGAAGGAGATTCATCAGCAAATACAATAACAATAACAGTATCAGGAACAGCAAGCCAAGCAGTACAAACTGATTTAGATAATGTAAGTGTGCTAGTTAAAGCAGGAGCAGTATCTGAAACAACTGCTACAGATTCAGCAGCAAATGCAACATTTGAAGTTAAAAAATATGTGGCAGCGCCAGCAGTAGGTCAATTAACTTTTGATGCAACAGATAAACAAATAAAAATGGCATCAGGAGATAAGACAGTAGACCCATCAGATGACACATATGTACTAACATTAACAAAAGGAACAGCAAAAGATGGAGATATAAAGGCTAATGTTGAAGTAACAGGATTACCATCAGGGTTAGATTATACAGCAGAAGGAGATTCATCAGCAAATACAATAACAATAACAGTATCAGGAACAGCAAGCCAAGCAGTACAAACTGATTTAGATAATGTAAGTGTGCTAGTTAAAGCAGGAGCAGTATCTGAAACAACTGCCACAGATTCAGCAGCAAATGCAACATTTGAAGTTAAAAAATATGTGGCACCAGCAATAGGTCAATTAACTTTTGATGCAACAGATAAACAAATAAAAATGGCATCAGGAGATAAGACAGTAGACCCATCAGATGACACATATGTACTAACATTAACAAAAGGAACAGCAAAAGATGGAGATATAAAGGCTAATGTTGAAGTAACAGGATTACCATCAGGGTTAGATTATACAGCAGAGGGAGATTCATCAGCAAATACAATAACAATAACAGTATCAGGAACAGCAAGCCAAGCAGTACAAACTGATTTAGATAATGTAAGTGTGCTAGTTAAAGCAGGAGCAGTATCTGAAACAACTGCTACAGATTCAGCAGCAAATGCAACATTTGAAGTTAAAAAACATGCGTCAGATCCAATATCAACAATAGGAAAAATATCTTCTGGGCTATCAAGTTTATTTAATATATTAAAATAAATAATGAAATATGAATAAAAATTAGTTTAATAAGATGTAAATTTTCTTGATGATACTAGTATTGGCTGTAGGATTTTTAAAATAATTTTTCTACAGCCTTTTAACATATAAGAATAGTATAAATCTGAAATAATGTTTGAATAAAGGTATTTAATAAGTATTTATACTAGAATTAATTAGTATAAATATAAAAATTAAGATGTTTTATTATAATTTTAAGTGTCTAAATAGAATCTATTACTTTACATCAATTAAAAACTTCACATAATTTTCATATTAATTATCAATTAAATTCATATACAAGGCTTATTATATAAACATAGAAGATAGTAAAACTAGCTTAAAAACATAATATAATACCCTATACAAAATAGTGGCAACTCTCCCTCACATCCTCAATTGTTGCCACTATTTTAATTTTTTGTAAAAAACAAAAAAACTCCACAAAGTGGAGTCTTTATAAATTTAACATACCCTTTTAATAATATGCTTTACTATGCTTTAAAACAAACAGAATTTTTAATCTCAAGTTTTTTATTTATCTTAGCAACCTTAATCTTAATCTTATCCTTCAAAGGAATACATCCTATATTACTTTCACTTTTTACATCAACACTTCCAACAAATTTACCAGAGTCATTATAATACTTTGCAACACCAACAATATCTCCCTTATGGATAGGATAATTCATATTTTTAAACACTACCTTAGGATTGATATTCTCGTTATCTGAAACAACACCATACAAATCTTTATCAACCTTAACTGTTATCTTAAAATCATCAATACCATCAACACAAGGAGTCTCTATAATATCACCCTTATGTGCTATCTTTTTAGAATGGAAATTATCTTTACCATATTTCAATAAAGTAGCAGAAGAAGAAATTCTATTTTTCTTGTTACCATCACCAAGTACAACACCTATCAATCTATGATTTCTTTCGTTTTTAGCATCTTTAGGTACCATCATAGAAAATGCAAGGCAATATCCAGCATTATCTGTATATCCTGTCTTTATTCCATCAACACCAGGTACTGAAACAAGCAGAGGATTTGTGTTATAATGTGTAAAATCCTTTTTAGTATCATTATATACTTGCATAGTGGTTATTCTTGTAACTTGATTTTCATAATGGTCGTACATATACTTTCCAAGTGTAACTATATCGTGAGCAGTTGACATATTTTCAATAGGAGGTTCTTTATGTTCTGGGTCAGTATATATAGGAAGCCCATTTGGATTAAAATAATACGTATCAATCATTCCTATTTCTTCTGCTTTCTTGTTCATCATATTTACAAAATTCTTTTCAGTTTTACCAATATGTTTAGCTATGGCTATAGCAGCATCATTTCCAGATACTAGCATTAGACCCTGCATAAGCTCTCCTAGAGATATTTCATCACCATCTTTAAGTTTACAAGTAGAACCTCCTACTGAAGCTGTAGACTTGTCTATTTTCACCATATCAGTCTCTTTAACTTGATTTTTATCAACTGCTTCTATTGCCAATAAAAAGGTCATCATTTTACTTAAACTCGCTAATGGCATTTTTTCATCAATGTTTTTTTCAAATAATATTCTTTTAGTTTCCTGGTCTATAAGTAGTGCTGCTCTTGAAGAATTTGGTACTGGTGGAGTATCTGCAAATGCAAATACAGGAGTTATAAATATAAAAATTAATGCAAGTATTGTTAACTGTTTTATTTTTCCTTTCAAAATCTCGTCCTCCATTTCATATATTAATTAATATGCACAAAATAAGTGCTATAAATTTTATTTATTTAGATACTCATTAATCATGTCTATTATATAAGCAATTTCTTCGTCTGGTATCAAAATATTAAAATAAGCTTCTGTTGGCTTAAAGGCTTCACGTATTAAACTATATAGTTCATGATTTTTACTAATTAATTCAGTAATGTTATTATATGGAAAAGTTGTATTTTTAAAACATCTTTCTATCATAAAAGAGCAATGTAGTATATATCCTAGCTTAAATTTGCTCTTTAAGTTTTCATCTATTAATTCTATTATTGTAAATAAGGAAGAATTGACATAGTTGAACAATTTAACAGAGTCCAAAAGCTCTAAGTTTTGGGTCATAAAGTTTATTATTAAACTGTTGTATGATAGATTTGTTTCTTTTATATTTGTAATACTATTGGCATTGAATGTACCTTCTATTATTTTGTTTAGCATATCTAGGCCATATCCATTTAGTAGTTCCTCTATGTGTATAAAAGGGGTGTTGGCTACATTAAAATCTACACTTCCAACAACTGCCAGAATTTTAGTATTACTAAATTTATTCTTATACATTTTAAAACTTTCTATATTATGAGGAACTAAATTAATATTGTATTTACTAATATTTTTAAGTGAAGAATTTATAAAGTCTGCTACTTTCATAGCTGAACCATATCCTGTTATACAAGTAGTTATTATTACATACTCTCTTGACTTTTCAGGATAGTTTATTTCTGTTAAATCGATTGCTGCTCGTCCAATATATGGATTTAAAGAGCTTAAGGAATTAGCTAATTCATCCAAAGTCATTTCTGGTAGTGTACTTTTTCTTACTGCTTCTAAAACTATTGGAGTAGATACCATTTCAATTGAGCGAGTTTTGATTTTTGTTTTTTCTGAAATAAGTTCTCCAAAAGCTATAAGAGAGCCCATATCTGTTAAAAGAAGTACACCCTTACCTTCGTCACATTCTTTTACCAACTCTATAGTTTTATCAAGTATGGTACTTACTTTTACATCAAGAGGCATGTCAATTGCATTACAATGGTTTGTACCAAGCAATGAATTTGCTACATCACACATACTGCTTGCTGTTGAATTTCCATGAGCAAGTATTATGACTCCTATACTTTCAGATTGATTGTTTGGTTCAAGATACATGCTATTTAGAAACATGGATATAAATTTTACTTCATCTTTAGGTAAAGATGTTTGTAAGTCATTTTCAATTATACTTAAAACTATTTTAGCTATATTTAAATCTTTATCTAAGAAAATTTTATCATTATATAAATTGTACTTAGGATTATATGTGTCTTGATTTATATTTTCTATAAGTGCACTTATATGCATTGAAAGAGCAATATAAGTTTGTTTTGTGTATTTGTTTCTCGATATTTTTTCAGCCTCTTTTAAAGAATGTTCAACAGCATAGTAAATCTTTGGATTGATTACTTTAAAAATCTCATTACTTGTATAATCAGAATGAGTTACTGAAGATATCGAAAGTAATTTTGTAGAGTACTTTTCCATGTAATTTATAAACATACTCCTTATATCATTTTCCAGATAAGGAATCTCTGTAGAGTATTTAAATCCATTGTTTGATGTATCTATATTGTATTTAGATAGTTCTTTTGTATATTCAACTTCTAAGTTATTACCATTAAATTCATAAAAAAGCATATAATCAAGTTCTGATAATTTATTTAGATTACTACGATTTTCATTCAATTTTAAAAGACCAATATAGATGTAATCAGGAACAAGGGATAAATCTATTTCTATATTATCCTTAAGTCCAGTTTTGTAATTTAAGAAGGCTCTTGCACTCATAAGTTGTATGTCAGATTTAAGCTGACCTATATTACCAAAACAATCATAAAGGAGTAATGATTTAATTACATCTTTGTGAACTTTTATAGTTGCATTGGTGTATTTTGATTCTATAATAAAGAAGTATTTAATAAGAGATAATCTTTCTTTTAAAGACCTATCCTGTAAAGCAGGTAGGTTGATTGTAACAGGGATTCTTCTTAAAAAAGTCCCAAGCAGAGAAGAATGTATATCTTCTGTTGTGGCACACACAATAAAGACATTAGCTTTGTGCACAATGTCAGATTCTCCTAATCGTCTGTATATGCCTTTGTCCATCAAAAGAAAAAGCATCTCTTGACCTTCTGGTGGTAATCTGTGTATTTCATCTAAGAATAATATGCCTCCATCAGCCTGTGCAACTATGCCGAATTTATCCTTATTAGCACCAGTAAAAGAACCTTTGACATAACCAAATAAATTACTTAATAATAAGTTAGCATTTTCTGCATATTCAGCACAGTTAAATACTACGAATTTGCTTTCAGAAGAAAAGATTTTACTTTCTACAGCATATTTGTACATTGTTTCGGCAAATGTACTTTTTCCAACACCAGTAGGTCCTATGAGTAACGTATTAAGACCTTTTGGAGGATAGAGTATAGCAGATTTAGCTTTTTCTATAGGTAGTTTAAGACTAGAATCATGTCCAAGTAATGTTGAAAAAATATCTTCTGAGTCATTTTTACTTGATTTAAGTAGCTCATTACAATTATTTATAGAAAATTCATCACTGTTCAAAGTACGGCCAATTAAATTTTCTATAATACTAGCATGTAGAAATAAAATTGGCTTACTAGATATTTTCAGAACTTTTTTTTCATTGTATAGGTTATTTAATTCTTTACTGGTATTACTTCTATCAAGAGATGAATGGTTAGCAATTTCTATTGTAGTGAATCCTGTTTTATCTGATTGAAGGTCTTTTAAAGTCATATTTTCACATAATTTATGTAGAGATAATAGAACTTTATCTTTTCTTAGCATATACCGTTTCCTTTCTTTATGTTTAAACTATATTTAAGCTACATTAAATATATTATAATATATATTCGGTATTAAAATAAGGTTTATAGTGGATATTTTGTATTTTACTTTTTAATATGTTGTTTTGTGTAATAGATGGTGTTAAAATAAGAGTTGCATTATATTAAGTATGGATTTTTATAGATTAAATTAGAGTATTATGTTGTTAAATAACTAAATTTAAGTTTTTTAATATACTTAAGTCTATGTAATATCATTTATTAATATATGGTTGGTATAGATGAAGATATATGAAAAAACTGATAAGGTCAAGAATAATTTATATATACACAGTTAATACATATATACATTTACAAATTATATTTTGTATCATAAAAATAATGTTTTATATTGTACATATATAAATATAAAGTTACTATAAGCTAAATACTCAAGAGAAAGAATTAAAAGAGATATAATTTTATTTGTAGTAAAAAGTTATACAATTTAGAAGGTTATATAAATGGTTGAAAGTGTTTGTCAAATATTAATTCAGCCATTTTATGGTGTAAACAAGCTTAAAATTTGATTTTGACAAGCATAAAAAACAAGTTTTTTCATAAAATGTAAATATTGGATATGAATTATTTAAAATAGTTTAAATAAATAATATCTTGTATTAAAATATGAATAATACTATAAAAGAATGGGAGATATGTTTTGTGGATATAGATAGAATTTTAAACTTTTCCTCAAATGCAGGTAAAGCTATGTTGCAAAGTGGAGGAGAAACCTATAGAGTTGAAGAAACGATAGCTAGAATATGTCAATCTTTTGGAATAGACCACGTAGATGTATTTGCAACTCCAACAGCTGTAATGGCATCTGTATTTGTAGATGGGAAATTACATTCAGCAATTAAAAGAATAAGCTCAAGAAGAGTAGACCTAAACTTGGTTCATGAAGTTAACTCATTATCAAGAGCAATAAGTATAAATAATTTAGATATTGAATTATGTGAGAAAATTTTAGATGAAATAAGTGAAGATAACTATTACTCGGATTTAATAACAATATTTTTTGCAGGTATTGCAGCAGCAACTTTTTCGATATTATTTGGAGGAAATGTGGAAGAATTTATAGCTGCATTTACTGTTGGGATTCTGACTAAGTTTGTTATTATGTATTTAAGTAAATCTTCCCTTAATGACTTTTTTGTAAATGCAATTGGAGCAGTTATTATAGCTTCTTGTTCAATTTTAATTTTAAAGCTCGGATTCATAAAGACGTTAGACCATTTAATAGCAGGAGCAATAATGCTCTTAGTTCCCGGGCTTGCTTTGACTAATGCATTAAGAGATTTGTTAGATGGACAGTTGATTTCTGGTCTTGCAAAATTAGCAGAAGTATTTTTTGTAGGTGTATCTATAGCAGTAGGAATGTTCTTGGTACTTGGATTGTACTTCAAGTTAGGGGGGATATAAGTGCATTTGTTTATAGAAGTAATAGCAGCTTTTTTTACTGCCTTAAGCTTTGGAGTGCTATTTAATATGAAAGGAAAAAACTTAATACTAGCAGGAATAGGTGGAAGTATAGCTTGGTTTTCGTATAAATTTCTTTTAAATATGGGAGTAACAGAAAACTTATGTTTTTTTATAGCTACAGTTTGTTTTGCGATATACTGTGAGTTATGTGCAAGAATTTATATGACTCCAGCAACTACATTAAGTGTTTGCTGTTTAATAATATTAGTACCAGGTTATGGAATATATAATACTATGTATTCTGTTTTGACCAATAATTATATAAAAGCTGTAGAATATGGGGTGAGTACATTATCGTGTGCAAGTTCAATTGCATTAGGATTGGTATTTATAACTACTGTATTTAGAAAAGTCAACTTATATGGAGTACTTACAAAGATAAAAGAAAATGAAAAATATAAAAAGAGTATAAATAAAATTAAACAACAAAAATAGAAAAAATTGACTTTTAAACAAAAGGATGATAATATAATAACATAAAATAGAATAAGAGTATCCAAATTAAAGAGGATATTCTTATTCTATAAACGTAATTTTTTTTTATTTCAAAAAACTGACAACTTGCATTACGAGTGTAAGTTTTAGAACTCAGTTTGTACCAAAAAATTTGTACCAATGTTAGGAACCTTAATTTAAAATTAAAAGGGGGAAGATTTCAAGATGGAAAAGCTGTCGGATAAGAGAAGAGTCAAGGCAGTAAGTATGGAAACCTTCGTATTTATTGTACTATTGGCGGTAGGATTTGGATATGTAGGAAGCATCATGGGTGCAGGAATGATGTTTAAAGTAATAATGAGTACAGCACATGCGCTTTTATTAGACACAGTATTTTTAATAATGGCTATGGCAGTTCTTGCAGGTGCACTTAGTGCATTGCTTTCAGAGTTTGGAGTAATATCTTTAGTTAATAAGATATTTAAGGGTCTTATGAGACCTATATGGGGCTTACCTGGTGCTAGTATAGCAGGAGTAGTTGCAACATATTTATCTGATAATCCAGCTATTATACCATTTGCTAAAGACAAAACATTTACACAATATTTTAAGAAGTATCAAGTACCTGCTTTATGTAATTTAGGAACAGCCTTTGGTATGGGACTTATTGTAACAACTTTTATGATAGCTCAAGGTAAAGAATATGTACTACCAGCTATAATAGGTAATGTTGCGGCAATAATAGGTAGTATTATTAGTGTTAGAATTATGTTGACTTTTACTAAAAAGTATTATAATTATGACCCTAAAAATGATACTGAAAAGCAAATAAATGATAAAGGTGCAAAACTTGAAGAGTTTAGAGAAATAAGAGATGGTAATGTATTCCAAAGAACATTGGATGCTATACTTGAAGGTGGTAAGTTAGGTGTTGAAATGGGTATGGCTATAATACCAGGAGTTTTAGTAGTTTGTACATTAGTTATGTTATTAACTTTTGGACCATCTACAGACCCTGCTACAGGTCAAGCTGTTTACACAGGAGCTGCATATGAAGGTATAAAATTATTACCTGCTATTGGTGATAAGATTAGCTTCATAATAGAACCATTATTTGGATTCACATCACCAGAGGCAATAGCATTCCCTGTAACTGCATTAGGAGCTGTTGGAGCAGCAATATCTTTAGTACCAGAGTTTATAAAATCAGGCGCTATAACTCCTAATGATATAGCAGTATTCACAGCAATGGGTATGTGTTGGAGTGGATATTTAAGTACACACATAGGTATGATGGATGCTTTAGATGCAAGACCATTGGCTGGTAAAGCGATACTTTCGCATACTATAGGTGGTTTATGTGCAGGTATATGTGCCCACTTTATATTTATGCTTGTTGGATAGAAATGTTTTATAATTGAAGTATTATAATTTATGAAATTGAATAAAACTATTGATTTAAGTATGTAAAAACTAAATTAGTAATTTAAATATATAGGTGCTGTTTTGAAATAGAGATTTATTTTCATTTTAAGACAGCACCTTTTAGTAATTTAAGTACATTAATTAAATGTATTGATTGAATTTATTATGATAAAATTGTATTATATAAAATAGAGCCAATTTAAACAGTAACAATAAGGAGGAATTGTAGTAAATGAAAAAGGAACGACTACAACATGAAGACTTAAAAGAGTATGATTATGATGAAGATGGCTATCTCAGTAAAAAGATAATTATTAAGGACTTCATAAAAACTATATTGGTTATGACAATTGCTACTGGAATATCAGTAGTTTTTGAAAAGGTAGGTTTTAATGAATCTAATATTATACTAGTATACATATTAGGTGTACTATTTGCTACAAGTATAACCTATGGATATTTTTTTGGAATACTTTCTTCAGTAATAGGAGTGCTATCATTTAATTTTTTCTTTACGCATCCATTATATACTTTTTTAGCTTATAGAAAAGATTATCCTATGACCTTTTGTATTATGCTAATGGCAGCAATTATAACAAGTACTTTAACTTCTAGGATAAAAAGAGAAGTGAGACTTTCTCATAAGAGAGAAAAAATGATAAGATTGCTCTATGAGAATAACAAAACGTTGCTTAAAGCAAAAAATAAAAATCAAATTATTGAATTTTGTGGGTCTAATTTAGTAAATATATTAAATAGAACTGTAATAGTGACTATTGCAGATGAGAATAATAATCTAGGTAAGCCAAGTATTTATATTTGTAACAATGATGGAAGTGAGAATATATTCCATTCAGTATTAGAAAAGGAAGCTATAAAAGAAGCTTTTAGGACAGGTAATCCAGTTGGAATTGGGACAAAATATTGTAAAAACAGCAGTGCATATTATTTCCCTATAAAAGGTCAAGAATCAAATGTTCTTGGTGTTATAGGTGTTGCGTGTTTTAAGATAGATATTATTACAGAAAATGAAAAGATACTATTAGAAGCAGTTTCAACACAGGTTGCGTTGGCAATTGATAGAGAAAATTTATTTGAGAAAAATAAAAAAGCAAATCTTGAGGCAGAGAGAGAGAGATTAAGAGGAAACTTGCTTAGGTCAATTTCTCATGATTTAAGAACTCCACTTACAAGTATATTGGGTTCATCTTCAACAATACTTGAAAATGATGATGTGATAGATAAAGAAACTAGAGTAGAATTATTGAAAAATATATATGAAGATACGAGTTGGCTAACTCATTCTGTTGAGAATATACTTAGTATGACCAGAATAGATGAAGGAAAATTGGATATTGAAAAACGACCAGAGGTTGTTGATGAAATAATAGCTGAATCTATATTAAGAGTCAAAAAGTTTGCCAATAGTAGAGACATAAAAACAAATATTCCAGATGAGATAATAATCGTTCATGTGGATGTATTATTAATAGAACAAGTGTTAGTAAATCTAATTGATAATGCTATAAGGCATACACCTAAAAATTCTAAGATAGAACTAACTGTAAAAAAAGAGTCAAATCAAGTACTATTTGAAGTTGCAGATAATGGAAAAGGAATACCAAATGAAGATATCGGGAATATTTTTAATAGGTTTTATACTAAGAATAAGTCTAGAAATCTTGAAAGAAGAGGTATTGGTCTTGGATTGGAGATATGTAAATCTATAGTAGAAGCTCATGGTGGAGAAATTGTCGCCTTTAATAATCCTTCTGGAGGAGCTACATTTAGATTTAGCATACCTATGTATGATGAGGAGGGGAAAGACAAGTGGAAATAAAGCCATTAGTTCTAATTGTAGAAGATGATAAGCCAATTTGTAAATTTATAAAAGTATCTCTTGAAACTCAAAATTATAGGTGTGTAGAGACAGATAATGGAGGAACAGCTATATCACTTATACATTCTCTTGACCCAGATTTGATAATTTTGGATTTAGGACTACCAGATATTGATGGGATTGAGGTAATAGGACGAGTTAGGGCATGTGCAAAGACTAATAAAATAATTGTTGTTTCAGCGAGAGAGCATGAGAGGGATAAGGTGGAAGCTTTAGATGGAGGAGCAGACGATTATTTAACTAAACCTTTTAGTGTAACAGAGCTTTTGGCTAGAGTACGTGTGGCTCTTAGAAATAAAGCTCAACAGGATAATATAAATAATGATGCTCCAAAGTCTTTTGAAGTTAAAAACCTAAAGATAGATTATGAAAATCATATTGTGTCAATTAATGGTGAAGAAATACATTTAACTCCAATCGAATATAAGATTATTGAGTTGATGTCTAAGTATTCAGGAAGAGTCTTAACCCATAAGTTTATAATAGATAAAGTTTGGGGAAATTACTATGAAAGTGAGAATCAGTCGCTTAGAGTTTTTATGGCAAGTATAAGAAGGAAAATTGAAAAGAATCCTGCTCAGCCAGAATATATTTTGACTGAGGTTGGGGTAGGTTACCGTATGGCGGATGAATAGATACTAAATGATTAGTTGCTGAGTGATTACTAAATGAATATGAGTAATAATCAGATAGAAATTATTTGTTATGTAAGAAAATCTAAGTATTTTAAATCGAATACAAATAGCTATGTATATTTTACAATGAAATGGATAGAGAGTTAGTCTATCTAATCTTGAATTTACATAGCTATTTTATTTTTTTAAGAGAATACAAAGTGGATGATGTATTTCTGTAATAGAAAAAGTATCTAATTTTAGACTAATTACTTATGTAATATTAACTTGTAAAGTTAGGATTTGCCTATTTCATTTTTTCTTAGTTTTGACTTGTCTTACAGCTATCATTGTAGTTGCAAAAAAACTCAATGTTGCACCAGAAAAAGCTGAGGAATGCCCCATAAATCCAGCAATACAAAAACATATTCCCACTACAAACAACAAGAAACTAAATATTTTCATAACTATTCTCCCATTAAAATTTAATTTATTAAGCATATTTTATCATATATTAATAATAAAATCCTCAGTTTTGATGACGTGGAAAAGTATATCATATTTTATGCTTTATTATGTCTTCTTCGTTGATTACTTATTAGACCACACTTTTTAAAGTGTGCTAAGTGTTGTTTTGCAACAAACTCTTAATAACTATATGCTAATAAGTGTAAGGGAAGTAAGTAGAATTGTTAAATATAGCATCTATATGGATAATATCAATTTAACATTTTTTTTGATATAAAAAAATTGCCCTTTTTGTCTTTTTATATCAGCCTTTGTGATATTATATAATATATCAAAGTAACAATCTAAATAATTTATTATTGAAGAAATTTTAATATATAATAGTTTTATATTTTTAAATGAATGAAGTATTATCCTCATATATGATTGGAATACTTAATTGAGGTGGAGATTTGTCATTTATATGAGAATTAATTGTAAATACATAATAAGATAGTTAATTATAAATATATTAAATTAAGTATTACAAAACTCTATTGTACGATTGACACAATAATAATTCTATTTACTAAAAAATAGAACCTCATTAAGGTACTATTTTAAAACATAAAGAAGTATAATATCATTGCCAAATATATAGCAAAATTTTAAAAGCTTTAAAAATTCAATCTGGAAAATGAATAAAAGGAGATATATATAAATGGATGTAATAAATTTAATAGATGAGTTGGATGAAATTGTATATGTTTCTTCTTTAGATACATATGAACTTTTATATATTAATGAAATTGGGAAAAAGGCAATGGGACTTAATGATATATCCCATTTAAAATGTTATAAAGCATTACAGGGGAAAGATTCTCCCTGCGAATTTTGTACAAACTCTATTTTAAAAGAAGATGAATATTACATATGGGAAAATACGAATACTCGAACAAATAGACATTTTATATTAAAGGACAAGTTAATTAAATGGGAGGGCAAACATGCACGATTAGAAATAGCTCTTGATATTACAGAAAAGGAAGATATAAGTAAGTCAATAGCAGAAAAATTAGAGATAAAGGAGTTATTAGTTGGATGTATTAAACATCTTATAACAGAATCTAATTTTTCTGATGCTGTAAATCTTGTATTAACCAATATTGGTAAATTTCATAAAGCTGATAGAGCATATGTTTTTGAAGTATCAGAAGATAGAACAAAAGTAACTAATACATATGAATGGTGCAATGAAGGTGTTGATGAACAAAAACAGGCACTAACAAATCTTGATATTAATGAATTAAAGAATTGGTTTTTATTATTCGAACAAAAAGGTTTTGTAATAATTGATGATATAGAAAATATAAAAGAAGAACAGCCAATAGAATATGAAATTTTAAAACCTCAAAAAATTGAAAGTTTAATGACATCTTCACTAAAACAAGATGATAAAGTAGTAGGGTTTATTGGAGTTGATAATCCACATAAAGCTGTTGGAGATACCTCTCTTTTGACATCCCTATCTTATTTTTTATTAACTGAGATGAAAAAAAGAAAAGTAGAAAATAAATTAAATTATATGAGCTACTATGACTTCTTGACTGGTGCATATAATAGAAATAAATATATTAAGTATATAGATAATTTTCAAAAAGGAAAAGTTAAATCCATAGGAGTTGTATTTGTAGATATAAATGGGTTAAAAGATATTAATGATAACTTTGGACATGCTAATGGCGATTCTGCTATTGTGTCAGCATGTGTAATAATAAAAAAATACTTTCATTCTTATAATGTTTACCGTATTGGAGGAGATGAGTTTGTTGTATTATGTGAAGATATATCAAAACAACTATTTGAAGAATTAGTGAGTTGGTTAAGTGAAGAATTTAAGGATGAGATGATATATAGTGTAGCAGTGGGCAGTATTTGGAGTGACGATAATATTGATATACATAAGCTAATTAAAGTTGCTGATGAGAGAATGTACCAAGATAAGAAGAGGTATTATAATAAGAACAAACTTAGAAATAATGAAATGAAAGTAATTAGTGACTTAGCTGATTCGACGAATAATATTTTATTTAAACATAAAGAGTTAGTTGATAAGGTTTATTTTGATGATTTAATGATAAAAGGGTATTCTAAAGCTTATGAAAAATTAGCTTATAATACATATGATATAATTTTATCTATTTGCATTGATACGAATTTAATTACTCCAATTTATCAATCAGAGAGCAATATTTTTAGTTTTCCTATAAAGGAAAATCTTGAAAAAACTTTTTCATACATAAAAAAATATTTAATTCATCCTGATGATATAATATTATTTAATGATAACCACCTTCTAAAATCTCTTGATAGTCTTAATAATAGCAAGCAAGACGATTTAGAACTAAATTTTGAGTATAGACGTTTAGGAATAGATAAAAAGTACTATTGGGCATTAATTTATATGTTAAAGATTAGTAGTAAAAATAAGTTAGGTGAGAAACAAACACATATTTTAGTTGCTATAAAAAATATAGATTATCTTATGCAACTACATAAAAACCAAAAAGATACATTAACAGGACTATACAATTATGAAAGTTTTTGTGAACAAATAAGTTTAATGCTTAAAAGATATCCTGACAAGCGTTATGCAATTATAATGATGGATATAGATAAGTTCAAGGTAATTAATGACATTTATGGAGTTAGAGGAGGAGATAAAGCTTTAATATATGTTGCAGAGTTGATTCAAAAAAACATTGGTTCTAATGGTATATGTTGTCGTATGTATGCAGATGTATTTTGCATTTTTTATGAGAGTTACTCTGATAGAGATATTCATAAGGTAATTTATAAGATTAAAAATAGCTTAAATAGAAAAAAATTTGAATATATGTTAGTACCATGTTTTGGGGTTTATAGAATTTTGGATAATCATATTCCAATTACAAATGCGTGTGAAATGGCAGGATATGCTCACAAAAAAGTAAAGAAACAAAGTATCAATAACTATATATTTTATGATGATACTATAAGAAATGATGCACTTGAAGAAAAACAGATGGAAAGGGAAATGGAATACGCACTTGAAAATGGGCAATTCCATGTATATTTACAACCTAAGTATAATCTTAATGCAAATAAAATTGTTGGTGCAGAAGCATTGGTTAGATGGGTTCATCCAGAAAAAGGTATAATACCTCCAATTAAATTTATTTCACTATTTGAGAAGAATGGGTTTATTATCAGATTAGATATGTATGTATGGGAACAAGTATGTTCTTTGATTAGAAAATGGATAGATTTAGGTGAAGAGCCAGTTCCTATCTCTGTAAATGTATCAAGATTACATTTGCATAATCCACATTTTAAAGAAATTGTTTTAAGTTTAATAAATAAATATAGTATACCAAAATCTTTTTTAGAATTAGAGCTTACAGAAAGTTTATTTATTAAAAATATAAAATTATTTACTAAGATAATAGCCGACCTTAGAATGGATGGTATTGTTTTAAATATGGATGACTTTGGTTCAGCATATTCTTCATTAAATATGTTAAAAAATATTAATATTGATACATTAAAGATAGATTGTGGTTTCTTTAATGAGGAAGGAATCACAGACAGAGAAAAAATAGTTTTAAAGCACACTATAGCCATGGCAAAAGATTTAGATATGGATGTAGTGGCAGAAGGTGTAGAGACAAAAGAACAAGCTGAATTTTTAGTGAGTTTAGATTGTGTGGTAATTCAAGGTTATTATTATTGTAAGCCTATTCCAAGTGCTGATTTTGAGAAGTTACTTTATCAAAAATAAGCTAATTATTCCATTCTAAATGCAGATAGGATGGAGTAGTTCAAAATAATTAAATAGAAGTAGAAAATAGTGAGGATATAATTTTTAAAAAGTATAATATTTATGGATTAGGAGCGAAGTTTATGATAGTGGGTATTATAGGTCCTTCAGACTCTGGGTTTAAGATAAAGGATGATTTAAAACAGATAGACAGTGATTTAAAGACTAAAATATATGTAAGAGAAAAAGTAGTAGATACAATAGAAGTTATTTCTAAATGTGAAGACGAATGTGATGCTATTATATTTACAGGATGTGCAGTTTATGAATTTATAAAATCTAAGTATGAGATAAGTAAGCCACATTCATTTGTACCGAGAAGTGGGACGAGTATAATGAAGGCATTTTGGGCAATAAAAAGTGCAAATATAAAATTAGATAAATTCAGTATAGATGTAGTTGATAGATATGTTGTGGAAGATGCACTTAAAGAATTTGATATTAAAGCAACGAGTGTATTTTGTAATCCATTTTCTTTGGAAGTAGGAGAGTCTGAACTTGTAGAATGGCATATAAAATTATTTGAAGAAAATAAGACGGATATAATGTTAACTGGTTTTGGTGCAGTATATAATGAATTAAAAGAAAGAGGCTATCCTGTATTTCGTTTACAAGCTACTATACAATTAATCAAAGAAAGTTATGACAAGGTAAAGAGTGAATATGCTCTAAGTAAGGCAAGATTTTCTCAAATTGCTGTTGAAATATTGAGTTTAATAGATTATAAAGAGAAGATAGATAACTATTATTCTGACATGATAAAAAAATCAGATATGGATAAGCTTGTAGTAAACTATGTAAGAAGCATTCAAGGTTCCTTATTTTTACTTGGAAGAAATGATTATGTTGTATTTGTTCATAAAGGGGTAGCTGATAATGAGTATAATTATGATAAGCTATTCAATCTAAAGAGAGAGATAAAAGACATGGGCTTTTCTCTTAGTATAGGAATTGGTACTGGAGTAACTGCGTATCAGGCTGAAAATAATGCACATAAAGCATTAAGACACTCCATAGATTCAAAAGAAATTGGTATATATTTGGTAGATGAAGATGAAAACATAAGAGGACCTTTAGCTTCCGAAAATGAATTAAATTATTCTTTGATGCTATCTGATGAAAAGGTAATCGAAATATCTAAAAAGACTGGAATGAGTTGTGAGTCAGTTGCAAAAATTATTGCTATAAATGAGAATAGAAAAAGTAAGATTTATGATTCAAAAGAGTTAGCAGAGTATCTAAATGTAAGTGAAAGAAGTGCAAGACGTATATTAAATAAAATAGTAAATGCAGGTTTAGGTCGAATATGTGCAAAAGAGACTAGTATTGGTGGAGGAAGACCAAAAAATATTACTGAAATACTGTTTTAAGATATTTTATAAAACTGTATAAATCATTATATTGTATAAAATTCTACAACAAATTACTATATAAAGTATTAAAGCTTATTATGAAAAAAATTAGAACAAATAATTATGTAAAATACTAGAATAAATTATTAATATAAAATACTAGAGCCTATTATTAAAAATGCTAGAATAAATTATTATGCAAAATATTGAAGCTTATTATGAAAAATGTTAGAACAAATTACTATATAAAATATCAAAGCTTATTATGAAAAATGTTAAAACAAATTATTATATAAAATACTAAAACCTATGTAAAACAACTCTAATATATAACTTATAAAGTTGAAGATACATAGGTTTTTATTTTTATAATTTAAAGAGTTCTATTATGATATTTATAATTTAATCATATGATAAACTATTTTGGCAGTATCATATAATTCGTCTATATTTACATATTCATTAACTGTGTGTACATCATACATACCTAGACTTAATATAGCACAATTATATCCAAGATTAGCTAATATATTTGCGTCACTTCCACCACCAATTACCATTGGATTTGGAACAATACCAACTTGTCTTATTGCTTCTTCACTTAACTTGAAAACGTGACTATCTCTACTAAGTTCAAAACTAGGGTAAGACATATTATGTTCAAAAGTATAAGTAGTATTAAATTTAGATGCAGCATCCTTACAACATTTTTCCATATGATTAAGCTCATACTCTAAAGTTTCAGGTATATGAGACCTAATTTCAGCAGTCAATGTAACCTTATCAGTTACTATGTTTGTAGCTCCACCACCTTCTATTTTACCTATATTTGAAGTAGTCAATGAATCTATTCTGCCTATGTGCATGTTGCTTATTGCATGAGAGGCTACTAATATAGCATTTAACCCTTTTTCAGGTTCTATACCAGCATGTGCTTTCTTTCCATGAAAAGAGATTTTTATAGATTGTTGAGCAGGAGCTTTGTATGCTATCGAACCAATAGCTCCACCAGAATCTAAAATCACCATATCTTTACAAGGCAAGTTGTCAGGATTAAAGTTTTTGACACCATGCATACCAGCTTCCTCACAGATTGTAAAACAAAGATAAATATCTCTATGTGGTATTTTTTCTGTAATAACATGTTCTAAAGCTTCAAGTATAGCAGCTATTCCAGCTTTATCATCTGCACCAAGTGTAGTAGTTCCATCACTTCTAACTACATTACCATCTAGTATTGGTTTTACACCTAAACAAGGTTGAACTTGGTCCATGTGTGCACATAAACAAAGTGGTCTACTTCCTTCTTCACCTTTTATATAGGCAATGACATTACCTGTATTGCCACCATATTTTTCACCTGCATCATCTATAATGGCGTCTATATTTCTTTCTTTTAAGTAGTTTACCAACCACTTAGACATTTCTAATTCTTGATTAGATGGGCTATCAATTCTAACCATATCCATAAAATTATTTATAAGTCTATTTTTATCTAACATAAATTATTTCTCCTTTTAGAAAGATTTAAATAAATTACATGCTATATGAAGGAAGTATTCCAGGTCCTAGTGGAATATTAAATACCATAAACAATATTAGTAGTATAGTCCACACTATTAAGAATGATATAGAGTATGGTATCATATTAGCAATTACAGTACCCATACCAGCATCTTTATCGTATTTTCTTGTGAATGCTAGTATAATAGGGAAGTACGGAAATAATGGGCTAAGTGGATTTGTTATACAATCACCTATACGATAAGCCATCTGAGTAAGTGCTGGATTGTATCCAACCATCATAAACATTGGTACAAATATAGGTGCAAGAATAGCCCACTTTGCAGATGCACTACCTATAAATAAATTTATAAAACATGATAATATAATAAATCCTATCAACAATAAAGGTCCATTTATTCCTGCTGATTTTAAAAATTCTCCGCCCTTTACAGCTAGTATCAGACCTAAATTACTATTTGTGAATAATTGCAAAAATTGTGAAGCAGCAAATGCTAGTATTATATATCCACCCATATCACTCATTGCACTAGCCATTATAGAGACTACATCCTTATCCTTCTTTATTTTACCTATAGTTTTTCCGTATACAACACCAGGTATGAAAAATGCTAGTGCTATTATAGGTACCATACCTTTCATAAGAGGAGCATTGTTTGATAGTAAATCTCCTGTTTCTGGGTCAGCTAAGAATGGTTTTTTACCGATTACACTAAGAGCTACTATAATAGCCACATATATTAATATACTTATACCAGCTTTTTTAAGCCCTTTCTTTTCTACATCACTAAGACTTCCATCAACATCTAGTTCTGCATTTCCTTCATATTTACCAAATCTAGGAGCTACAATTTTTTCTGTTACCCATGTTGCCAAAAGTATTAGAACAAAAGTTGATGCTATCATAAAAAATAAGTTCATTGTTGCATTGGCTTGAAATCCAGAATCAATCATTTGAGCTGCTGGAACTGTAAAACTTGCAGCAAGTATATCATTGACACTTATCATAATGTTTGCGGCAAATCCTAGACAGACTGCTGCATATCCAGAAAATAAACCTATAAGTGGATGTCTACCAACACCAAGATATACAAGTGCAGCTAATGGTGGAAATAATATTGTACCTGCATCTGAAGCTATATTGGCAAGCATACCTATAGTCATTACAACAAGAGTTACTCTTGTTTCAGGAATCTTGCTTACTGATGCTTTGATTGTTGCTGTCATAAGTCCTGTTTTGTCACATACACCAGCACCTATCATAGTTACTAGAACTAGACCCAAAGGAGCAAACCCTTGGAAATTGCTGACTATGTTTCCTAAAAGAATTTGAAGCTGTTCTACAGTCAATAAATTTACAGCGGTTATAGTTTCTCCAGTACCAGGATGAACTACTGATATACCCATAGAACCAACTAGACTAGATAGTATAAGTAAAAGTACACATAACCCTAAAAATATTGTAACTGGGTCTGGTAGTTTATTACCAACAGTTTCTATTCTGTTTAATGTCCTGTCAAAAAAGTTTTTCTTCTTAACTACGTTATCATTCATAATATCCTCCCTAATGTTTAAAAATATAATTAAAAAATAAGTATTGTGGTTAATCTTACAATATAAATTCTGCTTGTCGATTTAAGACGTGTCCACAATATGTCCTAAAAAAAGTATAAAATAAACTTTTTCCTGTGTCAATGCAGTTTTCTGAATTTTCTGGTTGAGTGGTGTTAGTTAAATATGCTTTAAGTAGATTAATGACGAATTTTATCTAATGTATTTAAATAACATATGCACTTTAAAATTAATTTTAAAACAAAATTTTATGAAAAGCTAGTGGAAGATTAAGTTATTAAAATAAGTAGCGTAGTAAAGTGTTAGATTTTTTAATTAATCAAAGAAATTTACTTTGTATTTTCTACAAAAATCTGTGAATATCTTTTGAATTATGTAGAGGATATAAATTTATTTTATTTACATAGATTAGATTTTGTTCTAATTTACTGCATTCAAATGGTTTTCCATGTCCAGGATAAATCATTTTAGGTTTTGTATTGATGATTGTTTTCCAAGATTGAATAAATTCTAGTTTGCTTTCTGCAAATATGGTAATTTTGTGAGTACTTGGAAATCCATTCATTGCAGAATCTCCACAAAATAAAACACCTTCATCAATTAGTAGTGAAATTGAATCAGCAGTATGTCCTGGTGTATCTATAATTTTTCCATTTAGTTCTTTTTCAATTTCTTTACGATTCTTGTCAGACACAAGAATACACCTTTTTTCAAATTCTTGTTTAAGTGGAGAAAAACTATGCTCACCTTTTCCAAATAGTTTCATAATTTGGCAAAAGAGAAAGGCAGTACGGCTGGTACAACCACCAATAAAAGAGTTTTGACCTTTATATAGAATTTCTAAAGCTTTATCATGCATAACAATCTTTGTATTAGGAGATTCGTCTAGAATCTGATTTAGAAAACCAACATGGTCATCATGAGCATGAGTTAGAAATATGTATCGAATATCTTTGATTTTTATGTTGAATTTAGAAATTCGTTTTTTGAAATGTTTAAAACCATTTTCATATCCAGTATCAATCAAGACAAAGCCATCTTGAATAGGGTACAACCATGTATTTATAATTCGATTTCCTGCATTAAACATTTTTTCACCACCTTGAATTAGAATAGAAATTTATATTAATTAGAAAGAATATAGCATAGTTCTACTGATATTTCAACGTAGCTCTAAAAGTTTTAAGGAGGATAATATATTTTAGTTTAATCTAAAAACTAAAAGAAAAGAAGTATACTGTTACAAAAACAAAGAGTGGTATAACTTTTACAGTAGATACCACCCTATTATAAAAATAGACTTATAAAGTTTTATCGTGTTTTTCTAAGAATGTTAGATATTCTTCTTTAGTCATAACTGGAGTAAAGGTATCTAATATATCTTTAGCATCCTTAGCATTATCAAAAAGAAGGTCTACAACTGTAAGTGCCATTGCTTTAGCAGGAATTATGTAAGCTAAATCTTCATCAACTATTTCAAAATCTCTTGTATGAAGAGCTCCTTTTACACCACCAATCATAGGGTGAAGAGTAGGCATTATATGAGACACATCTCCAAAATCAAAAGAGCCTGTAAAATCTCCACCATCAATAACTTTTCCTTTTAGACCTAAATCTTCAAGATTGTTTTTAAATAAATTATCAAGACTTTTGTATCGTAATATTGGAAGATATCCAGGAATTTCAGTTATCTCAACATCAGCTCCAACTGCCATTCCACCAGCCATCAAAGCCTTATTTATTCTTTCATTAGCATCAATCATACCATTTATAGTTCTAGCTCTAACATATGATTCCATATGAACATCAGCAGGAACAACATTTACTATATCTCCACCTTTTGTGATGATAGGGTGGAATCTAACTCTTTCAGACTCTTTAAAAGTTTCTCTAAGTGCATTCACGTTGTTTATAGCAAGCATTGCTGCATTTAAAGCATTTATTCCATCATGTGGAGCAGAACCAGCATGAGATTCTTTACCTATAAATTTAACCTTTTTTCCAACAAATCCATTACTCTCAGGACCAACTAGAGCCTTATCTTCTCCTAAATCAGAAGCATGAAACATCATAGATATGTCTATATCATCAAAATAACCTCTTTTTATTAATTCTTGTTTTCCACCAAAATAAGTTATTTTTCCTTCTTTTTTTAATTGCTCTCTGTATTCCAACTCAATAAACTCTTCAGCAGGAGTAGCCATAAAAGATACTTTACCATCTAAATGTTCTAAAACGCCACTTTTTACTAAACCAACAGCAGCACCTAACATTCCAGCTATCTGAATATTATGTCCACAAGTATGAGAAGCACCTATTTCATTAGCATCTTTATGTTCTTTACATGAGATACCATCCAATTCTCCAAGTATAGATATATGAGGACCTTTCTTGCTAGAATTTGCATCTGCTTTGCATCCTGTAACTGCTATATTTTTTTCTACAGATAAATTTAATTCTTGCTCAAAAAAGTTTGAAACAGCTTCTGTAGTTTTAAATTCTTTATATCCATATTCTGGATTTTTGTATATTCCTTGACCTATTTTTAATATTTTTTCTCTATTTTCATCTATAGTTTTTATTACTAGAGATTTTAATTGTTCTTTATTCATAATAAATTCCTCCTATATTTTACCTTGAATACTTAAAACTATATGAGCTATACTCGCACATGCAAAGAATATAGTTGTAAATACAATAAGTGAAATTATAACTATTTTCCATGACATTTCTTTTAAAGCTTCTATTTTGTTTCCAACAGAAATTCCTGCAAAAGCTAGTAGTGGAGTAGTTATAGCCATAAAGTTAATATTATTAGTGTTAGTTAAGAATACTTCAGATGTTGGACTATATGGCATACTAAGTAAAAGGCCGATTATAGTTGCAAATCCAAAAGCTGGAAAGATTGATTTAGGAAATAAATCTTTTATAATCATAGCTGCCATAGCAGCTAATATTAGCATCACCATACCAGGAAGAGCTGTAACTATAGATGTACCAACGCTAATTCTTTGTCCTATAAGAATTATAACTCCAATAACAGACATAACCAATAATTGATATGAACTTTTCTTTAAATTTAAATTAGCAAACATTTATTAGCACTCTCCTTCTGTAGATTTAATTTCTTTAGTTTTTTTATTTCTCGAAAATTTTGGTTCTAAAATCTTATACATAAAATTAGTAAATGGTAAGGACACAAAAACTAAGAATATAATTCCTGTTATACTAGACATCATATTGCTTGTTGCAGCATAGGCAAGTATTGTATCTGCCATTTCAGGTGGTACCATGGTAGATAATGAACCAGCAGCTGCTGTCATCATACTTCCACTACCAACACCACAGGCCATTCCCAAAGCATATGGGTGAAGACCACTATAAATAGATATTGAACCTAGTACACTAAAGTATATAGTACCAAGA